>DASSJE010000135.1:0-8987 GCA_035691365.1 Terriglobia bacterium
CATGGCATGACGGCGTGTCGTATCCCGCAGCAAGCCGATCACCTCGCGCGAGATGGCCTTGTCGTCTCCAAATGGCACCAGCACTCCCCGCTCTTCCGCCAGCAATTCCGCAGCATGCCAATACGGCGTCGAGACCACGGCCTTGCCAGCGCCAAACGCGTAAGCGAGAGTCCCTGACGTGATCTGCGCTTCGTTGAGATAGGGTGTAATGTAAAGGTCCGCCGCACCGATGAACTCCTTCAACTCTTCGAGTTCTACGAAGCGGTTATAGAAAATGACGTTCTTCTCGATCTTGTTCTTCTTGGCAAGGATTTCGAGGCTGAGACGGTAGGCCTCGCCTCGTTCGCGCAACTCGTTCGGGTGGGTAGCGCCCAAGACGATATAAACAACCTCGGGGAACTCCGCCAAAATCAGCGGCAGAGAATTGAGCACATGTTCAATTCCCTTGTTTGGCGAGAGCAGCCCAAAGGTGAGCAACACAACCCTTCCTTCCACACCAAACTGGTCTTTGTAATAGTTCGGATCGACAAACGATATGTCGGGGATCCCGTGCGGGATGAGGTCGATTTTGGTGGGCGGAGCCTTATAGATTTCCTGCAACATCTGACAACCGCGTTCAGTCATGACGACAAGCCGGGTCGAGTGGGCGGTCAATTCCTGCATGACGCGCCGCTGTGTATCGTTTGGCTCGCGCAGAAGGGTGTGAAACGTGGTGACGACGGGCATTTTCAGTTCGTGAACCAGCGCCAGCACATGACGCCCGGCCGGCCCGCCGTAAATCCCAAACTCATGCTGAACGCAAACGATGTCCACGTTGCTGATGTTGATGAAGTCCGCCGCACGTTGGTAGGACGTCAGATCCTGCTCCTCAACCTCGAAACGAACCACGTCCGGATACTCGTAACCACCCTCGATATCATTGACCGACACCGCGAAACACTGGCTTTGGGGGTGTTCCGCGGCCACCGCAGTCAGCAGGTCGGATGTGAAGGTGGCAATGCCGCACTTGCGCGGTAAGTAGTCGCCGAGAAAGGCGATCTTTCGAATCTTAGATTCTGTTTCCACAAGTTTGTTTGTATTATACCCTTCCCGCGCAAGAGTCGCACTTTCGAACCGAGCGCATTCGAGCGCGAGACTTTGCAAAGCAAAAACCTGCAAGAGCGTGGCTATCGGCTAAGGCAGGGCCAAAGCTAGGGCAAGCGGAATTGCAATTGGTAAGCTTCACCTCGCAACCAGGCTTCAGCTTCATGAGAACGGCTCGTTCAACGGTGCCGTTTCTCCATTGCCTTCCCCCTAGACCCCGCCTCGCAACTCGAGGCAAACTACTTACATCCTGAGGCAATTACGTATCAGTTCAAAACCGCTCAGAACCCTGTGCATCAGACGCAAACCAAGCGTAAAAGGCCTGCATGTCGCGAAACTTTCAAGAATTTGGTATTGCGTCCGGTTCTCCCCTCTGGGCTTGAACACACCACAGTCCATTGCTGAACTTACACGCCCGTTTCCCCGTTCGCATAAGGAGCAAATTGATCACTGGAAGACAGCCGTCTCATTTTGTAATTCTGGGGCTTCCTGTTCAATTGGGCATTTATCGAGTTCGATCTCCAGTTGACCGGTCACACGTCTTGCGTAGGGTATGAAATGGTGCCCTGACAGCAACATCGCAAACCCGAAGCTGAGCTTGCGTGGAACAAACAGCCAACGCCCGATGAGCCGTACCAAAAATCTCCAGTACGCCCCGCGGTAATTGGAGAGGAGGCCTTGGCGAACGATCGAGCGAACAAGAATTCCAAGCATTGGGCCGAGCGGAATTTCGGGCGATTTCTGCGGCTCGCGAGCTTTCCATTGCCGCAGCGACCGATAGCACCGGTCGTAAAATGCCGAAGGCGCGTACAGAGAAGACAGGGTCTCCTTGAATCCCTTCAGCAGAACCGGCAGCGGTATCAGAGTTTTAAAGTTGGGTGGATCGAAGTTGCTGGTGGCCGTGGTATCCAGCAGCAATCGGCCCTCTTTCATCATCCGGTCAAAAAGCGGAGTCGTGGGAGGCGCCTGCAGAAACCCCGCCATGGCCCATGGAATGGCTGCCCGCTCAATAAAGTCCCGCTGCTCTTCGAAGATTGTTTCAGTATCGGAATCGAATCCGATGATGAAACCCGCCGTCACCCAAAGCCCCTGGCTCTGGATGAAGTGGACGCACTCCAAGGGGTCGCGCCGCAGGTTTTGAAATTTCTTAGCTTCCTTCAAGGACTTGGGTGAAGGGCTTTCGATTCCGATGAAGACGTAGAAAAAGTTCGCCTTGACCATGGCGTCAATAAGTTCCGGCTTCTGAGCAAGATCGATCGATGCCTCAGTGTAAAACAGAATCGGATAGCCACGGCGTTTCTGCCATTCCTGAAGTTCGAGCGCCAGTTCGAGAGCCAGTTTGTGGTTGCCGATGAAATTATCGTCAACGATAAAGACCTGGTCGCGCCATCCCAGTTCGTACAGTGCATCCAGTTCGGCTATCAACTGGGCAGGGCGCTTGGCTCGGGGCTTCCTTCCGTAGATGGTGATAATGTCGCAGAATTCGCATTGGAACGGACAGCCGCGGGAGAACTGGACGGCCATCGAGGCATACTTGTCGATTTTGAGCAGATCAAACCGAGGCAGCGGCGATTTGCTCACATCAGGCCTTTCCTTGACCACATAGAGGCTCCGGGCGGAACCGCACTCAAGGTCAGAAGCAATCTCAGAGAACATCTCGTCCGGCTCGCCCACCACCACATGGTCCGCCAGTCGAAGTAAGAGTTCCGGTTCGCTGCTCGCAAAAGGCCCCCCGATTATAGTTCGCTTGCCCAGGACTCGAGCTTTCAGGAGGGTTTCATGAATGTCGTCTTTCTGCACCCGCATGCCGCTGACCATGATGAGATCGGCCCACAGGATGTCTGCATCGCGCAAATCTTCAAAGCTCCGGTCGATCAGCCTTAGCGTCCAGCTTTTTGGGCAGAGCGCGGCCACGGTCAGCAGGCCCAGAGGAGGCTGATCCGTCTCGATAGGAACTAGGTCCATGATCCCGTCAAAAGTCCAGAACGAGGACGGAAAACGCGGCCACACCAAAAGAACCTTAAGAGCGGAGCCGAGGGGAGGAAAGCCGCAAGATTTTTCCGGGCCATCCGCAGCTTCAAAGCCGGAGGACCCGTGAACTTCAGTCGACTTCAGAGTCATAATCTTCTCCAGTGGATAAGCGGGCCGCCACCAGAATCACATCTCACCGTCAAGTTGTGCCACTGGAATGCCAGGAATTTCCGGTAGAGTCACGCCTGCGATTTCAGCGGGCTTCAGCACAAGCCGCTTTGTCCTGGCTCCGTATATAGCTGGCGAGATGCTCCCTTTGGGACCTGGCCCCGTTAATAAGTTGACACATTAGCGATAAGAAGCTGTTCTGTTTGGAACAATCCGGGAGAAATGCAGCGATGGAGGTAACGCGCACTGAAGCGGTTCAATTAGTCGCGAAGCGCCATTCGGAGGAGAGAACTGTTTACCCTCAGGCCGCCGTTATATTCAATGAAGCCCAGCTTTCTGAACTTGTTCAGGAAAGAACTCACCCGCGGCCGGCTTGCACCAACCATCTGAGCCAAAGTTTCTTGACTGATCCTGGGAATTACTGCCTGGGGTCTACCCTCTTGACCAAAGTTGGCGAGGAGCAAGAGAACCCGGGCCAGCCTCTTCTCGGTGGAATTGAAAAGATGATCTACGAGATCCTCTTCCACTCGTACGGTCCGAGCCAGAGTGTACGACACAAAGCAGTCCGCAAATTCGGCGTCCTCATGAAGCAGGCGCACGACGGTGCCCTTCTCAAACCGAAGGATGGTCGAATGTCCTATGGACGTGGCGCTCGCCATACGCAGAGGGTGTCCAGCCACTAAGCTGCTTTCGCCGAAGAACTGGCCGGACTCAACCATGCCAATCACAGCTTCCCGGCCGCGCTTGGAAACGACGGCCAATTTGACTTTACCCTTCTGCAAGTAGAAAACCGAGTCAGCCACATCGCCTTGCGCAAAAATGCGTTGTTTGTTGCGGAATTCGTGAACGGATTCCCCCTTCTGGAGCTTTCCAAGAAACGTGTCCGGCAGACTGGATGCAATTGGTTTGCGTGGCATAAAGTGTTTCCTGATGAGGTTGTCATCTCCCCTTTGCTCCGAATGCTGACGCTTAACATTGATTCGGAACGGGCTTGCGTCTAGCCAAGTCAGTCATATTGTCCCGCTATTCGGCAGGATTTTTCAACCGGTGGATGAGACGTTTCTGTTGAGCCGGAGTCGACAACTGAATTTGAAAATGGGGCTCTGGAAATATCGTGCCGGAGGGCGAGAAGAGCGATCGAACTTGCGATTTACCCATGTGTTTTTACCACACGGTCCGGATTGACCTCTTAAATCTATGCAATACGGTGGTCGAGCCGCGCGGATGCTTGGCGTAAGGAATATCGTCAGTTCGAAAGCACCGCATCAAGGTATTGATGACGGGAAAACGGAGCGTGGCGACTCGGTCTATTATAGCGGCAAAACCACTATTTCCCGTGAGGTCTTCTCTATAGCTCTAAGGGTTAATCTGGTCGAGTAATCGGGGCCACTAGAAGCGTACCTCTAACTGCCTTCCGCATACACACCTCGGGAAGGGAACTCTGTGGAAGTCGAACCTCTATAGGAAGGGAGAACCACGGCTTCGGCGCCTTTGGAGAGGATGGAAGGCCGGGGAGGACTTCGAGGAGGAAATGATAAGGGTCTGACCATCAGGGGAAATTTGGGCGGGACAATCGGGCCAATGGGCACGAATCACCCTGAGCCACTGATTGATTTTGCGGCGTAGGAAACGATCTTCAGAAGGAATGATGCACCCCAGCTGTTCTCTTAGTCCTCCCCGCGCGAAAAGCGGAATAGAGACCTTCCCTCCCCCGAGCACCCAGCTCTTCCAGGCGATCCAAACGTAAAAGTCCAAAACTCCTGGCGAGTTCGCCAGAGCTATTACAACCTCTCGCTCAATCGGCAGGCGGTGCTGGTCAATCTCTCTGTAGAACGCCTCGCTGAGAGTGATTGTGTTCCGATCTTGGCAGGTTGAATCGGAAGCTTGGCTCTTCCCTCCTGTAAACCAGAGATGAAGGTGATCAAAGAAATGAAATCTTGCCCAGTCGATCAGATGGTTTCCTGCCGGCTGATCCTCCGTTCCGAAAAAGATGGTGGCAGCAAAGATGCGCTGAAAGCCTTGCGCTATTCGGCGGTAATAATGGCCATCCTTGGGTAGCCGGAAGAAATCGAGGATCTGGGCTGCACTATGGAAATGGACTGTCCTGCTCTTTTGCCGAAGGGCAAGTGTCGCAACCCAGATGGGAATCAGGCGATCCTGACCGAAAGGTAGGCCAAAGTCCGGATGTCCGATGATCTGAAGGAAGAACTTGCCGTTCCGACGCTTGTAAGCAAGCTGATCTTTGGGAAGAGGCCGTAAAGGAATACCACACAGCACAAACGGCCGGGCGTTGAAGGCAACTTCCTGTTTCCGCTGCTCGCGCTGCTCGCGAATGAGCTGAACAGCCTGCAGCTGTTTTGCCCGCCTGGTGGTAATCCGGATGGCCGGCAGGATTGATCGGACCGAGGCAAATGATGCAGCCAATTGATTGGCTTTTTCCTCTTGCAGTGCAAGTGTAAGAGGCATAACATCAGCGGCATGCGAGATCCAAGGGGGCTGGAATGATGGGGTGCATTTAGTACAAGATCGTACGGTTCGGGATCAGGAGCTGTACCAAAACTGTTCCAAAACCCTATCTATTTGGTTGGAAAGGGGGTCTACTTGAAGCGAAAGCAGGTTCCCTGAAATGATGTAAACTACCGGAAGGAAAAGCAGATCCTGGAATCCATAAAATGGGGCCAGATTGCTCCGGAGCAACAGGTCGGGGGTTCGAATCCCTCCAGGCGTACCATTAACTCCCCCCGCTAAGCTTCTTGGAACCTACTTTTTTGCGATGCAGGTCTGAGCCCCCCCGAGGACTCGGCCACGGTTTCTTCTCATCCCCCGGCTGCTGCCACTTTCACCGGAACCTTCTACTTTGCTCATACCGGAACTTCTCACTTTGCAGCGACAATCCGCAGAAACAGCTTGACAAACCTACGCTACCGTGCTAGTCTTTAGGATGTCGCGCCGGGCGGGGCGCCAGCCAGAAGGAATAGGCAGTCTGCATGGACTATTTAACACCTGTAAGTTGCTGAAAACACAAGAAGGCGTATTTGGCCGCTAGAACGCGTGGGACAAAAAAATTTTATTTGCAGAAACGAAGCCGAGAAGTTGTTGAAAACAAAGGGGAAGGCTACATATGTTAGCCGAAACGAACCCGAAAACGAACCCGAAAAGTCCTTTAGAATCGCACCTGTGCAAAAAACGAACCCGAAAACGAACCCAAAACGAACCGGGGCGGGCATAGACCTTGGTTTTTGGGGTCTGCCCTCGGCGAAGCTAAGAGTAGAAAAGAGAAGGATGAAGGACGTATAGAAGTATGAAGTGTGAAGTATGAAGGATGAAAAATGGCACTGGGGAGCGATCAGTGGCGTTGCACCTAAGAGACTACAATCGATCGTGCGGAATGAAATCAGGCAAGGGCCTCTCGCTGCGCGGCATCGCAGACTCTAAAATGCGCGTGCCTGCGCCACCCGCGATAGGCGTGGTCACGGGCAAGATGCGCGTGCCACAAAACGGGCGGCGAACTGGGCCAAGGCGGGAATCCACCTCAGGCAAGTTGGAGTTTATTGACACCCTGAAATGCGCTCTGCTACGCTTGAGCATTGCCGTTGGCGGCTCCGGGGGCCTTCATGAGACAAAGGACTAACGCACCCGGTTCCGGACGCCTGCAGCGGCAGGAGATTATCATGGGGGAATTTATGAAGGCCGTTACGGGAATTGCCTGCGCCACAGCTTTTTTACTGGTTTTGGCTGGGGCGGCGCGGCTCTCGGGGCAAGACACGGAAAGAATCGGCCCTATCCCATCCACGGCCACCAGCGGGACTGCAACGCAGCAGGCCAGGCCTTCTGCCCGCAAAGACGCTTCTGCGCCGGCGACGAATGAATTATCTGCGGATTACGTGATTGGCCCCCAGGACGTCCTGCAGATCACGGTATTCGACGTTCCGGACCTGAACCAGACAGTGCGCGTTGCCAATGACGGCACCATCGGCCTGCCGTTGCTCGGACGCATCGAAGCTTCCGGATTAACGACAGACCAGCTTCGCGACCGGCTTGAAACAGAGCTGGGAAAGAACCTTGTCCAAAACCCGCAGGTCAGCGTTTTTGTCCAGCAGTATCAGGCGCGCCCCGTCTCGATTGTCGGCGCGGTTGAAAAACCCGGGCTCTACCAGATTACAGGACCGCGCTCGATCATCGAGATGATTTCACTGGCTGGCGGTCTGTCCAAACGCAACACCGGAGCGCCCGGCAAGACGGTTTATGTGACCCGCCCGGGGGGATTCGGCAATCTCAAGACCGTCCCCGGCATGACCATGCTGGCCCCTAACAAAATAGGAATCAACCTGAAAGACCTGCTCTACACCCAGGCGGAAGGGCTGAACATCCAGATCGAACCTCACGACATAATCGCTGTTTCCAAAGCCGAGGTGATTTACGTCGCGGGCAGCGGGGTGCAAAAACCCGGTGGCTTTATGCTGGAGGATCGCGACTCCGTCACCGTGATGCAGGCGCTGGCTATGGCACAGGGATTGGCCCCCAACGCAGCCCGGCACCGGGCACGCATCATTCACACTAAGCCGGATGGCTCCCACGTGGAAAAGTATATTGACGTCGAAAAGATTATCGGCAACAAAGCCCCTGATCCGGTTATGGCTGCCAATGACATCCTCTACATCCCGAGCAGCAGAAGCAAGGCCGCAGCAAAGAAAACCGTCGAAACCATCGTTCAAACAGTCAGTGGATTCCTGATTCTCCACCCCTGACGCCCAGGGAGCTCGAAGGCACTGCGCAAGGAGCATTGAAATGGAATCCGAGGAGGCTGGAACATGTGGGGTTGGCACAACGTCAGGCCGGCTGTCATTCAGGCCCCGCAGGCGCCACCTGACCGTGGAAAAGCCTTCCTCCGGCAAATCCCTGCGCGGTGGCGCGAAAGGGTGTTCCTTAATTCACTCGCTGGTTTGCCCCAAGTGTTCATAAGAAGTTACACTTTCAATTCCCGGGCAGCCGGGATTCCCCGCCAAGTTATAGAACAGATTGATTATTAGGCCGTCAGCAATCAATTTGTCAATAAAAGGAACCTGATTTGCATAGTATGTGTTCGCCGCTACGGGAGGGGGACCTTTAGCGCACCGAGGACCGGGCCATATAACTTTACGCAGGGACCAAAGAATCATGGCGCCAGACAAAGCGCCACAGATCCAACTGTTGTCTCACGAACCACGCCACCAGGCGCTACGGGGTGGTCTCGCTATTCTCTTCCGCAAGTCGCCTGTCCTGAAAATTCCCTTTGACCCAGGCCATAATGGGGATGGGAATAATCATAAGGCTCCTCAAATCAATATCTTAAGCCACGAGCCCCGCCGCAAGGTCATCTCAGCCGGCATATCCACGCTGCTTCGCAAATATCCCACTCTTCCCGCCGCTTTGCTCCACGGCAGTTCGGGCAATGGGCACAAGATCCCGGGATTCAAGCTCCTTTCGCACGAGCCGCGGCGCCATGCCATTCGCGGGGGGTTCAAGTCCCTGTTTTTGAAGAATCCGCCGCCCCGCCCGCTCATCATCTGCCGGCAGGAGGTGGGAGCGAGAGGCGGCCCGAAATTTACGGCCTTTTTTACCTCGTGCCTGATGCACTTCTCTCTCGTATTCTTTCTGCTTTCAGTCCCGTTCATGTATCTGTTGCCGCGCCCTGCTGACAACATTCACCTGCCGCAGATTGTCTATGAGTTTCATGAAATTGAGCTGCCCAAGGACCTCCCGTCCGTGAAGCCGCCGGGAGAAGG
>DASSJE010000136.1:0-3195 GCA_035691365.1 Terriglobia bacterium
CAGCGCGCCGAAGAGGTGGCCCGCGACACCCACACCGCCGAAGGGGCCGTCTTCCTGGTAAGGCTGGACTAGCCTGCCCCTAACCAACCTTGGCACTTCTCCCACCGGCCGCAAACCCGCATTATTACTGGGGTAACCCAAGGTAATAGCACCTTTGTGGCCTACTTTAAGTTTTCCTGGGCCTATAGACTTACACAACACATAGGGGCAATTCGGCTCTGGGAGCCTGCTTCGTCATGATTTGTTTTGGAAGAACAACGGCAAATCGCGGGCGTGCGACTGTTTTGCGCCAGAGGGAGCGGGGTGCGGAACTGGTCGAGTTCGCGTTTGTGCTGCCAATTTTTATTGGCATCCTGCTGGCGCTGATCTGGTCGGGACGCGCCTACAACGCGTACGAAACCCTGAATCGCGCCGGACGCGAAGGCGCCCGCTTCGCCCTGGCACCGAGTTGCGCCTCGTGCGGCAACGCAGCTCCCACTACCAGCGAAGTTGCGACCGTAGTCGCAAACGCACTGAAAGCCGATGGCATGGAGCCGAAGCGCATCAGTGCTTTGGCGCCCGCAGTGACCTCTTGCAGCGGCGGCGGCAATCCCTGCAGCGTTGATGCCACGACACAAATCACGGTCTGCCGCGATGTGCTGCTCAACAATACGGGCGGCGGCGTACCTCCGCAGTGCGGTGTTGCCGTCGGCTATGCCTATCCGCTGGATGTACAGACCCAGCTGGGACCGTGGATGCGTGTGCCGGCGCTTACGCTCAAGAGCTACGTGCAGATGACAGAGGAGCAATAAGGAAATGCGCCTGCTCACCACCAAACACGGATCGCAATCCAAGCGGCGTTCCGGCACTGGAAGCCAGATCGTGGAACTGGCGGTGATGCTGCCGCTGTTCCTGGTATTCACGGTGGCAACCTTCGACTTTGGACATGTTTTCACCGTGCGCGACAAACTGGCCAACGCCGCCCGCGAAGGCGCGCGCCAAGGCGCGGGCCAGAGCTTCTCCAACCTGGTTACCGGGCCCGGATCCAGCGGGCCGCCTTCCACGGACATTACGGCGGTCGCGCAGTCGGTTTACAACTACCTGCTGGACACCAACGTCCTGGCAACGAACGGAAAGAACTGTGTATTGAATGCGGGCGTCAATGTAAGCGCCTTCGCCTGGCAATTTACCGCCACGAATTGCCCCGATACGTTGACCATTAAGATCGAGCGAGCAGATGCGCAGGTTGTTAACGGCGGCACCGCCATCATGACGCGCGTCACGGTGAATTATCCGGCACGCTTTCTCCTGTTTCACCAAGTGATCAGACTCATTGCGCAGGGAGCGAATTTCTCCAGCACCTACCAGATCTCCGCAGTGGGCACAATGCAGAACATAACGAATTGAGGCAAGCTATGGGCTCGAATACGCGATGGGCGAAAGAACGCGGCCAGACGTTGCTGCTGGCCTGTTGCGCGCTGATTCTTCTGCTCGCCATGGCAGCAATGGCGATAGATGTTTCTATGATGTACGTGGCCCGCAATGAAGCGCAGCGCGCTGCCGATGCGGCGGCGCTGGCCGGCGCCACCGTTTTCAGAGACTCGGGATGCACTTCAGCTCCAGGCACAGCAAGTTCCTGCACCAGCGCTACCGTGCAAACGGCAGTGAAGGCGCAAGCCAAAGGGGCTGGCGCCCAAAACAAAGTGTTTGGACAAGCGGCGGCTATCGCCGATGCCGATATCACCTTTCCGGCAAGTCCCAGCCCCAGTGATCCACTGGTGCAGGTAACCGTTCGGCGGAATTTACCAACCGTCTTCGCCGGGGCTCTGAAGTCCATGCTGGGAGGCGCCAAAGCGCCAGTCGCCGTTGCCGCCACCGCCACGGCCGAGGCTTTTAACCCCACGGGATCGAACACTCCAGTGCAAACCAGCTGCATCAAGCCGTGGTTGATTTCTAACTGCGATCCATACGCCGCTCACCCCGGAACGGGAAATCTTTGCAACAACGGGGCCACTCTGGTCAGCAGCAACAACAGCATCACTAATCCAGGCCCGTTTTCCACGGGGGTAATCGGCGAGCACTTAATGCTGCACGAGAATAGCGGGCCGAGCCAGTATGGCGAAATCAGCTTTGACGGCGTTCCCGGCGATTACAAAAACTACATTCCCGTATGCGAGACCCAGGCCTATAAGTGCGGCGACCAGGTACCGGTGATTCCCGGCGGTAAAGTTGGGCAAACGAATCACGGCTTGGACACGCTCATCGGCGCTCCCGGTCAGGACACCCTTCTGGATGGAAATGGCAATCCCGTGAGTGACGCGGACACTAATCTCGGGGCGACCCCTCCGCTCACCATCACGGCTGGGTCAAACAATCCTCTGGTGCAGGCCGGAGTCATCAGCCAGGGCACGGTGATTTCACCGGCTCAATCCAGCTCCGTCGTCACCGTGCCGATATATAACGGCGCGAACCTCAATCCAGGCAATGGGCAGACGGAAACCGTGGTTGGATTCCTGCAGATGTTCGTACAAAGCCACACCGGAGGCGGCAACAAAGATCACGTCAACGCCATCATTCTCAACACCATTTCGTGCCCCGCCGGTGGTGGTGGTGGTGGCGGCGGCGGCCCACCGGTCGGCGGCACGGGTGGAAATCCCATTCCCGTGCGCCTGGTGCGCAATCCCTAACAACCGGTAGTTGGTGGTTGCTAGGTGGTTACGCGCATTGCACGCTTCGTTTCCAACTACTAACTACCAGCTACTAACTACCTCAACCCTTCCGCCTCCACCCCCTTCCCATTTACACTGCCCACTGACCACTATCCATGCCTGACTGCATCTTTTGCCGCATCATCCGCGGGGAGGCGCCCGCCAAGAAGGTTTATGAGGACGAGCGCGCCTTCGTGTTTGAGGACATCAATCCGCAGGCTCCCACGCACGTGCTCATCATCCCCAAGAAGCACATTGTCGGCCTGAAGGAAGCCCAGGCAGAGGATGCTGAGATCATCGGCTATCTGCACCTGGTGGCGGCGCAAATTGCCCGCCAGCGCGGAATAGAAGACGGCTATCGCACCGTGTTCAACGTGGGCCCGCGTGCCGGGCAGTCCGTCTTCCACCTCCATCTGCACCTGCTGGGCGGGCGCAGCCTGCGCTGGCCCCCGGGATAGCCAGCCATTCTTGAGCCGCGGAGCGGCACCAGAATGTAGCCCCGGACGTA
>DASSJE010000137.1:0-3578 GCA_035691365.1 Terriglobia bacterium
CACTTTGGAATCGGGGGCGATTCAACTTTTCTGCACATATTTAGGTCGCTCGTTCCAACAATCCGTATTTTACACAAACTACGTAAGATCAGGCTAAATTTATCGTGGCATCCGAGCTTGTTCAAAGCCGTTTTTAGCACCGGAGGCGTTAGCGCAAGATAAAAAAGGGTTGAGATTGTGAATGTCTGTGGTAAATTCTGGCAATATGAATTGGAGGAAACTCATCCCTAAGACCACCTCCGGGCGCTTGCAACCCACGAGCTGGCGCAGGCTGCTCATTATCATAGCGGCAGCCGTGATCGCCATTGAAGGTTCGGCCCTGGCATATGTTATCCATCGCCGGGAGATGGCCGAGAATGCCCTCACACATCAGGAAGTCCTGGCTGCCAGGGACGCCAATGTGATTGCTGCCAGGCGCGAAGTCCCGCTGGTGAAGAAACTTCCTCCCAGGACTACCTTCAGTGGTTTTCTGGCGGATTACGGACTTGAGACGGCCACTATCCAGAAGCTGATTCAGGATACGCGGCCCGTCTACAACCTGGCCAAGGTCCGCGCCGGCAACTTGGTCACGCTGGTCACCTCTGCGCGGGACGGCCTGAAGGAGATTGGCTATGAGATTGACCCGGAGCACATGCTCTGGATTAAGAACCAGCCAACGGGCTTTGGGGCCAGCGTGAAGAAAATCCCATTCGTCACCAAAGTAGCCGAAGTCTCCGGAACAGTGCACAGTTCGCTGTTTAACGCGGTGGAAGATCAGAGCGAGCAGGACCAGCTTGCGCTCAATTTCGCGGACATTTTCGCCTGGGACTTTGACTTCAACACGGATACGCAGAACGGCGACCAGTTTAAGGTTGTGGTTGAAAAGAAATTCCAGAACGGGCGCCTGGAAGGGTACGGCAAAATCCTGGCGGCCGAATATGACAGCGGCGGGCAGCATTATCAGGCCCTGTTGTTCCGCAATCCCGATGGCCAGGCTGCCTACTATGCGCCCAATGGCAAGGCCCTGAAGAAGGCTTTCCTGCGATCGCCGCTAAGATTTGCCGCGCCCATTACGTCCGGCTTCAGCTATCACCGTTTTCATCCCATCCTTAAGCGTTATCGCCCTCACCTTGGAATCGATTATGGAGTGCCGGTTGGCACCCAGGTCCAGACGGTCGGCGACGGCACCGTGATTTTTGCCGGTTGGGACCGCGGCGGCGGGCGCGAGGTCAAGGTCCGCCATGCCATGGGTTATGAAACTTTCTATCTGCACCTGTCGCGCTTCCTGGTACATCCTGGTGAGCACGTTCATCAGGGAGAGACCATCGCGCTGAGCGGCCGCTCTGGCCTTGCAACCGGGCCGCACCTCGATTTCCGGATTGAACAGCATGGCAAATTCCGGAACTTCCTCGCTCTCAAGCTTCCACCGGCCCTCTCTGTCTCCAGAAAAGACTGGCCGAAATTTGAAAAAATGCGCACCCAGATGCTGGAAGAACTCGCAGGTCTTCGCCCTCACAAGGAAAGCCTGGAACAGGCCTCGCTTGACACATCGGGGGCATCCCAAACCACAAACCGCTGACCTGCAGGCTGCGTTTCCGCAGCGCCATCGCAGGTACAGGGCGGGAAAGCTTCTTCCACCCTCAATAATTGGATTCCGTACGTGACAAGCCCGTCAATCGATAGTCTGGTCCCGGCGTAAAGGTTGGATCGTAGACATTCATTTTTCCGCTGCCGAGCTTCAGAACAAAGGTCTGGCCTCCCGTATCCATTTCTCGCCGCACGGGAACCTCGAAGATCTTGTCATCGATAAATTCCGGCCAGGCATTCTGAATTCGCTCACGGAACAGTTTCAGATTCGGTTTCTTTGTGCGGAGGAACTGCCCCGGATCGACAAGTGAATAAGCTTTCTGATAATCATGCAGGTGCAGCGCAGCGATGAAACTGTAGAGGACATAATCGCGGTTTCGAGTATACTCCTGCCGGATCGGAACATAAGCGCCGTTTTTCCAGATGTAAGCAGTAGCCACTTGAAAACCGCGCCCCGAATCTTCCTGCGAAGCAGGAAATGAGAGCAATCCGGGGTCTGCCTGCCCTGCCACAACCATGGCGGGAACACTGCCTCCGCCCGCTTTCTTAAACTCGATGGAACCATAATTGTACCCGGTGTAGGAACTGGAATCCGCCCTCCCGTCCCACACGAGCGCGGCATGGTGGTCCTGAAAGCGGAAGATCACCGGATAAGGGACAGCAGTGACGTCCCGATAGATGATCACTGCAAAAAGAGAGGCCTCGCTTCCTTCTGCCGGCAGCACCTCCAGCGTGAGGGCATCGGACGAGACCACCAGATAGGATGCCTGCCAGTTCTTGCCATCCCAGGAAAGAAGGTAAACTTTCGGCGCACTTCCCACCTGCGGATTCTGCCCCCCTCCCGCGCGCTGCCACTTTACAGCTACGGCAGGCGCCCCTGCTTCGCCAAGGCCGCTGATTTCTTCCATTCCAGTGCTTGAATCTTCAAACTGCTGCCGGCCGATTTGCGCAGGGCTCAGGCCAAGAGCTCCGGCCAGTGCCTGAAGGCTCGGCGAATGCAGATTGCCAACCGCCGACTGGATCGGTGCCAGGGGGTTCTCGGTTGGCGCCGTTCCCTTTTCCAAAGTCTTCTGCGCCTGCGGAGCGGGCGCCACAGCCGCGTCAGAACCAGGAACCAGTGCCTGGCCGGCGGCAGAAAAGCTCAGGCATACCAGGATAGCCAGCAGGAAAGGAACCACGCATTGCCGACGGCCAATTAATTTGAGGAGTGAAGACGAGGATTCACAAGGGGATGCTTCAGGATGTAACAATCGGGAAATTCCCTCCTTCAAAGGGCCATTATAACCTTCCGCATGGACACCTCCAAGTAGGGGTTTACGACCATGAGGGACTTGACAGGAATTACCCGAAGTTATAAATTAGCACTCTTGGGTTGAGAGTGCTAATTATAGGGGTTTTTGGCAATACTAATTTAAGTCTTCTGTTTTCAATAGATAACTGAAGCGGGCAAGAACATCCCCAGGCAAGCATCCAGAAGTGTTGGGGTGCCAGACTCTGGCGGATGACGGTTGCCCGTAATCAAGGTAAATAAGGAAAGGAGATGGCACACAATGAAGTTAAGGCCGTTGCATGATCGGATTCTGATCAAGCGTATTGAAGAAAAAGAAACCGTGAAGGGTGGAATCATCATTCCCGACACGGCAAAGGAAAAGCCTCAGGAAGGGGAAGTCGTCGCGGTTGGCAATGGAAAGAAGACCGATGACGGCAAAGTGATCGCGCTCGACGTGAAGGTGGGCGATCACGTTCTGTTCGGGAAGTACTCCGGCAACGACATCAAGATCGATGAGAACGAATACTTGATCCTGCGTGAGGACGAGATTCTGGGCGTCCTTGACAAGGCGAAAGCTGCAGCCGGCAAGAAGTAAGCGCTCCGCGTTGCAGGAGATGGCAGAAAGCAATCTTAAGACTCCGCCCACTGGCCTGAAACGCCGGGCGGATGCAAAATTTGGAGGAATTTGAGAAATGGCAAATGCAAAGCAGATAGTACATGGAGCAGAAAGCCGCCAGGCGAT
>DASSJE010000138.1:0-13476 GCA_035691365.1 Terriglobia bacterium
CCTTGCTGCCGTTGCTCCGACTCTGGGCTGCCCTTCTTCATCATTCACAATTCATAATTCTCTTTCCCGCGCGATTATAACCCCGCTCAGCTTCGCTGAACGCAGACTTTAAAAATCAAAATCTGCGGCACCCGCCCGGTGCTTGCATTCAAGGCCGGAATACCGGAATACAGGGATTCTTCGGCAAGCTCAGAATGACGGACGGGGGCGACCCGCCAAAATGCGGGGATTCTTCACTGCGTTCAGAATGAAAGAAGGAGCGGCTGCTATTTTGACCACGGGCAGGTGGTGTTGGCGAAGCGGCGGCGGCCGGTCAGGATGTGAAAGATGTACGATCCCATGCAGAACCTGCCGGCGATGAGAGCGACGAGGGCAACAACCAGGAAAGCTTCAAACACGTAGGCGGCGATCATCCAGCCGAGCGCAAGCGAAAGGCCAATCAGCGCCATGAACGTTGCGGCCATGCCCTGGGCGAAACGCCGCGGCGCCGGAGCAGGCTCGAGCTTTGGCCTCGACATCGGGGCGCCGACTACCCAATCGTAGGTCCTTTCAAAGAGATTCAGGCGGGGGAAAACAACGTTCCAGACCAGGACCGCCGCCAGTACAAAGAACAGCCCCTGCCGCTGGAAGATGATGCCCATCGCTACCAGGATTGCTATGGCAGCGGGTTGGAACTGCAGGGCCTGAAAATGCCAGAGCCGGCGTGAGGATTCTTCGTCACCAAAGCCCTGCTGCGCCATAAAGCGGTCAATTGTGCTGCTCATGTTGTCACCTCTGTGAGTCCCGTTGCCAATAACATACATCTTCCTCATGCGGTCCGCAAGACGGTGAAGGGGGAATCCCAAAAGCTCCTGTGCTAGGATAAACACCGCTCGGAAGGCGCCCGCGTGGAACGTTTGTGGAGGCTTCGCGCACGGGCTTTGGACGGAAGCGGCGTCCGCAGGTTGGTTATGGTCAGTGTTGCGATTGGGCTCATCATTATTATTGGCTGCGCATGGGCGCTGGCGTATGCCTGCATTATTCCGTCGTCAAAGGTCTTTCGCCCTGTGGTGAATCGCGGCCCCGCGGATAGCCGCAACGTCGTTCTGACGTTTGACGACGGCCCTGCCGCTCCTTTCACTGAACAAGTTCTCGATATCCTCGCCGAGCATGGGATTTCCGCAACCTTTTTCATGTGCGGGAAGAACGTCGAGCGGCATCCGGAAATTGCCCGGCGCATCGTGCGCGAAGGGCATACCATCGGCAACCATACCTACTCGCACCCGTTTTTGTTCGCCCGCAGCCGCCGGTTTATGGCCGCGGAAATCGATCGCGCCCAGGAAACTATCGAGCGAATAACCGGAGTGCGGCCTGCGCTGTTCCGGCCTCCCTATGGCGCGCGCTGGTTCGGCCTGGTGCCGGTCCTGCGGGAAAGGGGCCTCAGGATGGTGATGTGGTCGGTGATGGGCTTCGATTGGAAATATAAGAGCCAGTCGATCATCCGCGCCATCGTATGTAGGCTACATCGCGGCGCTGTCATCCTTCTCCATGACGGCCATGAGCAGCCCCCCTCGGCAGGCATCGACCAGTCGGCAACCGTGGAGGCCCTGCCGGCTATTATTGAAACGGCCACCAGGGAAGGCCTGACCTTTGCGCCAATCGAAAGGTTCTTGGCTTAGATTCGTCATATGCCCCCAATAGGAGCGCTGGCTGTGTTCCCCGGCAACCTCACACAATCTTAATGGCAATTCGTGTCACATTAAAATACACTCACCTTGCATTGTGTCCCATTTTGCAACACTCGGACTGGGCAGACATTAGCGGGTTATGGTTTCTGTTTTCAATAAGAGTTTAATCTTGAATGAGTTAAGATTAACACGCCACTTTGGACTCCCTGATGCTGCAGAAAATGCAGTTCGACAGATGGAACTCTACCGATGCGGGTGTTTGAGTGGGCTTAAATCGAGTATTGGTGGTGGATGACGATCAAGAGAGCCGGGACCTTCTTTCCGAGGTTCTAAACGCAAACGGTTACTCAGTCGAGGTAGCGGAGGATGGCGAAGGGCTGTGGAAAGCTCTGGGCGCAGGCGACGGTAAGGCTGTGATTCTGGTTGATCTCCGAATGCCGGGTGAGAACGGGCTGGAATTAATCCGGAAGCTGCAGGAAAAGAAGATTGCTTGTGACGCCATTCTGATGACCTCATTTATTACGGGTGCTGAACACGATCTCGCGCGGAGCCTGGGAGTGAGGGCCTTTCTGGAGAAGCCCTTCCGTCTGTCGGAGTTGTTACGCGTTGTGAGTGAAGTCGCGAAGAAGAATCCTATCGGGATATCATCGTAAGGCGGTCAGGCGAGGGGTATTGGGACCGCTCGGCAAGGAGAAGATATGAACGTAGGTGAAAAAGTCGTGGAAATTATTGCACGGGAGCAGCACCTGGAGCCCAGCGAGGTTTCCATTGATGCCACTTTCGAGGAGCTGGGGATAGATTCATTGGACGGAGTCAACATCCTGTTTGCGTTGGAAGAAGAGTTCAAGATTGACATCCCTGACGCTGTGGCCCAGAACATGAAAAGCGTGCGACAGGTTGTTGACAGTCTGAATCGAGTGCTTGAAGGCAAGGACATTTCTGATCTCGCAGCGATGGCCAAAGGCAGCGGCCCTGCGGTCAGCAACTAAGCTTACTGGAGTTCACGGTGCGCAGGGTCGTCATAACGGGATTGGGGGTTTTTTCCTCCACGGGGAAAGACAGGGATAGCTTTTTTGAGAACCTGCTGCAGGGGCGGGCAGGCGTCAGACCGATTACTCAATTCGATTCGTCCCCCCTTTCAGTTCGAATCGCAGCCGAAGTTGATAATTACAACGCGGACGATTATTTTCCGCCGAAGCGCCAGGACATGCTGGACAAGTTTGCGCAGTTCGCGCTGATTGCCGCCGGCGAAGCCATGAAGGACAGCGGCATTACGGTCGCCGAAGAGGAGCGTTGCCGGTTCGGGGTGGTAATGGGGTCCGGCATGGGTGGGGCCGGGAGCTATGACGCCGGCTACCACAATCTTTACGCAAAGCAGGCCACCCGGCTGCACCCTTACACGATTCCCCGCATCATGCATAACGCCGCTACGTCGCACATGTGCATGGAGTTTGGCGCGCAGGGGCCGGCGCTTACCACCGCCACAGCCTGTTCATCCTCAGGCCATGCCATCGCGGAAGCGTTCCACATCATAAAATTCGGGATGGCTGACATGATGTTGGCCGGCGGGGCCGACGCACCCATCACCTACGGCGTGATGCGTTGTTGGGAGGCTGTACGCGTTCTCGCCTCCGGCAACGGCAACCCTGCCACGGCCTGCCGCCCTTTTTCCGCCGACCGCAGGGGGATGGTGATCGGGGAAGGGTCAGGCGTCCTGGTTCTCGAGGAACTTGAACATGCCCTCAAGCGCGGCGCCCACATTTATGGCGAGCTGGCCGGCTGCGGCATGAGCTCCGACGCCTCGCACATCACCCAGCCGTCGGTGGACGGCCCGGTACGGGCCATCCGCATGGCGCTCGATGAAGGCGGTGTCGAGCCGGAGGCGATTGATTACATCAACGCCCACGGTACCGGAACGCGCCTGAATGATTCCATCGAAACGCAGGTGATCAAGAGAGTTTTCAAAGACCACGCCCGGAAGCTGGCCATCAGTTCCACCAAATCGATGCACGGCCACGCGATGGGCGCTACGGGCGCGATTGAGTTTGTGGCGACGATCCTGGCGGTGGAGCGCGGAATGATTCCGCCCACCGCGAACTATACGCAGCCCGACCCGGAGTGCGATCTTGACTATGTTCCCAACGTGGCACGGGAAAAGCGCATTCGCGCGGCGCTTTCAAACTCCTTTGCCTTCGGAGGGTTAAACGCCGTGCTGCTGGTACGCGGGTGGGAGTGAAATCCCTCCTGGCCTGGTGGGCCGTGGTTCGAGGACAGTTTTAGGAGAGGGCATGGAAATCAGGCGGATTGCTATCCTGACGCTGGGCATGGGCGCTGGGCCTATGCGCGCGAACCAGGCCATTCACTTGTCCCTGCACGACGGCGCGGACAACGTTGAGGCCCGGACGATTGACATTCTGGATCTCGCGGCCCCCTGGTTCCTCCGCCTCTACGCCTACCCCTACTGGCTGATGGTGCGGCGTGCTCCCTCGCTGTGGCGCCGGCTGTTTGAATGGAGACAGCGGAAACAACTCCGCAAGACATGTCCCGACTGGCTGTTCAGGCGCGGCTGCCGGGCAGTCCTCGACCGGCTCCAGACTTTCCGCCCCCACCTGGTGATTGCTACGCAGATGGGCGCCGCCAGGGTTGTCGGGCTTGGCCGCCGCGCAGGCTGGTTTGACGCTCCCATCCTGGCCGTTCAAACTGACTTCTGCGCGCAGCCGCCCTGGGTTCGAAAGGAAATCGACGTCCATTGCGTCGGCAGCGAAGAAGCCAAGCGCCAGTTGATTGCATGGGGGGTTTCAGCCAACCGCATAGTGAACTGCGGCGTCCCCATCGATCCTGCTTTTGCTCTCAGTTTTGACCGCACGGAAGTTCGCCGCGCGCTGGGTCTGCACCCTGCGCGGCCGGTGGTTCTGCTGATGGGCGGGGGCATCAGGCCCGCGCCTCTTGACGCCATCACGAAGAGCCTGGAACTGTGCCGCCATCCCATCCAGGTGCTCGCCGTGGCTGGAAAGGACCACAACATGCGCCAGCGTCTGGAGGCAATGCGAGGGCAACTGGCGCTCGAACTCCATGTCTTTGGCTGGTCAGATTCCATTCCGGAATTGATGGCAGCAGCCGACCTGCTGATCACCAGGCCCGGAGGCGTTACCGTCTCGGAGGCCCTGGCAGCGGGTCTTCCTACGATTCTTGCCTTCCCGGGTCCCGGAATGGAAGAGCAAAACCTTGAGTTTCTGGTTGGACGGAAAGTGGGGATCGCGGCCAGGGCACAGGAAGAAATACCCGCGTTGGTTTCCAATTTGCTTGATGATCCTAAACAGATGGAGGCGTTGAGCGCGCGCGGGAAGGAGATGGCCCGCCCCGATGCTGCCTATGCTGTTGCCCAGATTGCAAGGGCCCTGCTCGAAAAGGCCACCTTTATCGACCTGCTGGCGGCCCCCTTGCCGGCTTCCGGGGAATCGGCATACCTGATGTAACCCGAATGATCCCGAAATCCCGTGAGGAATCCGCTTTTGATCTGAACGCCGAAAAGGGGTAGCGCAGACCGCCGGCGTTGCGGTCTGCGGATTTTGTGCCAGGGAAAACCGCGGACCTCAAAGGCGGACGTTCTCGCTACGAAACTCGGAATGACGAGTTTGTTTCCCAGTAATCTATTAGACGGGCCGGGCGCTCCGCTTTGTTTTGAGATTTCATGGTAGCTGACCTTCGGAAGATCGTTGAACGACGGATGATTGGCGGTTCCATTCCCCGGCTTGTCCGCTGGGGCAAGTCCCTCCCGCCGGCGTTAATCCACAAGATCCAGGCGGACGGTTTTCGCCGCGTGGTTCGCTATGCGGCCGCCAACCAGAAGTTTTTCGCCCGAAAGCTCCAGGAAGCCGGCCTCCGGGCGGAACAGGTCCGCCGGCCGGAAGATCTGGGGGATATATTTACCACCCCTGAAGACATTCGCAACCTTCCGCCGGAGGAATTTCTGTGCCGGGAACCGGAGTCCGTGTATGAAACCACAGGAACTTCGGGCGGGCCCAAACGGGTCTATTTTGGATACGACGAAGTGGATTTTTCGGCGCGCTACGAGGCGGCAGCCTTCTATGAGAACGGCATGCGCCCGGGCGACCGCGTAATCTGCACATTTGACGCCGGATACTGGATCAGCCCGTGGGTAACTTATCTCGCCTGCAAGCAAATGGGCGTGTTCTGCTCGGCGGCGGGCAAGCCGCAGCCGGCGGAGATTTATGACCGCCTGGCGCATTACCACTACAACGTGATTGTGGCGGACCCGACCTGGCTGGTGAGCCTGAGCGAAATAGCTGAAAAGCAGGGAAGTTTTCCGATCAAACTGATCTTTGCCGCCGGCGACCGCATGACCGACGCCTACCGGGATTATGTCCAGCGAATCTGGCAGGCGCCGGTGATTCTCGGCTACGGCTCAACAGAAATGGGCGGCGGCGCCGGCATGGAGTGCCTGGAACGCAACGGCTACCACGTGGATGAGTTCAACCTGCTGTTTGAGATCCTCGATCCTGCCCCGGACGGCTATGGCGAGTTGGTGGTCACCACGCTGGCCCGCCGCACCATGCCCCTGATCCGCTACCGTGTACGTGACATTACGCGTTTTCTGGACGGGCCCTGCCCCTGCGGAACCACCGTGCGGCGCCTGGCGAAAATCCGCGGCCGCCGCGATGAAATGGTGGTGATGGGCGCCGGAAACATGTATCCCGAGATTTTTGAGAAGGTTTTGTGCGACGTTCCGGGGCTTTCCTCGAACTGGCAGGTGGCAGTGAGGCAGGAAGGATTGCACGACATCCTGGAATTCCGGCTGGAACCCTCCAACGGCGTCTCTACCCCGGCAGTTGAAGACGCAGTGCGAAAAAATCTGGAGACACGGTATCCTGACGTCTGGGACAATCAGGTCTGCGGCATGTACCGGCTGGCGTTTCGTTTTTACTCCCCAGGGACGCTCGTCCTGGGGCGGAAGCGCAAACGCCTCGTGGACGAGCGTGGGGAGTAAGGTGGGTTTTAGGTGGTAGGCAGTGCATAGGGCGTGCAGGAGGGGGTGATTTTCCTGACTACCTACCATCTGACCCTCTGGCTCATCTATCGGAGAAAAGGGAGAAGTACTTGAGGGAAAAATTTTCAGCTAACGGCCGGGGCACGAAATCAGCGCTGAAACCCGTTGTTTTTTCAGACTTTGACGGCACTATTACGCGTCTGGATGTGACCGACGAAATTTTGACGCAATACGCCGACCCTTCCTGGCGGGAAGTGGAAGAACAGTGGCTGCGCGGCGACATCGGCTCTCGAGAGTGCTTTGAACGCCAGGCCGCCCTGGTGCGCGTAACGGCAAAGCAGTTGAACGCCCTGGTTGACGCCATCCCCCTCGATCCTGGCTTTGCGGAATTTTTCCACTTCCTGAAGGCCCGCCGACTCCCTTTCTATATTGTCAGCGACAGTTTTGATTATGTTATCCGGCGCGTCCTGAAACGCGTGGGGGCGGACGGCGAACTGCGCAACGGCCGGCATCTGTTTTCAACCGGATTGGAGCTTGAGGCGGGCCGGATGCGGGCGGTTTTTCCGCACAGCAATCACGGTTGCAAACACGGATGCGCCACCTGCAAGCCGGCGATCATCCGGCGGGTGCGAAAGAAGCAGCAGCCGGTTATCTTTATCGGCGATGGCCTCTCAGACCGCTTCGCGGTGGAAGAGGCTGACGTTGTTTTTGCCAAACATGAGCTCGCAGCCTATTGCCGCGAGCGAAACCTGGCCTGCCGCCCGTTTGAAACTTTTGCCGATGTTCAGAAGGAAGTGGCAGAAATGCTGGAGGCCGGGTTCCCGGCGCTTGACGCCGCCGTAAGCGCCGCGAGGTAACGCTGCCGCGTTTCTCTGCGCAGGCCCGGCCAAATAATTCCAAAGCCCTCTCCCTTGGGGAGAGGGTGGACGCGCAGCGGCCGGGTGAGGGGTCCTTTGAATATAGGTGATTGGCGATTCAAAAGACCGGCACCCGCCACTCTCGTCATCCTGAGGAGCCGGAGGCGACGAAGGATCTCTGTATTTGCGTTGCAAAGCAAAATGCGGGGATTCTTCGCTGCGCCCTGTCCCATGCGGGACAGGGCTGCGCTCAGAATGACAGGGCCGGCGCCGGGGCCCTTGGAAAGACGGGCGCCTGGTATTTGCGAAGGGCATCTTGCGCCCCTCCGGGGCTGGGTGGACCGTAGGCGCTCTTGTTTCTCCGTGTCCTCTGTGGCGGGAAAAAATAACACAGAGGACACCGCGAGCCTCCGTGATCTCTGTGTTAAATTCTTCTAAACACAGAGGGCACAGAGACAAGGGCAGGATTCTGGTTGACCGAACTGCAGGAAGCACCTGCCCAATTTGGATGATGAAACAACTGCGGCGCCGGAGGCCAGGAACTACAGGTTTCAAGGGTTGATGATTAACCTGTGAAGAGGAATTGAGTCAGCGTACCGACGCAAAGGAAAGACCGTTCATGTCAATACCGGATACCACAACCAAATCTGCGGAACTGATGGACCTCGAGCGGCGGTACTGCTCATACGGCGACACGGTACACTATCTCGAGCCCCCCAAAGTCTTTGCAAACTGTGAAGGCAGTTATCTTTATGATGAGCAGGGCACGCCCTATCTCGATCTCCAGATGTGGTATTCGGCGGCGAACTTTGGCTACAAGAACCCGCGGCTGAACGAAGCCTTGAAGCGGCAGGTGGACCGGCTGCCGCAACTGGCCTGCCAGTATCTCCACCCGGAAAAAATTGAAGTGGCGGCGCGCATCGCGCAATATTGCGAAAAGCGTTTTGGGGTGAAAGGGCGCGTCCACTTCAACGTGGGCGGCTCGCAGGCCATCGAGGATTCGCTCAAGCTGGTGCGCAGCGCGACCGGCCGCAACCTGATGTTTGCCTTCATGGGCAGCTATCACGGGCGGACGCTGGGCGCCAGCGCCATGACCTCCAGTTACCGCTACCGCCGGCGCTTCGGGCATTTCAGCGACCGCGCCCAGTTTGTTTTTTATCCCTATTGCCACCGCTGCATCTATGGGCTCAAGCCCGACACCTGCGGCCTCTATTGCGAGGAGCAGTTTGAAAAACTGTTTGATTCGGAATACTACGGCGTCTGGGACGCCAAGGCCGAAGCCTCGGAGTTCGGCGCTTTTTATATCGAGGCGGTGCAGGGAACGGGCGGATACGTGATTCCGCCCGCCGATTACTTCAAGCGGTTGAAAGAGACCTGCGACAAGCACAAGATCCTGATCGTGGACGACGAAATCCAGATGGGCTTTTACCGCACCGGCAAGTTCTGGGCCATCGAAAATTTCGGCATTACGCCGGACATCATTGTGTTTGGCAAGGCGCTGACCAACGGCCTGAACCCGATTTCAGGCGTCTGGGCGCGCGAAGAACTCATTTCGCCCGAGGTTTTTCCTCCCGGCTCGACGCATTCCACGTTCTCTGCCAATCCCCTGGGCACCGCCGTGGCGCTGGAAGCGCTGAAGATGATGGAAGAAGAAAATTACGAAACCCAGGTGAACGAAAAGGGCGCCTACCTTTTGGCCGGGCTGCGCGAGCTGGAGCGGAAACATCCGGAATCGGTCGGGCAGGTGGACGGCCTGGGACTCGCCCTGCGCATTGAAGTCTCGAAGCCGGACCGCATCACCCCTGACCGCGAACTGACTGACCGCATCTTCGCCGAAGGCCTGGCCGGAAACCTGCAGGCGCGCGGCCGCAAGATGGGCCTGGTGCTCGACGTGGGCGGATATTACAAAAATGTCTTTACTCTGGCGCCGGCGTTTACCATTACCCGCGACGAAATGGACCTCGCCATCGAACTGCTCGACCAGTTGTTTACCCGCTGCAAGCAAAAGTAGTCAGGAATCCCAGCGTGGTTCGCCGAAGTACTTCTGAAAGCAACGCGACCTCAGGCGAGCCCGCTTACCGTTTCAATTCTGCCCGCCCTTTGCCGGTCTTCTCTGTGCGCTCTGTGTCTCGAAAGATTTAACACAGAGGCCACAGAGGCGCTCAGTGTCCTCCGTGTTGACCTTTTTTCAGCCGCAGAGAACGCAGAGAAAACGGGAATTCATTGTCAGTATTGCGAATATGATCGAAAGCAGTGCGCACAAAGATCCCAAGGGACGCGCCGGAGTTGCAATCAATGGTCTTCTCTGTGGGCTCTGTGTCTCCAAAGACTTAACACGGAGGTCGCAGCGGTCCTCAGTGCCCTCTGTGTTGAGGTTTTTTCAGCCGCAGAGAACACAGAGAAAATGCCCTCCTGCGCTTCCCGCCACTTCAATCAAATTGCTTTTCAAGTCTCCCATCCAAACTGACGATTCACCTCGTGCGTCGAGCCGGGCTGCGCGCCAGAATCTGATAGCCCGGGCCGCCGCCGGGGAGACTATTGAAAAATTCAGGGGCCTGTTGTGCCTGGAGAAGGTGCGGCAAGCGAATAGAGATCCTATCAAGTTTCGTCCGCGCAGCCTTGGTGTTGATGACCGTGGGAGTGATCTGCGCAGGAGCGAAAGAGGCGCCGAAACACTCATCACCTGCCCGGGCCAATCTCCATTACGCTTCGCTGCCGCTGGCCTTTGAGCAGAACCGCGGGCAAGCGCCGCAAGCCGTGAAATTTCTGGCGCGGGGAAGCGGCTTTGCAGTTTTTCTTACAAAGAATGGAGCCACGCTTTCTCTGGAGCAGCGCGCCGGGAAATCGCAGGGGCTGTCTTCCGCCATTGGAATGAGCAACGCGGCGGCGCAATCCCGCAGACATGGCAAGAGGCGTCGAGGCTGCGCCAGCCGATATGGCGGGAAGGTCCAAAAAGATGTTCTGCAATTGCGCTGGGCAGGCGCGAATGCCGCCCCCATGATTGCAGGGCTGGAGGAAGAATCCGGCAAGAGCAATTATCTGCTGGGCAACGACCCCTCGAAGTGGGTGAAGGCTGTTCCGGCATTTTCAAAGGTGGCCTACCGCGGCCTCTATCCCGGCGTTGATCTGGTCTACTACGGCAACCACCGGGAGCTTGAATTTGACCTCAAAGTAGCGCCGGGAGCGGACCTCGGGGCCGTCCGACTGCAGATTTTGGGCGATAGGAACCGGGCGGCAAAGCCGCACATCAATTCTGCCGGCGAGCTTGTCGTGCATACTCGGGCCGGCGACGTGCGCTTCCACAAACCGGTCGCTTACCAGCCCGGCGGGAATTCCGGCAGGCATTCTGTTGCCGCGAGTTACGTTATTGCGAAGGGCGGGGCCATTGGATTTGTGGTTAGCGGCTACGACCGCAGCAAGCCGCTGGTGATCGATCCGGTGCTGAGTTACTCCACTTACCTCGGCGGCAGCGATTACAATTACGCCACCGGCATCGCTGTGGATTCTTCTGGGAACACTTATATTACCGGCTATACCAGTTCGATCGATTTCCCCGTCAGCGGCGGCGTGCAGGGAGTTTTCGCGGGCGGAAGCTGCAACACGGAAGTCAACACCACGCCCTGCTTTGACGCCTTTGTCGCCAAGCTCAACCCGCAGGGAACGGGCCTGGTTTATTCCACTTATCTTGGTGGCACGGGTGACGACGAAGGGGCCCGCATCGCCATTGATTCTTCCGGCCAGGCCTACGTGGCGGGTTTTACCGACTCGCTGGATTTCCCAACCGCCGGCCCCCTGCAGGGTTCGAACGGCGGCGGCGCCTGCGGCACCACGGCCTACCCAGCGCCCTGCTATGACGCCTTTGTCGCCAAGGTTGCGGCCTCCGGATCAAGCCTGGTTTATTCCACCTATCTCGGCGGGACCGGCGACGATTTCGCCAGCAGCATTGCGGCCGATTCCAGCGGCAACGCCTACCTCGGCGGGCTGACTTCAGCTTCCAACTTTCCCGTCACTTACGGCGCTCTGCAAACGAGTTACGGCGGCGGACCCTTTGATGGCTTTGTGGCCAAAATCAATCCCACCGGAAGCAGCCTTGTTTACTCGACCTATATCGGCGGCAGCCAGGAAGACCACGTGAGCGGCATCGCGATTGACTCGTCTGGAGATGCCTTTCTGACCGGCCAGACAAACTCTTCAAATTTTCCCGTGAAGGGCGGGTTCGAGGCGAAGTATACGGCGGCCTCGTGCGGCTCGGCGCTGAGCAACTTCCCGTGTTTTGAAAGCTTCGTTGGCGAATTGAACCCTGCCGGCTCGGCGCTGGTCTATTCCAGCTACCTCGGCGGAACGGCGGCCAGCTACGGTTCCGATATTGCGCTTGATTCTACCGGCGCCGCCTACGTCGCCGGTTGGACGACTTGCAAAGATTTTCCGGTGACGCAAGGAGCTTATGACACCGTCTGGGGCGGCACCAATGAAATTTTCGTGGCCAAAATTGCTGCGGGCGGCGGCGCCCTCAGCTATGCCACCTATCTGGGGGACATCTACCCCGACCAGGCAAACGCCATCGCCGTGGACGGCAGCGGCAACACCTGGATTGCGGGCTTCACCTATGGCGGGAAGTTCCCTGTCGCCTCGCCGCTCCAGGCGGCAAGCGGCGGCCTTTACGATGCCATCGTCAGCGAACTCAATTCCACCGGCTCAACGCTGCTTTTCTCGACCTACCTGGGCGGGACGGGCGATGAGGCCGCCGGCGGCCTCGCGGTCGATTCCTCCGGCAGCGTGTATGTGGCCGGTGATACCTTTTCCACCGACTTCCCCATCACGCCTTCCGCCATGACCACCGGCTATACGGGCGGCTCCTACGACGCCTGGATCGCCAAAATCGGGCCGCAGAACGCCGCCGGGCTTACTGCGGCGCCCAACCCGCTCGTCTTCACCGGCCAGGAAATCAACACCACCAGCGCGCCTTCCGCGCTGAAGATTGGCGACGCCGGCAGCGCCGCGCTCAGCATCTCGGAGATTTCCGTGAGGGGGCCTTTTGCCGAAACCAGCCAGTGCGGGCAGAGCGTTCCCGCTGGTACTCAATGCGCCATTAATGTCACCTTCACGCCCACGGCTGCCGGCGCGCAGAAGGGAACGCTAATGATCTCCGACAGCGCCGCCGGCAGCCCTCATACGATCAACCTGAGCGGCTTCGGGAACAGCGGGGCGGTCAGTTTTTCGGCCTCCAGCCTGAATTTCGGGGCTGTCGTGGTGGGCGCGTCCAGCACGCAGACGGTGACCCTGACGAACCCGGCGCAGTCGCCGCTGGATATTTCCAGCATCCAGGCGGGCGGTGATTATTCCCAGACAAACACCTGCGGCAGCGTAGTGAACGCAGGCGCCAGTTGCACCATCAGCGTCACGTTCACGCCCCTGGCGCTGGGAACCAGCGTGGGAACGGTGACCCTGACGGACACGGGCCTCGGATCGCCCCAGACCATCACCCTGACCGGCACCGGCGCGACCCCGCCGGCGGCCAGCCTGACACCCGCCAGCCTCACCTTCGGCACACAGGCGGTGGGCACAACCAGCCTGCCGCAGACGATGACCCTTGCCAATACGGGCGGGGCGCCGCTGAACATTGCAAGCATCGCAACCACAGGGAGTTTTGCCGAAACCAACAACTGCGGCGCAAGCGTGGCCGGCGGCGCAAGCTGCGCGATCAGCGTCACCTTCACTCCGCAGCAGACCGGCACGGCAACGGGAACGCTCTCCGTGAGCGACAACGCCGCGGGCAGCCCCCAGACGGCCAGCCTGAGCGGCAACAGTGCTTTCTCCTTTACGCTGACGGCCAGCCAGAGTTCCGTGACGGTCCTGGAGGGGACCTCGCAGGCCCGCTTTACGCTCTCCGCATCATCCAGCAGCGCATTCACAGGCTCCATTGTTCTGGGCTGCACCAACGTTG
>DASSJE010000139.1:0-6812 GCA_035691365.1 Terriglobia bacterium
GATGATTCCGTTGTGCGTATCGATCTCAGCCTGTTGATTCAGTTGAATGTCCTTGGCCTGGGTTTCGGCGATCTGCAACTGCGCTTTCAGGTGATTGGGCTGCGCCACCTTGGCCAGCGTTGTCCCCGCGGTCACCTGCTGTCCCGCCTCGACGGGCAGTTCCTGCAGCACTCCTGCTGCACCGGCATACACCGTGAGCGAATCGAGCTGGCCTTTCTTCAGATTGTAGAGAGCGCGGAGCTGCTCAATTTTGGCCTTCTGCGCGGCCAGTTGCGCCTGGATGGAACTTGAAAGCACGCCGATCTGCTGGCTCGCGATCTGGTCATGCGATTGTGCCGACTGGGCTTTGGCCGCGGAAAGCTGGGCGGTGAGGTCAGGACCGAGGCCGTAGGAGGCAAGCTGCTTGTCGCGCTCGGCCTGCAGCCTGGCCTGGAGATAGTCTGATTTCGCAGTGGCGGCCGCGCCCCGTTGGGTGAGAAGCTGGCTGTTGAGCTGCGCCTTCAGGCTGTTGTATTCGGCCTCGGCGGCGATTAGTTGCCATCTGGCGTCGAGAGCCGCCTGCTCGATCGCAGGGCTGCTCAGCTTCAGCAGAACGGTGTCCGGCTTGACGGCAATCCCCGGCAGAACAAACTTTTGCGCCACGCGGCCATCCACCTGTGCCGGCACCCACAGGATTTTTTCCGGTACCAGCTTGCCCAGGCCGCGCACCTGGATGTCCATAGGCCCGCGCTTGACGGTGTCAATCCAGACGGTTGAATGGTCAACCTCGGGCGCTGCGGGCTTGAGGCGCGCGAGTCCCAGCGTGGTGGCCAGAATTACAACAATGCCGGCCAGCCCCAGTCCAATGCGGCGCAGGCGGCGCTTGCGAAGATCGAGCTTGCGGGGAATATCCATGTTGGTCAACCCAAGGCCAGGGAAGGATGGGCCGGCAGGAGGACGGACGCTGCGCGGGAAACTCTTCCCTAGACATTCTACAGCAACACGATAACCGTACTCCCCTAGATTGTCAAGGGGAGAAACGCACAAGTTTCCCTCGCGGGTCAGCAGGGCATTTCGGCGGATTGGGCGGGAAGAATAAACTGACGGGGTGCGCTGGCATTGACAAACACCATCGACTGCCGATAGTGTAACTTACTCTTATGAATATATTGGTTTTAGGTTCGGGCGGGCGCGAACACGCCCTGGTCTGGAAGCTGCGTGAAAGCCAGATGACACATGATATTTTTTGCGCGCCGGGCAATCCCGGCATTGCGCAGGTGGCGGAGTGTTTTCCCGTTGATCTTCACAGTCCCGCGGCCATGCTGCAACTGGCCGGGGAACTGAAAGCCGACCTGACGGTGGTGGGGCCGGAAGCGCCGCTGGTTGCGGGCGTGGTGGATGAATTCCACGGCGCGGGTTTGCGAATTGTGGGTCCAACCAGGGCGGCTGCGCAGCTTGAGGGCAGCAAGATTTTCGCCAAGGAATTCATGCACCGCAACAACATCCCCACGGCACGCTTTGCGGTGGTTGACGATTTTGAGACGGCGGTGAAATTCCTGGCGGAGTTTGGATTGCCGGTCGTGATCAAGGCCGACGGGCTTGCGGCGGGCAAGGGCGTGGTGGTGGCCCGCACGCGCGAGGAGGCTGTAACGGCGCTGGAGAGCTTCCTGGTGCGGAAATCACTGGGTGATGCCGGCAACCGGGTGGTGATTGAGGAATGCCTGGCGGGCGAAGAGTTGTCCTTCATCGTTCTGGCGGGCGCCCGTGGCTGGCTGCCGCTGGTGCCCACCCAGGACCATAAAGCGGTGTTTGACAACGATCAGGGTCCCAACACCGGAGGCATGGGCGCTTACAGTGATGATTCCATTCTCCCGGAAGATTTGCGGCAGGAGATTGTTTCGAAAGTGATTGAACCCACGCTGGCCGGCATGGCTGCTGAGGGCGCTCCCTATCAGGGGTTTCTTTACTGCGGATTGATGGTGACCGCGGAGGGCCCCAAGGTGCTGGAATTTAACGTTCGCATGGGCGACCCGGAGGCACAGCCGATTATGATGAGGCTGCGGTCTGACCTGTGTGAAATTCTGGCGGCGTCGCTGGACGGGCAATTGACGGCGTTGGGGGCTCGGTGGAGTCCGAACCCTGCGGTGTGCGTTGTGCTGGCCTCGAGGGGCTATCCCGGCAAGAGCGAGACCGGCAAAGTGATCAGAGGCATTGAGGCGGCGGAATCGCTGGGCGGCGTGAAGATTTTCCATGCAGGCACGGCGTTCCACAACAGGGAACTGCTCACCGCCGGCGGGCGCGTCCTGGGCGTGACTGCCACCGGCGAAGACCTGCCAACAACTATTGAACAGGCCTACACGGCCGTCAGCAAGGTGCACTTTCTCGGGATGCACTACCGGCACGACATTGGGGCAAAAGGTTTGCGGCGGCTCAAGACGACGCGCGAAGCGCACCATCCGGACAGCCCGGCGGGCAATCCTGCCCCGGCATTGTAGCGGCAGGGGCAAACCTCGCAAACCATCCGTTTTCTAAATCACCTTGCAAGGAGAATCGAATGTCTGAAATGGGAAAAGCACTGGTCGGCATCATCATGGGGAGCGATACCGATCTTCCGGTGATGAAAGAGGCCGCGGAAACACTCCAGAAATTTGGTGTGCCGTTTGAGATTGACGTGACCTCGGCGCACCGGTCGCCGGCGCGGACATCGGAATACGCGCGTACGGCAAGGGACCGCGGGCTGATAGCCATCATTGTGGGAGCGGGAGGCGCGGCGCACCTGGCGGGCGTGGTGGCCGCGGAAACCACGCTGCCGGTGATCGGCGTGCCCATGCCGACAACTTCTCTGCAAGGCATGGATTCGCTGCTTTCAACGGTGCAGATGCCTGCCGGGATTCCGGTGGCCACGGTTGCCATCGGCAAATCGGGCGCCGTCAACGCGGCCGTGCTGGCCGTGCAGATCCTGGGGACTTCGGACGCTGCTCTGGCCGAAAAACTGGCGAGCTACAAGAAGGAACTGGCCAAAAAGGTGCTGGATAAGTCGGAAAAATTGAAGCGGGAATTTTCACTATAGCAAGTTGCAGGATGCTGCAAGAGTTGTCATCCTGAGCGGGGCGAAGGATCACTGCATTTGTATCAACGGGCGAAATGCGGGGATTCTTCGCTGCGCCCCGTCCCATCCGGGACAGGGCTGCTCTCAGAATGACAGTTGTTATTTCAGTCTATGGCTTCTTGTCGAATTTGAGGGCGACGGAATTGATGCAGTAGCGAAGACCGGTGGGGCCGGGGCCGTCGGGGAACACATGGCCCAGGTGGGCATCGCACTTGCTGCAGAGGACCTCAACGCGTTGCATGCCGTGGCTGGAGTCCGGTTGCTCCCGGACGCTTTCCTGGGCCAGGGGGGCGGTGAAGCTGGGCCAGCCGCAGTGGGAATCAAACTTGGCGTCGGAACTGAACAGCTCCGCGCCGCAGCAGATGCAGCGGTAGGTCCCTTCATCGTGCAGATCGGTATATTCACCCGTGTGCGGCGGCTCGGTGCCTTTCTGCCGAGTGACGTAATATTGCTGCGGCGTCAGCTCTTTGCGCCACTGTGCGTCGGTCTTGGCCACCTTATTTGTATAGTCTTGTGAAGCCATCAACACCACCGCGGGCGATCTTATTAAGCCGCCTCTATGTATTTTAGCATTCAGTTGGTGGACTTATCGTGGCCGTTCCTGCGGAGAAGCCTGTCGGCAGTCTCGATCAGCGCGTTCAGCTTGTCTTCGCTTACGGTCTGGACGTCTCTGAGGTCTTGGAAGCCGGAATCCATGCGTTCAACAAGGCGGGTCTCGGCCTGGGCCACTCGCCCGACGAGATCGGTGAGGGTGGCGATAGACGATTCCAATTGGGCCGCGCGCCCAGCACTCGCTTCGAGAGCGGCATCGATTCGCGTGATCGCTTCTTCATGCTTCTGAAGCCATGCCTCGTGCTTGGCCTGCATGGCCAGCATGAATTGCATGGTCTTTTCGACGTCCATGGCGTCAGTATAGCACGACGGATGCATTGACTTCCCTTGCCCTGATCCCGCCGGGCGGCGACCTGTTATAATTCTGGTTTTTGCGGAAGCGTGAAAAATTCAACCGGGTGAGACGTGATGTTCAAAACAATTGAGTGGACCGATGACGGCGTCCGGATGATTGACCAGCTCCTCCTGCCATCGGAAGAGGTTTACAACACCTACCGGACATACGCGGAGGTGGCGGAGGCCATCCGCTCCATGGTGATTCGCGGGGCGCCGGCCATCGGCGTGGCGGCGGCCATGGGCGTGGCGCTGGGCGTGAGGAATTCGAGGGCCCGGACGGTTGCGGAACTGCGCAGCGAGTTTGAAACCATCGCCGACACGATTTCCAGGACGCGGCCCACCGCCGTCAACCTGTTCTGGGCGGTGAGGCGCATGCGCGAGTTGTTTGAGAAATCGCTGGCGGGCGAAGGCCCCGACGCTGCGAAGATCAAGCGCGCCAAAACACTGCTGGTGGAAGAAGGCCAGCGGGTCCTGGCGGAAGACATTGCCGTGAACCAGGCGATGGGGAAGCACGGCGCCGCTCTGCTCAAGGATTCCTGCACCGTCCTGACGCATTGCAACGCCGGCGCGCTTGCCACCGGCGGCTACGGAACGGCGCTGGGAGTGATCCGCGCCGCCGTGGAGGCAGGGAAGCAGGTCAACGTTTTTGCCGACGAGACCCGGCCGTTTCTTCAGGGCGCGCGGCTGACCGCCTGGGAGCTGGCCAAGGACGGCATCCCCGTAACGGTGATTACCGACAACATGGCCGGGCACTTTATGAAGCAATCAAAAATCCAGGCGGTGATTGTGGGCGCGGACCGCATCGCCGCCAATGGCGATGTGGCCAACAAGATCGGCACCTATTCGGTGGCCGTGCTGGCGTGCGAAAACCGGATTCCATTTTATGTGGCCGCGCCGCTTTCAACCATTGACCTGAGTCTCGCCACGGGTGATGAAATTCCCATCGAAGAGCGCTCGCCCGACGAGGTGACGCATTGGCGGGGAATTCAGACCGCGCCGGAAAATGTGAGCGCGCGGCATCCCGCCTTTGATGTGACGCCGCACCGCTACGTCACCGCCATCATCACTGAACGCGGCATCGCGCGCGATCCTTACACTGAGAGCCTGAAGGCGCTTTTTGAAGATCAGGGCGCGCAGCAGGTCTCGCGATAATTTCGGATGCCGATTCCTAACAGGCTGACGAGATGTCTCGCAGAGTGGGCGTAGCGGCGGGTTCACCCCGCCATAAGATCAAACCTTTCAGCGTGAGTTGGCGGCGTAAAGCCGCCGCTACCGATCCAGATCGGCGTAAAAACTATTCGTGGTGGAGAGCGACGATGGGGTCCAGTCGTGAAGCTTTCAGGGCCGGCCACATTCCGAAAAAGAGTCCGATGCTGATGGAAACCAGGAAACCCAGGAAGACCGACCACAGCGGCACGCTGGAGGGCAGACCGGGAATGAGCATGCGGATCGAAAAGCTGAGCAGGTAGCCCAGCAGGATGCCCATCACGCCGCCCGCGCCTGTGAGGGTCATGGCTTCCAGCAGAAACTGCCAGGTGATGTCCTGCCGGCGCGCCCCGATGGCTTTGCGCACCCCGATTTCGCGGGTGCGCTCGGTGACGGACACCAGCATGATGTTCATGACGCCGATGCCGCCCACCAGCAGGCCAATGGAGGACAGCACCACCATCACCAGCGCGACCGTTCCTGTAATGTCATTGAATTGCTTGATGACGGACGCTGCCGTTGCCATGCCGAAGTTGTTTTCCTGGTCGGGTTTCACTTTGCGCATCCGCCGCAGGACGGCGGTGATTTCATCCTCAGCCTCCGGAATGTGATTGGAGAAGGCCATGGCCAGGATGAAGTTCTCCTTGGCTTCGGGGTAGATCTTTCGAAACGTCCAGTAGGGGATGTAAATGGACCGGTCGGCGCCATTATCACCCAAAAAGGACAGCCGCTTTTTGAGAACTCCGATGATGCGGAATGTGTTGCCGCCGGAGGAAATTTCTTTTCCGACCGGGTCCTCGTTCTGGAAAAAACGCTCGGCGATGTCTGCGCCGATCACGGCGACGTTCAGACGGTGGTCGTCTTCGAGCTTGGTGTAAGGCCGGCCATCCGCAAACTCGCCGTTGTTGATGGCAAAATCCTCGGACGTGGCGCCTTGCAGGTTGGCGTCCAGCATGTCCTGGCCTTTGTATTTGGCGCCGGTCGCGGGCCCATTATGGAAGATTTCGACCGCAACGTCTTCGACGGAGGGACAATACTCGCGAATGGCCATGGCGTCTTCATACTGGAGCGGCTTTCGCATGCGTTCCTCGCGCGTCAGCCGGAAGTGGATGCCGGGCTCGAACTTGTAAATGAAAATCGACCGGGAACCATACTGTTCCATGGTCTGGACAAGCTGATTGTTGAGACCGGTGATGATCGAGGCCACGCCGATGACGGTGGTGGTGCCTATCAGCACGCCCAGGACGGTGAGGAACGACCGGAACTTGTGCGTGCGGAGCGTGTCGAGCGCCAGCAGCAGGTTCTCCCGGATGTTTCGCAGTTGACTTGCCATGTCTCAGCCTTCCGCCCGCAAAGCTTCAATGGGATCCAGTTTGGCGGCTTTGCTGGCGGGGTATATTCCAAAGAAAAGTCCCACAAAAACCGACAGACCCACGCCTACGATAATGGCGCTGAGCGGGACAGAGGAAGTGATGTACCTCTGAACCAGCAGGTTGATGAGCAGGGCGAGCACAATGCCGGCCACGCCTCCTGTGCCGGCCATCACGGCGGATTCGATGATGAATTGCGT
>DASSJE010000140.1:0-4750 GCA_035691365.1 Terriglobia bacterium
CCGACGATCGTCTCACGCTCATCGCCACCGGCCCGCTCACCTCCGACGCGCTCGCCCAAAGCCTTCAGCGACTGACCGGTACCGAAAGCCTTTCGTTTTACGATTCCATCAGCCCCATCGTCGATGCCGACACCCTGAATATGGAGCGCATCTTCCGCGCCTCGCGTTACGGCAAGGGCGGCAACGATTACCTGAACTGCGCGATGACAAAGGACGAATATCTTGCCTTCTACGAGGCGTTGATAAGCGCGGAGGCCGTCCAGGCGCACGAATTCGAAGATGCGAAATATTTCGAGGCTTGCCTGCCCATTGAAGAGCTGGCGCGCCGCGGGGTCGACACGCTGCGTTTTGGCCCCATGCGTCCAGTGGGTTTCATCGATCCGCGCACCGGCCGCCGGCCTTACGCCCTGGTTCAACTTCGCGCGGAAAATCTGCGCTACTCCAGCTACAACCTGGTGGGATTTCAAAATCACCTGAAGTTTCCAGAGCAGAAGCGAATCCTGAGAATGATTCCAGGCCTCCAGAACGCGGAATTCCTCCGCTATGGCCAGATCCATCGCAATACTTACATCAACGCGCCCCGGCTGCTCAGTCCCGACCTCAGTTTTCGCGCCAATCCGCAGGTCTTCATTGCCGGGCAGCTCTCGGGCGTGGAAGGTTACGTAGAGTGCATCGCCACAGGCTTGCTGGCCGGTATGGCGCTGGCGCATCGCGCGCGGCAGGAGGATTTCTCTCCGCCGCCGCGCACCACCGCGCTGGGCTCACTGGTGCATTACATCACGCACGCCAGCCCGCAGAACTACCAGCCCGCAAATATTGCTTTCGATCTTCTACCGCCCATGGAAGATTTGCCCCGGCAGGTTGCCCGCGATCGCCGCGCGCGCCGCGAAAAACAGTGCGAGCGGGCGCTGCATGATTTGCAACCGTGGCTCGAAGCCGGCGGAAGCCGGATTGCATCTGCTGGCTGGACCCTGAAACAGGCTGAACTGTCATGCTGAGCGGGGCGAAGCATCCCCGTAGTTCAGAAAATGCTGTGATCCTTCGCTTCGCTCAGGATGACAGGCTGACGGGAAGTTTTTCTATGGTTGGCGTTGAGGCTTTGCGTCGAGCCCTTGAAGGAATCTAAAGCCACATAATCGGCCTTATGAACGACCTGATCGACCGCTACATTCAATATCTGAAGTACGAGCGGAACGCTTCCCCGCACACCATCCGCAACTATCAGAGCGACCTCGTTCAGTTTCGTGATTTCCTGGCCGGGAAAGACAAAGACGCTGCCGTTGACGTGAATGGGGTGACCGCGCTCCGGATTCGCGCCTATCTTTCGCACCTGTTCAAGCTGCAGGAGCAGAAATCGTCCATCGCGCGCAAGCTGGCGGCCATCCGGGCGTTCTTCAAATTCCTGGCCCGCGAACGCCTGATCGCTGAAAATCCCGCCGGCGGCGTTTCAACCCCCAAGCTCGAAAAGAAGCTGCCGCGCATCATGACCGAAGAGGAGATGAACACCTTTCTCGATCGGGTGTCCGATGCCGCCCAGACCGGCGATCCCGCCATCCTGCGCGACCGCGCCATTCTGGAAATGCTCTACGCCTCCGGCCTGCGCGTCAGCGAACTGGCCGGGCTCGACCTGCGCAACGTCAACTTCGGCGATGCTTTCGTACTGGTCCGCGGCAAGGGCGACAAGGAGAGGATTGTTCCTTTCGGCTCAAAGGCCAAGGGCGCAATCGAAGCCTATCTGCCCGCACGCGAACGCGCCCTGCGCGAAACACGCACGGGCTGCGCCGCGCTGTTCCTCAATGTGTACGGCGGGCGGCTTACCACGCGCTCCATCGACCGCATCCTCAAACGCTATGTGAAAACCTACGGCCCCAATGTGAACGTGAAAGTCAGCCCGCACTCGCTGCGCCACGCCTTCGCCTCGCACCTGCTGGCCGAAGGCGCCGACCTGCGCGCTATCCAGGAAATGCTGGGCCACAAAAGCCTCGCCACCACCCAGCGCTATACCCAGGTCTCCATCAAGCAGCTCATGGACGTCTACGACCGCACCCACCCCAAAGCCTGAGGCCCCTGTAGCGCGCCTCCCGCTCGTGGGTGCAGCCGGCGCTTACATTTCGCCCGCGGTTCTTTCTCTTTGGTAGCGACGGTTCCTTCCAGGGGTGATCCATATTTTCGAACGCGTTCAAATTTCCCTTGACAACCTGAAATCCCTGCCTTATGGTTATATTTGAACGTGTTCAAATTATGCAAGGAGGCGCAAGATGTACATCATCGGATGCTACCTCATCTACCTGGCCCTCAGCCTGGCCGTCACCATCTGGGTGGCACGGACCCTCCATCGGAATGGCCGGCTGTTTTTGGTCCAGGCTTTTCATGGCGATAAGGGATTGGCGGAATCCGTCAATCATCTCCCGGTGGTGGGTTTTTACCTCATCAATGTTGGCTACGTCGCGCTGGCGCTCAGTTCGGCGCGCACCCCGATAAACCTCCGCCAGTCCATCGAACTGGTAACCGACAAGCTGGGAGTCGTTTTGATCGTTCTTGGCGTCATGCATTTTTTCAACCTGTTTGTGTTCTCGAGGATTCGTGCCCGCTCGAGAACGAGGATTGCGCCACAGGGCATCGAGGAAAGACCTGCTTAGGCGGGCCGTCCTGATCGCCCCTTGCCATGCGGTTCGGAGCGCCGCGCCATGGCGCGGCAGAAAGTGATGATCCTCAAATATGACAGAAAATGCACCGAAGTCGCGGAGTGGCGGCCCTGCGCGGCAGAAATCCGAGGAAACGCGGGGCCGGATCCTCAGCACTGCCCTCGAACTGTTCCGGAGGAACGGGTTCGACCAGACCACCATGCGGCAAATTGCCGCAGAGTGTGGTATAGCTCTTGGCGCAGCCTATTACTACTTCCCCTCGAAAGATGCGCTGGTGATGTCCTTTTATGAACGCGCCCAGAATGAGCTGGAGCCCATCTTCCAGCAGGAACTTTCGCGGAAGAAGGGCATTGAGCCACGCCTCAGAGCTTTGATTGAGGCGAAATTGCGCTACTTCAAGCCGAACAGGGCGCTGCTGGGGATGCTCTCGGCGCACATCGATCCGCGCCATCCTCTTTCACCCTTCAGCAGCGAAACGCGCGCCATCCGCGACCAGGATATCCAGGGGTTCGCGCGCGTGCTCGAAAGCCCAGGAATCCGGATACCACCGGACCTCCGCCCCCATCTGCCGCGGATATTGTGGCTCTATCAGATGGGCCTGCTGCTTTTCTGGGTGTACGACACTTCGCCGCAACAGCGAAAGACGAGTCAACTGCTCGACGGCAGCCTGGCCATCGTTGCCCTGCTCATCAAGGTTATTGGGCTGCCGTTCCTGAGGAGCGTTCGCAAGCGGCTGGTTGCTCTGTTGGAGACTCTGGACCAGGCCCACGGAATACCCGCGACGGGATTGGAGTAAAAATGAAGACTGTGGTTCTGGCAGGCGGAAGCGGATTTCTGGGCAGGAGCCTTGCTCCGTCGCTTTCTGCTGTCGGTTATCGAGTGCTGGTTCTATCAAGGTACGCCGGGGCGTCCAGGGCAGCGGCCGAAACCATCCGCTGGGACGGAAAAAAGTTAGGCGCGTGGTGCGACGCTCTGGATGGAGCTAATGCCGTTGTCAACCTGACCGGACGCAGCGTCAACTGCCGCTACACGGCCAGGAACCGCCGGGAAATTCTGGATTCGCGCCTTGGCTCGGTCCGCCTGCTGGGCGAGGCTATCGGGCGTTGCCGCCGGCCGCCGGGCGTGCTGGTACAGGCGAGCTCACTGGCGATCTACGGTGATGCGGGCGCGAACGTATGCGATGAACGGGCAGCTTCAGGCTCCGGCTTTGGCGCCGAGGTGTGCCTGCAGTGGGAAGCTGCTGTGAATTCGCTCACCCTGCCCAACAGCCGCACCGTGGTGCTGCGAATCGGCTTCGCTCTGGGCCGCGATGGCGGCGCGCTTCAGACGCTTGCCGGCCTCACCCGGTGGTTCCTGGGCGGCAGCGCCGGCAGCGGCGATCAATATATCAGTTGGATTCACATGGCCGACCTGAATGAGATGTTCAAAGCGGCGATGGAAGATGATGCCATGCAGGGGGTCTATAACGCCACGGGGCCCGAACCGGTGACGAATCGGGAATTTATGCGCCAACTGCGCTCGGTGATGGGGCGCCCGTGGAGCCCGCCCGTGCCTTCGTGGGCCGTCAGAATTGGGGCCTTTCTTATGAGGACGGAAGCCAGCCTGGCATTAACAGGCCGCCGCTGCGTCCCCGCCCGCTTTCTCGAGCGCGGATTTCGCTTTCAGTTTCGCCAACTCCGGCCGGCCCTTGCCGATCTTTTGTAGCACCGTTCTTTACCGCCCGCGCTTCTTTGTCTTTTGTAGCGGTTGGTTTACCCCGCCACGTAGTTAAAGGCGTCCCGGCAGAAAACTAATCCAAAGGCATTCGCCCTGCGGGAGGGTGGTGCCGCTTCGCGGGACCGGGTGAGGGCCATTCAATCGAGTGCCGGATTCGGGTCGAATTCGCGCGGCGAATTGGCTGTCAACGCAAAGTAGAAAGTTCCGGTTTTTAGCCAGATAGAAACTTCCTGTTCCAAGGGTGGTTGGGGGCAGGAGTATGGGCTTTACTGGCGGCAAGTCCTGGAGGCCGTAGGCCGGATGGACTTGCCGGCCGCGGCGCCGGGCAGGGCGTCAATTTCAGGTAGGAACCATGGATGCGCAGCCACACCGTGCCGTCCAGCCGTTGC
>DASSJE010000141.1:0-2807 GCA_035691365.1 Terriglobia bacterium
AACTTCGGCAGGAAGCCACAAGGCATCTGGCGGGCCACCGTGGATACGTTTCGAACTTTCCTCGCCCGTGCGGCGGGTAATCCAAGGCAGCTCGAACAGACCCAGCAGTTTCTAAATCAACGAGTTCAAATAAGTAGTCCGGCGCAAGTCCCACTTGGATACCCAGCCGGGATACCTTTTGAACTCGAGCCCGATAGAGCCTCAGCCAACCTCTCACTCTCCTGCTCGGAAGACAATCTAGGAGGGACCGCCAAGAAGCTGAGTTGACAAAACGCATGAAGCGAGACACCAGATTTAGACCGGGGCGTGTCCGGCAACGAAACCACGAAATGGAAACAGGGGCCGTCCGGTAATCCTGCGGGCAAATCGAAGATGCGTGTGCAGTTCGAAGGGTGCCAACGGTGATGGCCGCCCATGCGATGCCTGCGATCCCCCTCGTCTTGCATCGCCCCCGACAAGATAGTAAAGCCGCCAAACACGACCAGGGCTACAGCCATTAGCGCCATGTATCGCAGCTGCTGATCGCCGGGCGTGGTAAGGTATACGGCCGGGTCCGGGGGCGGCGGTCCATACCGAAAAGGGTCGAGACAATCGCCACGCTTGCGACGAGCAGAACACCGGCCGCAAGCACAGTCCGCTGCGGGCGGCGCCGTTCTTTACCACGTTGGCGCACAATATCCAAACGGCCGCGCCGATGAAGACCTGATGCCTACGGCAACCGCGATGTGCGGCTTCCACCCGTTGAACGGGTAGAAGCCGAAGAATGCTCCTGAAACGAACGGGAACGCCACAGAAAGATCTGGCTCGACCGGCAGAATGCCGAAGCGCCTCGCATGGGTTCGGGGTACCGGGGCCAGATAGCATATCAAAGAAGAGCGCTGCTGTCATCACGCGTTAGGTACGATGTCGCGCCACAGTGAAAAGTTCCTAATGGGCCAAAGTAGAAAGTTCCTCTTGACAGCCTTAAGGCTGAAGGATGGAACGGATTGCAATGAGCCAAGAGGAGAGGGACAAACTGGAGTGGCTGAAGCGGGCCAGAGACAAAGGAATCAGCCAGCGCGAGGCGGCCTCGAAGATTGGAGTCAGTGACCGATGGGTACGCAAGCTGCTGAAGCGGATGAAGAAGCAGGGCGACCGAGTGGTGGTGCATGGGCTGCGGGGGCGAGCATCCAACCGCAAGATAACGGCGAAAGTGCAAGTCCGGGTGCTGGAGATTTTGCAGCAGCCGGATTGGCACGACTTCGGGCCAACCTTCGCGAGCGAGCAGTTGGCCAAGTGGCATGGCATCGAGTTGAGCGACGAGACTCTGCGGCGGTGGATGATCGAAGCCGGGTTGTGGAAGAGCCGCGCGCGCCAGCTGGAGCCAGTGCACTGCTGGCGGCCGCGCCGCAGCGCCTTTGGCGAGCTGGTGCAGTGGGACACCTCCGAGCACGATTGGTTGGAAGGGCGCGGGCCAGTGCGCTACCTGGTGCGGCTCATCGACGACGCCACCAGTTGGAGCTGGGGCCGCTTTGTGGAGCGCGATGCGACGCCGCAGAACATGGGCGTGCTGTGGGAGTACCTGGAGAAAAACGGGCGCATGGTGGACGTATACACGGACCGCGATTCGATGTTCACGGTAACGCCGCACACCGGAGAGAGTGAACGGCAACGCGTCGCTGCCGATCGTCTGACGCAACTCGGCCGCAGCCTGCGCGAGTTGGGTATCGGTTGGATCGCGGCGTATTCGCCGCAAGCTAAAGGGCGCATTGAACGCAGCTTTTTAACGGCTCAGGACCGGCTGGTCAAACAACTGCGTCTGGCCAAGGTCACGAACCTGGAAGCCGCTAACGTATTTCTGGAGAAAGTGTACTGGCCGGAGTGGAACGAACGCTTCGCGCGGCCGGTGGCGGGTTTTCCCAACCAACATCGGCAGCTGACGCCAGAATTGGATCTGGCCGCGATCTTGTGTCACGTCGAACAACGTGTCATTGCCAACGACTATACGTTTTCCTTTAACGGGCAGCGCTATCAGATTGCGCGCAGCCATGTCCAGGCCGGTATGCGGCACCAGCCACTGCGGGTGGAACTGCGGCTCGACGGACAGTTGCATGCGCGCTACCAGGGGCGCTACCTGGACATTGCAGAGTGTGGGGCGCGTGCGCCCACGGCGCCACCGCCGGCGGCTCAGCCCGTCCGTAAGGATCACAATGCCGGCGGAAGGAGTTCTTGGATGCAGGGCTTCTTTGATCGGCCCAGTCCGCCGCTGTGGAAAGCTCTCGGCGGCAAGTGAGGAAAAATCATTTGGAAGCACCGGGCAAAATCGGCCCGGCGATCCTCGCTCTTTTTAATGCCCAAAGCCTCCGCTCGGGAGTTCCACCAAAGCAATGGGCCAGCGGCTCGGCAATACCCTCCTGGCGCTCCGGAAACATTCACGGGTTCGGCGTCACAGGAGGGCATCCGCCGATTGCTTCGGAGCCAACCCCGTCGCCTCGGCTTTGGGCAACCCCGCCAGGCGCGACCCTGGCGAGGCTGTGCCACCATAACATCAGGGTTCTCATCGACCCCTCAAAATAGGAACTTTCTACTTTGGTGGGAATAGGAACTTTCTACTTTGGTCCGACAGCCGGTTTTCGCCTGATCACTCGTTAGCCGCGTCTTGCCGGCCTGAGCAACACAACATGGGACCACTACCGAGAGTTTTCCTCACATCAAGAGAGGAACCATGGATGGTTACCTAGGCCGCGATCTGCGCCGCAGAATACGGCGTTCTAGAAATCGGTTGCATTGCCAGACACATAGTTATGAAATTTACTGCAAGGGGTTTG
>DASSJE010000142.1:0-7862 GCA_035691365.1 Terriglobia bacterium
GACAAGCTGGCAGGCAACGGGATGCGCGTGCTCGGGGTGGCGTTCCGGTGCCTTGGCCCAGGGTCGCCCAAGGCCGAAGCTGATGACCTGGAGCGCGAGCTTACCTTCGCCGGCATGATTGGAATTATTGATCCGCCGCGACCGGAAGCCGCTTCTGCAGTCGCCACCTGCAAGAGGGCGGGCATCCGGCCGATGATGATTACCGGTGACCATCCCCTGACAGCCCGCCATATCGCCGCCCAGCTTGGAATTTCCAGTAACGGGGCCGTGGTGACCGGGCCGCAGCTCGAGCGGACTACACCGGGAGAACTGGAGCGGATTGCAGAATCGGCCTCCGTCTATGCCCGGGTGTCCCCCGAACACAAACTGCGGATTGTGGAAGGCCTTCACCGGCGCGGCCAGATTGTGGCGATGACCGGTGACGGCGTCAACGACGCTCCGGCATTGAAAAGGGCCGACATTGGCGTGGCGATGGGGATTACCGGCACGGACGTTTCCAAAGAAGCAGCCGACATGGTGCTGCTGGATGACAACTTCGCCAGTATTGTCTCCGCGGTTGAAGAAGGCCGGGTCATCTATGACAACATCCGCAAATTTATCCGTTATGTCCTGGCAACGAACACCGGCGAAATCTGGCTGATGCTTGTGGCGCCGCTCTTCGGGATGCCATTGCCGCTGCTGCCTCTCCAGATCCTGTGGATGAATCTTGTGACGGACGGTTTGCCCGCCCTGGCGCTGGCAGTGGAGCCCCCGGAATCTGATGCCATGCGCCGTCCGCCGCGCCCGCCGGGAGAGAGCATGTTCGCGCGCGGCATGGGAAGGCAAATTGTCTGGCTCGGAGTGCTAATGGGGCTCCTTTCCCTGGCGGTGGGGTATGGCTACTGGCACGCGAACGATGTAGCCTGGCAAACCATGGTATTTACAACCCTCACACTGTCGCAGATGGCGAACGTCATGGCCATAAGGTCGGAGCGAAGGTCTCTGTTTGAAATCGGACTGACGTCCAATATGCCCCTGCTCGGCGCGGTCGCGCTGACGGTCATCCTTCAGCTTGCACTGATCTATGTGCCGTTTCTGCAGTCCATTTTCAAGACGGTAATGCTGCCAATTCCGGACTTGCTCCTTGCCCTGGTTGTCAGTTCTCTCATTTTCTGGGCCGTCGAACTGGAGAAATGGTTCCTTCGCCGGCGGACGAAAGCTGCTTAGATGTTCATGAGGTGTCCGTATGTGATCACCACGGCCTTGGTTGCGCCCTGACGGCCCGGATAAGTGTTACGCCGCCGCCTCCACTATGGTGAATGCAGGTGCCCCGGTGTTGTGGGAGCTGCCGCCGCAGGCCCTGCTTTAATGGCCGGGACCGCCCGCCGCGGCAGTGACCGAAATCTGCGCGCAAGCGGTGCAAAACTTGCGGGAACTCAAAGGGCTGCCTCACCGCGGAGGTTGTCGCGAATTCGAATCGCTTCAGCGATTTCCGAGAGGAAGATTTTGCCGTCGCCAATCTTGCCGCTTCGCGCAGCCTTGACGATGGCGTCCACCGCCTGATCGACCAACGAATCGGCCAGAACGATCTCGAGCTTGATTTTGGGGAGCAGATCGACGGTATATTCGTGGCCGCGATAGATTTCCGAATGTCCCTTTTGACGCCCGTGCCCGCGAACTTCACTTACGGTCATCCCTTGAATGCCAACTTCCTGAAGCGCTTCCTTAACGGCGTCCAGCCTGGAGGGTTGAATTACGGCTTCCATTTTTTTCATAATCAGCAGCCCTTTCCTCTGACTTCATTTCAGATTAAAGCCATCGGCGATTCGGTAAAGCATACAGAAGGATGCGGCCTCGAGTTCTACTTTCCAGCGGGCGGGGCGACGGTTCAACGCAGCCTGAAATCCTCTGTGCGCGTGAGAAATTCAGGGTAGGCGTCGGCGCCCAGTTCACTGAGGTCCATTCCGCGCTGCTCATCTTCCGGGGCCACGCGCATCGGATAGATGCGGTTCAGGGTCCAGTTGAGTCCGTACGTCATGGGCAAAACAAGACCCAGCAGCGTCGCCACCCCAATAAGCTGCGCGATCCATTGGCCGGCGCCGCCGTTTCCCGTATTCGACAGGAGCGAGTTGGCCACATTTGGCACGGGGCGTGAAACTGGAGCGACCAACCCGACCGCCAGCACTCCACAAATTCCTCCTACCGCATGGACCGCCACAGATCCACCAGGGTCATCCACGCCGAGACGCGTCTCGATCCATTCCACTGCAAACGTGACTGACGCACCGGCTACCAGCCCGACCAACACCGCTCCCGCAGGCTTCAGGAATGCGCAGGCTGCGCTGCTCGCGACAAGTCCTCCAACCCATCCGTTAACACTGAGCGATGCATCGGGCTTGCGAAAGCGCGCTCGCGTGATTGCCACTGCCGCCACGGCCGCTGCCGCTGCGGAAAGAGTCGAGTTGATCACAATGAGCGGGAGGGATGCTGCGCTCGCGTGGGTGTACAGAATGGACCCGGCCACATTCAGACCCAGCCATCCCAGCCACGAAAGGAAACATCCAGTCATGGCGAGAACTATGTTATGCCCCGGAATTGCCGCCGGCATATCATCCGTTGTGTACTTGCTCCCGCGCGGTCCCAAAATCCAGGCAATAGACAATGCGGTCAGGCCGCCAACTATCTGAATAGAACTCGAACCGCCTGCATCAATAAGGCCCTGGCCCATGCCGCAATTGACTCCAAGCTGGGCCAGCCAGCCGCCTCCCCAGACCCAGTGGGCAAACAGAGGGTAAGTCCATCCTGCAAGCAGCGCCGCCGAGGCGCAGCTGGCTCCTAACCGCCATCGGCCGGCGCCGCTGCCCAATGAGATCATCGCAGCCACACCGGCGCTGAACATCCCAAGGCAGGCGGTGAGATCGGCGGGGCCGGAACTCGACCCCACTCCCCGGAAAAACAAGCCGGATCCTCCCAGCCAATTCCATTCTTTCCCCGCAAGGGCGAAACTGTGCGATCCACCTCCGAGGAAGCTCTGCCATGCGAAGCCACATGCGAAATAGATTAGCGCTGCCACAGACACGACGCACATGGAAGCGAGCATCATGTGCGATGCGCTCCGCGCGCGACCGAGCCCCGTATTGATGAGGGCAAGCCCGGCCGCAGCAAATGGAACAAGAAGGATTGAAAGAAAAAAGATCGCTTGAAGGGTTTCTGAAATGCCGGGAGTGGTCGGATGGCTCATCCCCGGTTCCCCCGCATCGTTACATGCGAACGGGCCACGAGCGCGAATCCCAGGACTTCTACTCCCAGACCCGCAAGCACAAAGACTATCCGGGCCGTACCCGCCCTGAGCAGCGCGCAGGCAAAAAATACGATGATCCAGCCTGCCAGCAACATGAGAAAGCCGATAAGTCTCATAACCAGGGTCGAACCTCGCCGGGCGATCGGCACTCTATTTGACGGCCAGCGTATTGCTCGCGCGAGAACCAGTCCAATCAATTATTTTTATTGTTGGCAAAACCTGAAGCATGGCCTGCGGCCTCTCGCGCGTTTGCGCCCAACCTTTGCTTTGACGATCGGTATTTGCGATTTTCCAGTTTTCATGCGGGCGCTCAGAGTTTTTCCCCTCGCTGATCAGACCGCGTTCGAAAAGCATTATTTATCGCTACGAGAAAATTCTTTTTGCCAAATGATTTTTATGCATTTGACAAAAACTATTTGTTTGACCGGCCTGTGCTGTTTCCTTAGGCTCATCGTGAACCCATAAGGGGTTGGGGTCCTCCACTGTTGCAACAGATTTTTACATCCAGGCGCAAACGGCGATTCTGCCCTGTTGCCTGATTCACATTAAGGAAATTGGGTCCTGGCGAGAGCCTTAATTTTCAGTTAAAGGAGACTGCATATGGCGGAAAGTGCCGCACCCGAAATGAAACGTACACTCGGACTGACGGGCCTGACGATGAACGCTATGGCGCTCATAGCTCCCGGCGCCTTTCTCTGGCTCACTTTCTACATCCAGGCGACGACGGGGGTCACTGCGCCGGCGATGTGGCTCGGAATTTTCCTCGCCTTGCTCCTGTGCCTTGCAACCGCATTGTGTTACTCGGAAATGGCGAAGTTGTACCCGGGGACCGGAAGCTCGTATTACTTCGCCGAGCAGTCCTTTCTAAACCACGACAGTATGTGGCGCTACGCCCGCATTTCCAAGTTTATCGTTGGGTGGGCGTCACACCTCTATTACTGGATTTACCCCGGCGTGATGGTAGCCGTAATGGGAATCCTCTGCGGATACATCATTGGAACTTTATGGCCCAATTTCATGAGCGCTTCGAATCCGGGCCCCATGTTTATGATGGCCATCGCCATCGTCTTCTCGTTCCTGATAGCTTACATTGCGTTTCGGGGCGTGACGGGTTCAACGGCGGTCAGTATCGCCATTAACGTCATTCAAATTACCGCACTGGTGGTCTTCGCGGTGATTGCTCTTGGTTATCGCATGAACCACCCTCCGGGGAGCGTAGCCTGGCAGTTCGATTCAGTTTCGGGCGAGGCTTACAACTACGAGTTCGCCACGCAACCCACCGTTGTGGATGGCCAAACGCGGGAAGCAATCGTGAGGAACTCCCAAGGCGTTCCGGAGCCCAAGCTTGACGCTGCGGGCAAACCGGTTCCTTACAAGATCAGCTACCCTCAGCGCGATGCGGCAGGCAACTTCCTGACTCATTCCTCGGCGATCTCGGTCGTGGATTTCCACAATTGGGGCTGGGTGTTTCTGCAGGCCACGGTGGCTATCCTGATTCTGGTGGGTTTTGAATCGGTGACTTCGATGGGCGGGGAGGCAAAGAACCCGAAGCGCGACGTTCCTATCGCGGTTATCACTTCGCTGCTGGTCCAGGGAGCGTTCTGTTATCTCTTCGAGTATTTTGCCGCAAACTATTTCTTAAACAGCGGCTACACCATGCAAAATGCCGCCGGGTCGGCCGCGCCTATTGGGGACATGATGATCGTCGTGGGCGATGCCCTGTTCGGCCCCGGGCATGGGAGGATATTCATGCTTGTAGAGGCGTTTACGGTGTTTCTGGCGATAATCGGGACCACCCTCTCCTGCATGAACACCGGGGCACGGGTGACTTACGCTATGGGCAAGGACAATGAAGTGCCTGAGCACTTCGGCCTGCTGCACTCGGAAAAGCTTACTCCGCACCGCGCCATTTGGACGCTGGCCGGGATTTCTGCCGCTGTCGGATGCATTGCTTTGGCATTTGCCTTTGGCGATGCCGGCGCAATGAGCGATGCTGCGATCAAAGCCTTGCCGCATGGATTCTGGTCGAGCTTCGGATACACCAGCCACGCCACGATGGCGTCCATGCCCAATTCGCTGCTCACGGTCACCCTGGCATCGAATTTCGGCACGTTCCTCCTGTACGCTTTGAGCTGCCTGATCTGCATTGTGGCTTATCACAGGCATCCCAGGTTCAGCCTGGTCCGCCACCTGATCATCCCTGTGTTTGGCCTCGTTGCCAATCTGGCCTGCATGGGCTTTTACCTGGTTGGACCATTCCTGGGATATGGCACGGTGAAGGAACCTCTACTCGCTTTCGGGATCGCGCTGGTCTGGGCCATATATGGTGGTATCTACTTCCTCCGCTCCAGCAAAGCCACCGGGCGGACCACGCTGGTTCGGACTCGCAGCGCAGAGGCTTGAGCTGATGCGCTAAAACGGGTTGTGTGAACGGGCGGCCGCGAGTCCGCCCGTTCTTTACCTCAGCCATTCCAGCGAAAAGCTGTCGGAAGAGTCTTATGCTCGATCTGGAATTTGGTGAACTGAGTGACCGGGGAAGCATCCGCGAAGGAAACGAGGACTACCTCGGTCATGTGGTTCCTGGAAACCCCGCACAGGCGCGGACGCACGGCTGGCTTTTTGCCCTGGCTGACGGAGTCGGCGGGCAGGCGCTCGGCGAGGTGGCTTCACGGGCTGCGGTGGAGGCTTTGCTGGCCGGCTTTCGCTCTGTTCCTGCGGATGAGCCCCTTTCCGCTCTTTTGCCGCGCCTGGTGCAGGAGGCCAATCACCGCGTGCTGGAGGCCGCGACGGTGGGTGGCCGGGGGGGAACCGGGATGGCGACCACCCTGGTTGCCTGCGCCCTGCGATATGACACGGTGGTCATTGCGCACGTGGGAGACTCACGCTGCTACCTTGTCCGTGACAATCAAGCCATGGCCCTGACGCGGGACCACACGCTGGTCAACGAGCAGATCCGCCTGAGGCTGCTCTCAGACCTCGAGGCGGCGGAGGCGCCGGGGCGTCATATCCTGAGCCGCTCGCTTGGCGCCGGCCTGTTCGTCAACGTCGAGACGGACGTTCGTGCGCTGCTTTCGGGCGACATTCTGGTGCTTTGTTCCGACGGCTTGCATGGTTCTGTGCCTCCGGCGGATATAGTGGCAGTTGTGCGCCATTATCCTGATCTGAACGCTGCGGCCAGGGAGTTGATCGCGCTTGCCAACCAGCGCGATGGGAGCGATAATATCAGCGTCCAGTTGATCCGCATCCTGGACGTAGAGCATGTAGGAATGTACCGTGGGAGGCCCTACAAGCTTTCCTGAAATGCCGAACGCCGCCGGCCTCGCTTCCAATCTGCATGCATGATGAACCCAGTACATCCTGGCGACACACTCGACCATTACAGGATCGAGAGCGTCATCGCCCGGAGCGGGATGGCGTCCATCTTTCTCGCCACGGACCTCCAGACCCATCACCAGGTCGCGATTAAGGTCCCTCACCCTGAAATGGAAAGCGACGCGCTTTACTTTGACCGCTTCCATCGCGAGGAGGAGATCGGCAAGAAGCTCGACCATCCCGGCGTCATGAAAGTGTTTCCGTCCGATGGCCGCAGCCGTCTCTACATGGTCATGGAGTATGCGGACGGCAAGCTGCTGCGGAAAATTCTCGACGAGCAGCACAAGCTCCCTCCCGATCGCGCGATTCACTTTGCGCTCGAAATTCTGGAAGTGCTGGGCTATATCCACAAGCAGGGTGTTGCACACCGCGACCTCAAGCCCGAAAACATCATGGTGGGACCTGACGATCGCATCAAATTGATTGACTTTGGGATTGCCGCCAGCGCCGGCGCGCGACGGCTGACGTTCTCCAAGCTCTCACAGGTGATGGGGACGCCGGATTACATCAGTCCGGAAATGGTCAAAGGGAAGCGAGGTGATTTCCGCAGCGACTTGTATGCCGTGGGAGTCATGCTCTACGAAATGCTGACTGGGAAGGTTCCGTTCACGGGTCCCAACGCCTTTGTCATCATGAATGACCGATTACTCAACAACCCCGTTCCACCCCGCGAAATTGACCCCCAAATCTCGCCTCAGTTACAGGAAATCATTTATCGCGCCATCGAGCGTGATCCCCGGAACCGGTATGCCAGCGCTGGCGAGTTCGCATGGGACCTCCAGCATCAGGACCAGATCGGGGCTGCTGATCGATCCGAACTTCACGAATGGAAGCACCGGCGCTCGCCGCTGCTTCGACGGGTTCTTTTTTATATCATCCTCATCCTCATCCCGATTGTTATCTTCGCGCTGCTTCTCATCGTGGCGCGCCACGCATGAAGCGCCGAAATTCCCTGGCATGACTTCCTTGTATTTCCGTGATTGCGAAAGGCCCAGGAACTGCTTGCCTATTTTCCGTGCAACCTTGAGGTTTATTCGGCGCCGTGCAGACTAAAGACGTACATCAGGCCCAACTCCAGCGTGTTCTGGTTCTTCGTCAGATCTGCCGCCCCGCGCGGGAAAAACGGTACATTCGACATATCACGCCGGAACTCCAGGCGGCTGATCAGATCGTGAGCAAAGGCGCGCTGCAACGTACTGGTGTATTCGTT
>DASSJE010000143.1:0-2727 GCA_035691365.1 Terriglobia bacterium
AGATTGGCTTTCCCGCCAGAGCGTCCATCGATACTGTCTTCCATTTCGCCCTGGCTTCAGACTGGTGCAGGACCACGGCATCGGCGCGGTCCAGAAACTCACGTGCTGAATCCTTGAAATCTTCCGTGTCGGCGTCGAGCACCGTGAGATAAAGATCGGGGCGCAGGAACCGGATCACGCTGTTTGACTCCATGATCACGTTCTCGGCCCCGGCAATCTTGCGTTCGATATCGGGCATGGCCTCGCCCAGCCGGCCTTGCCGTGTGCGCACCCACAATGATCGCTTGGCGCCGGCCACAAGAAAACGCGAGGTATCGCTCTCGCCGCTCAGGTCTTTCTCGTCACTGAGAGCGCGGAAATGGTCATCGCCGGTATCGCAATCGCATGGCTTGCCGTCGGCGGAGCAGATGCCGTGGCCGAATTGCGTGATCTTAAGGGCGGTCCAGTTGAATTCCGGCAGCGCCGCAATCAGACCCGCAACCACGCTGGTTTTGCCCACGCTGCGCGAGTGCCCGCCAACCACCACGATTGCCATAAGGCTATTTTCGCAGGTTTCGCGCGCTTTAAGAACCCCAAACTTGTCCTCTCCTGGCCACAAAAGCCCTTGTTGTCCTGAATGTCCTACAATGAGGTTCGTGAACTCATGGAGCGGGCGATGGCCCGTCCGTTATCTGATTGCGACCCTGGCCGTGGCGCTGCCGATCGCCGTGCTGGAAAAGCTGCGTCCCGAGCTCAGCCAGACCAGCATTGCCCTGATCCTGGTCCTTCCAGTCATCCTGGTGGCTTTGACGCAAGGCCGCGGTCCAGCCCTTTATGCTTCCATCCTTGTCGGCCTGTCATTTAATTTTTTCTTTATCGGCCCGTACTATTCGTTCCTGATCACGCGGCCGGAAGACGTAGTCGCGTTTATTGTTTTTGTTACGACGGCGGTGCTGGTGGGCCAACTTTCCTCGCGCCTGGAAAAGCGCGTGCTGCTGACGGAAAAGCAACGAAAAGAATTAGTGCATGTTCGTGGAAAGTTTGAGCAGGCCGCCGCCCAGGCCGCTGAAGCCGACGCCTTGCGCAAGAGCGAACAGCTCAAGACTGCCCTTCTCGATGCCGTCACACACGATTTGCGCACGCCTCTCACGTCGATCAAGGCCGCCATCTCTACGATTCGCTCTGAGCCGGTCACGCCCGAAGTGCAACGCGAACTTTTTGAAGTGATTGAGCAGGAATCTGACCGGTTGAACCATTTCATCCAGGGCATGATGGACCTGGCCAAACTCCAGGCGGGCGAGGTCACGCTGGCAAGCCGGAATGTTGCCGCCGATGAAATGGTGGAAGATGCCCTGCTCCGCGCGGAGCCGCTATTGGAAGGCCATCCGGTTGAGGTCGCCATAGCCAGCGGCCTGCCTGCCCCAAAGGTAGATCCGCGCCTGATCGCACAGGTAATCTTCACGCTTCTTGAGAATGCGGCCAAGTATTCTGGCCCCGCAGCAAAGATCACGATCTCCGTCCGGCGGGAAGACAACAGAATCTGCTTCGCCGTGGATGATGACGGGCCCGGCATCCCCCCGGAGTTGCGCGGCCGGGTGTTTGAAAAGTTCTTTCGCGCCGGATTGCAGCCCGGTCTGGGAATGGGACTGGCCATCGCCCGCGGGATTATTCAGGCCCACGGCGGAAAAATATGGATTGAAAGCGGCCCGGACGGAAAAGGCACAAGCGTGCAGTTTCAGCTCCCTCTGCCGGAGCCCGCTATGCAGGAAGTCCCCGTGAAGGAGGCGAGCGCATCGGCTGACCATGACTGACGATCCCAGGAAAATACTTGTGGTGGATGACGAAGCCCAGATCACGCGCGTGCTGCTGCGCGGCCTTGAATCCGCCGGCTACCAGGTGCGCATTGCCGCTGACGGTCGCGCCGGCATGGAAACATTCCGGACGTGGCTCCCTGATCTCGTCATTACCGATCTCTCCATGCCCGGCTTCACCGGACTGGAGTTGTGTGAGCGCATCCGTCAATTGTCTGAAGTGCCTGTGCTTGTGCTCTCCGTTAAGGAAGACGAGGCGACCAAGGTCAAGGCATTCGACCTGGGGGCCGATGACTATGTGTCCAAGCCCTTTGGCATGGCTGAACTCACCGCGCGCGTGCGCGCTCTGCTGCGCCGTTCGACTACGGCACCGCAATCCGATGCCGCTTACGAAGCCGGCGATTTTAAGATCGATCCGCAACAACGCCTGGTGGAGGTGAACGGAAAGGCGATACACCTTACCCCAAAAGAGTACGACCTGATTCAGTATTTCCTCTCCAATCGCGGCAAAGTGCTCACGCATCGCGCCATTCTCACTACCATTTGGGGCAGCAATAGCACAGAGCAACCGGAATATCTGCGTGTCTTCATCGCGAACCTTCGAAAGAAGCTGGAGCAGAACCCGCGTGCTCCCAAATACATCAAGACCGAGCCGTGGATCGGCTACCGGTTTGACCCGGAATAGCTTCCTTTTCTCACTTTTGCTGAAATCTTGATGCCTTCTTAATGCCCTGCGGCCTTATGTTCGGCGATGGAAGCAGGCCCTATGAATGCAGCCCTGGAAAAACTCCGTCGTCCGGCCATCCCGGTTTTCGTCGCTACCACCGTCATGTTGTCGTTCATTTCTTTCTGGCGCGCCGCGGCCATTGTTCTGGCTGATCTGGCATCGTCAGCTTATTACGTTGGTGGCGACACGGAAAACGTGATTGGCAAAAGC
>DASSJE010000144.1:0-5745 GCA_035691365.1 Terriglobia bacterium
AGGGAAGCCGATTGCGACCATCATCCGGCGCAAAAACACCACGCTGACGCTCAACGTGACTCCCGCCAGCGACAAAAATGACAAAGGGGAATCCGCGTGGATTATTGGCGTGCGCCCTGGCCAGGAGTACTCCTTCCGGAAGGTCGGCGTGACGCAGGCGGTGACCTCGGCGGCCGATTTCACTGGCCGCGGCACATGGCAAGTGGTCGCCATCGTCGGCAAACTCATCAGCGGCAAGGTTGCCGTCAAGCAGCTGCAGAGCGTCATTGGCATTGCCAATGATGCCGGGCAGGCCGTGCAGGAAGGCACCTTTGCCGTGATCACGCTGATGGCGATCTTGAGCGTGAACCTGGGCGTGCTTAACCTCCTGCCGATTCCCATCCTCGACGGCGGAAACATTCTGCTGCTGGCCCTGGAAGGCATCCGCCGCCGCGACTTCAGCATGAGCTTCAAAGAGCGCTTTGTGCAGGTGGGGCTGGTGTTCCTTTTGGTGCTCTTCGCGTACGTTATGTACAACGACGTTTTGCGGCTGCTACCTTCCCATTCCTGAGCACGAAGCCTCCGCGAGAGTGGAGCTGGATCCATGACAGCGTCGCCCGCCCACCGGGCTTCTACCGGTGAGCGCCTGAATTCCGCCGAAACCACAGGAAAACTTCGACAGGCTGTAGCTGCGCGGGGCATCCGCATGACCCGCCAGCGGCGGGTGATTTTGCAGGTGATGGACGACGCCGAACAACATTTGGATGTGGACCAAATCCTCGAACGGGCGCAGAAAATCGACTCCGGAGTGCATCTCGTCACCATCTACCGCACGATCGACCTCCTGAAAAAATAGGGTTCATTGACGAACTGGATTTGCTGCACCTTCGCGGAGACCGGCACTATTACGAAACGCACGGCCCGAGGGACCACATCCACGTCGCGTGCCTGCGATGCGGCAAGGTCCGCGAATTCGAAAGCAATCTTTATGAACAACTGAAGAATCAAATTGCCCGCGACTTCCATATGAAAGTCACCGTCTCCCGCACTGAAGTCGGCGGCTACTGCGCGGAGTGTCTGCAAAAGAAGAATAGTGGCGAGTGACGAGCCTCACCAGACGTGCTTCCCCAACATTGGCGAAGTTGACAGCCGACAGCTTACAGTTACGCTCCCCTCGAAGGTCGTGGCAAGCGGGGCAGGCAGGATGATTATCCTTTTCGGATAGTCAGTTTAGATGCTGTGAGATAGCGGGAGGAAGAAAGCGTCAAAACCCGCACGCGCAAAACCGGCGCATGCGGCACCCGACGGAGTAGGGGAAACTTCCTGTCTGTCCCCCGGTTCTCGTCTAAGGAAAAGATTGCGCTGCGAACTGATTGAAGGGAAAAGACATGGCAAGAATGGGGGGGGGCGAAAGCAGGGCGGACAACAAAAAAGCAAAGTCAAAAACCCAATCCTCACAAACCGAGAGTGGAGCACCCAAAATGGCCTAAGGTCTCACGTTCGGGCGACCCGTCCGCCGATAACCAAATATGGTTAAGTATATGTTCTATAATATTTCTGTTGACAGCTCAATTCCTCATTACTAGACTGCGCGCATGCCGCCGGACGCTGACTCTCCGCTCCCCATGGGGCCGGCCAAATCGTTACGTGGCTGGACGAAACTGCCTCCGGAGAAGCTGGTGGAAATCAAACGTCCCGTGCAGAGCGCGACGCCTGAGGATGCTGGCAACCGGGTGGGGTGGGCGCCAAAGCACTCACCCTAGGGGGAGACACGTTTGCCGCGAAAGGCTGCCGAAACGGATAAGCCGCCTATTTTGGAGCCTGTGCAAGATGCACGGCCTATGACAGGCATGGAGCGCCTCGCCAGCCTATCCCTGCTGGGTTTTGGGATGCTGCCGTTTCTAGCTGCCTGGTTCTACATCTATGTTCACAAGGACATACAGCTCGACCAGTTGATTACGCTGAATGTACTGGCAGGTTTCTTTTTTACGGTGATCGAAACGTTCTCCCTGATTTTGTTGCGAGGGTTTGGGCGGATTGTGGTGCCGGACAAGTTCATGCATTGGTTGGGTGCCGCCACGGTTGGCCAGGTAGCTGGAATGCTGCTTTGGATCATCAAGAAGGTTTTCTAGGAGGGGCTTGTCACCTGTGCCCCTGGAGGAACGGGGTCTGAGTTTGGGGTTGACAAACGCCCTGCAGGATGATGAAATGGTGATGGTTCTAGGAGTATGCCATGAGGATACAGGTCGAATTGGACGAACAGGGCGTTGCGATCGTGAATAAGGTCCGCGAGATGACCGGGCTGAATACGTACAAAGAACTGTTTAACAATGCCATCACGCTGCTGGACTGGGCCGCCCGCCAGACCTACAAGGGGCTGTCCATCGCGGCTGCGGACGAGCAGAAACAGGAGTACCGCGAACTGGAAATGCCCGCGCTGCAGTACGCAGCAACGAAAGGTCAGTTGGAGAGAGAACTCCGGAGGCAGCAGGCAGTGGCGGCGAACGAGAGCGCTGAAGCCAAGACGAGTTAGCGGTCGATAGATAGATGGGCGGGCACCAAGGCGGAAAAGCACGCCGGCGGAATTAACAGCCGACCAGGTCCGGACTGGGTCGGGATCTTCGGTCGGGGCAAGCGGGGCAGGCAGGATGATTATCCTTTTTGGATAGTCAGTTTGGATCCTGTGACATAGTGGGAGGAAGAAAACGTCAAAACCCGCACGCGCAAAACCGGCGCATGCGGCACCCGGCTGCCTTCGCATTCGTGAGAGCGAAAAGCCTTAGAGCAGAGAACTGAGATCAGAGAACAGGAACTCTCAAACGGTAGGCCCTGGCTTCCCCGAAAGGGTTGCGGCACCCAGCGCCCGCGCGGCCCCCGCCAACCTTCACACCGTCAAAAGCAAAGGGTCTGATCCGCCACCCACTCGTGGGCTTCGGAACTGAAACGTTTGGTGACGCTCAGACACTACTCCTCTATGGAGGAGGCACCAATGAACACCAATGACATCGCCGTGGTAACCAGAGCTGACTTTGAAGCAGTTTCCCGCAAGCTGGAAGCATTCATCAAGGAACTGAAGCCGAATGAGAAGGAGATTATGGGCTGGCTGATGCAGCTTGCCGGGTGGTCGCCTTCGCTGTTCCCCTTTCCCCACTTCCACTACAAGCCGCGCGGGGCAAAGATGCTTGTCTTGGGAGGTGCGGATGGGCTCACCGTACTTTTCGGGCGCGGCGGTTTCAAGATTATCCCGCCGGAGGGCCCGTTGCCAACCGACTTCGTTGGCTCGGCCTTCGTGGCCGGAGAGAAGGGTTTCACCCAAGGGTAGCAATCCCGGAACATGGAGAACCAATCTTTCAGCCACTGCAGCCATTCTGGGTTGAAACGAGTTATCGGCCGGTGAAAGCCGGGGCACGCTTTTCGATAAAGTGCGCCACGCCTTCTTTGAAGTCTTCGCTCTGCAGGCTCGCCAGCATTTCCTGCTCGGAACTTTCAAACGATTCCGCCAGCGTCTGGAACATCGCGTCATACACTTGCCGTTTGATCACCCGCAAGGACCGCGGACTAACCTTCGACGCCAGGTCCACCGCGTATTTTTGTACGCTTTCCAGAAACGCTTCTCGCGGATAGACCTGATTCACCAACCCCATTCTTAGCGCCTCCGCCGCATCGATCATTCTCGCGCTAAACAGCAGGTCCAGAGCATTGGCGTGTCCCACCAGGCGCGGCAACATCCACGCCATTCCGTACTCGGCGATCAGCCCGCGCTGCGCAAAAGCCGTGCCGAAACGCGCCGCATCCGAAGCAAGACGTATATCGCAGTAGAGAGCAATCACCAATCCCAAGCCCACCACCGGCCCGTTGATGGCGGCAATCACCGGCTTGGTCACCGCAGGGAAATACGAATACTTCTTCTGGAAATCCCGTCGCGCGCCTTCGCCGCTCCCACTTATGGGTTGCACCGCTTGTGTCCGCCGCGCTTCGTCGAGCCCCTTCTCCGCGACCGTGCTCAGCAGCGACATATCCGCGCCCGCACAGAATCCGCGCCCCGCGCCCGTTAAGAGAATGACGCGAACATTCTCATCGTGTTCCGCCTCGCCCATGGCGGAGCGTACCTCGCGCTCCATGACGCTGGTCCAGGCGTTCAATTTGTCCGGCCGATTCAGCGTAAGGGTGGCGACCCGGTCGGCCACGTGGTACAGAGTTTCTTGATTTGGCATAGTGCGCCGGATTATATACAACGGCAGTCGTGTTAGTAACATGCATCCGTGTGTGACTATCGCATTCCAGAAGCTCGGGAACTTTCGCCAGTTTCCAGTTTCGTCCCCAGTTTCCCACTCGGAGCTAGGAGCCGACGCCCTCATCTAGTCAGCCTGTCCCAAAGATTCGCCTCCGGCTGAACGGTTCCTATGCGAACCTTGCTTTTTTCGCCGTTTGGGGACAATCTCTAGCCCGCCGGGAGCGCTAGCCTTGTATCCTTGAGATTGGATGTATAAGCTGAGTTCCTACGACAGACGAAACTTGGGACAGGAAGCTTGGCTTATTTGGAAAAAGCTTCAGCCAACCAATGACAACCGGACATTCATCAACAAGTAGAGCGGCGCAGCAACCTGCACATGGGACTGCGTTCGCCGACCTCCATTGCGATGGTGCGGATTTCGACCTCGATGTGACTTTTGACAAATTTGATTTGGACGAGTTCAAAAAACCATTTGAGCCGAAGTTCAAGGAGCCGCTCACCTCGGCTGTTTCCCTAGGGGCCACGCTCTCCACGCGCCACCCTAGCGCCATTGATTATCATGCTCACTTGAACTGGCATGTGACCAAGAATAGGGTGCATATTAGACTTGGCTATTATCCAGGTTCGGCAGCGGCAGTGGAGGGCGAAGAGGAACCCTTCGCAGATAACGCGATGCAATGGCTGGGGAAATTCTTCAAGTCTGAAAAGGCCGCAGCACATGTTCACATGGCATTCGAGTACGATGCCGCCCAATGGCGATTCTTGATCCCACTGCCGATTAAGATTCCGTTGGGTGCCGAGCCGGGAGTAGAAGTGGATGGGATGTCAATCAACCTTGAAAAACAACCTCTGGGAATCCATCAAGCATGGATTATCAGCAGGGAGAAGAAATCCCGTGTTCTATTCTACGGAGACAGAAGCGTCCACTTTAACACCTTTGATATCCTTCAAGAGATCAGCGAGCTCGCGAAGCTCGCCGGAAACCTGATCAAGGAGGTTCCCAATGAGATTAACCCTTAGTGAGTCAACGAACGATCAGCACTTTACGACCTCCATGTTCGGAAAGGGTTTTGAAAACCGAAGATTTTTGAAATATCTCCAACGCAGATCTCCGACAGCGAAGGACTTCCAGATATCATTGCGAAGTGCCTTTGAGGAAGCGTCGAGGAAAATTCCGGCCATAGTGTCCACGGCCGGTGTGTTGGGTGGCTCACCGTGCGTCCGCGGCACGCGCGTTCCGGTCTATATGATCCTTGACGCTTTTGAGTACTACGGGACAGTAAAGGGGGCGTTGAAGTCGTACCCGAAACTAACTAAGGAGCAAGTCAGGGATGCGATCAGATTTGCCAAGCTCGTAACGGAGCGTCCAGTTGACAACAAAACTGAGAGTTCTTATTGACGCGGCTGTAACTGACCCATTGGCTCAGGAGTTGATGAAAGCCTCCTGCCTCAAAGCTGAATATGTTAGAGACCTGAGTACTCTTTCGGATGCTCCAGATGAAGTAATTATGCAGTACGCCAAGCAGGAAAAC
>DASSJE010000145.1:0-2759 GCA_035691365.1 Terriglobia bacterium
GGCGGGACTGTTATATGGACAACATCCGGGCGTACTTCGCTGAGCAGTTCTGCCACCTCGCTGAAGCATTTCTTTATTCCAAACCTCTCTGACAGCTGCTTTGCCATCAGAGGCTCTTTGTCGCACACGGCAACAACTTCACAGCCCCTGATCCTCTGGATCGCAGCGGCATGCGAATCGGCAATTTTGCCGCAGCCGACAATCGCTGTTCTAATCATGGTTCCTGTCCCGACAGCTTTGAAAGTAGCGGTTGAGCGCCTCCGTCATGGGCACAGTGGGTGTCCAACCAACGAGGGTCTTTAATTTCTGGTTACTGTAGTCCGTTTGTTTCCAGTCCACGTGCCACCGTCTGCGATTGAAGACCGGGGGTAACTGGCCTTCTGACCACGCCGAATATCTCTCCCACAGATAGCAGAGCGCGTAGCTCACAAAGTGGGGAAGGTAAAGCGACTTGAAATGCCTGACATTTCTTTTGTACAACCGCAGGAACTTCCGGCTGGACGGCAGGTAATCGTCTACCACGTTCAGGGTTTCGCCTTCGATGCCCTTGACCAATCCCGCCAGCGCGATGGCTTCAGCGCAATTATCGATGTAGGTAAGCGGGATTCTATTTGAACCGCCGAGGTGGAGAAAAAGCCCAAATGTGCCAATGCCAACGCGGCTACTGATGGCCTGGTTGCCGGGACCATAAACGTATCCCGGCCGCACAATCACGTAGGGAATGTTCCATTGGCTGCCGTATGAAACTACGAGTTCATCCTGTTTGACCTTTGCATAGCAGTATGCCTCTCCGCGGAGTTCAGGATTCTGTTCCAGCGGGCAAGACTCATCGAGTAAACGGCGCCGGGGGTTGGCTCGGTTCGAATACACGGCAAACGAACTGACGTTGACCAACCTCTTCAGGGATTTCTGCTGAAGGCACGCATCAAGAAGATTTCGCGTTGTGACAACGGAGTTCATAAACGCGTCGGGAAACGACTTCTCCCCTCGCCCGGCCGCAAGGTGATAAATGACCTTGATGTCCTTGGTCGCGGCCTGGCAATTCTCCCTGGAGAGGAGGTTGCCCCTGACTACTTCAACCCGTGCTTTGCGGCCACTTCTTTCACGGAATGTCTCCTTCTCTGCAATTGGAGCGGAAGATCTGGTGAAACACCGCAGGTTGCGAAATCCAAGATCCAACAGGGTCTCCACCAGCCTGGATCCAATAAAGCCGTGCGCCCCGGTGATCAGGATCGGGTCGTCTTTCTGAATGATGTAATCACGCTCGTTTGCCGGAATCATGTTCTTTAGTCAGTGATATATTCCGAGGCTATCGCATTGATGCCCATTAGAGCCATCAGCTTGCCCAGGTGATCGAAGAGCCTGACGAGGAGATTCATGAATTTATGCTGGCCAAGCAAGAAAGCAAGGGGAAGAGCAATGCTGTAGGCCGGAACGGCGATCAATGATTTCGTAATGTCACGGAACCCGAAAGTTGGATGGATTACCGCGTTCTGTCCGCGCAGCAAAGCTCTTCGGAGGAGGAAGCTTCGCTTCCATCGTGTTGGCGGGACCGCTTCATACGCCACCGCCTCATCACACCAGACGAAAACCTTCTTGCGTTCGATCATTCGTCTGAAGAAATCCTGATCCTCACCTGTACGAAACTCAGGTCTGAACGGCTGCGGGCTTTCCGAGAACACCGCCCTCCTGAGCAACACGTTTCCCGTCCGCCCGTTTCTGCCTTCGATTACGAACCCTGTCGGATAAGATGGACGATCGTAGAACCTGCCCTCAACCAGCCATTTTGGGGCACTTTCATCAAAATATGGCTTTACCGGCCCAAGAACGCCGTCGACCTGGAATCTCTCGCATGTCTTGAACAACGTCGCCAGCCAGCGGTCTGTTGGGACCTCGTCATCGTCGATAAAGGCCACAAAATCCCCGGCGGCATTCTGGACAGCCTTGTTTCGCGCCAGGGCGATGTTCTGGCGTGGTTCCACGTGATAGCTGATTTTAATAGGGGAACCATCCATGAACTCCGAAACCACGGCCTTACCGGACTCTGCGTGATCGTTGTCGACAACCACAACCGAAAAAGTAAACAGGCCATCCGTCTCTTGAGTCTTGAGCTTCTCCAGAAGATGTTTAAGCAAATGTGAACGTCTATACGTGCAGACGCAGACGGCAATGTGGCGTGCTGTGCTGCCGGCAATTCTCCCATCCACTGCCAGGGGCTCGATTGTGCTGCAGGATGAACCGCAACCGGCACCGGCTGGTTTCAGTCCATTGCCGGCGATTTCTGATTCAGGTGTCATGCTTGCGCCAGGGTAAAGCCCCGGGCAACCGGGTGGTCCCCAGCTCGCCGGAAAATCTCACCGCCCGACAAAAAGCGATACTCTGCCGGATTGATGGGATGTGTTTCCACTTCCACGATGGACCTTTGCGCCAGGGAAAAGATGCGCTCCAGGCGGCTTGCCAGCTCTACCGGGGCCAGCGAGAAGAAATAGTCGGTTACACGATACCGCCTGGCGAGCATGCGATCCAGCATCTTGCGGCAGGTCCGATTGGCCCAGCTTTTTTCGCCCGGCTGAAACGAGAAATTTCGCCGGACAACGGTCCCTGCGGGAAGAAGCTTTGCCAGGACGACATTTGCGCATTGGTGCATGTGGTGATGGCCGTCAATACGGGCCGGCGGCGCTCCGTAAAGCCGGTTGAACTCATCAAGTTGTTTCTTGACAACATACTCAAATGAACCCGCGAGCCCAGGGTGAAAAATA
>DASSJE010000146.1:0-6016 GCA_035691365.1 Terriglobia bacterium
ACGTCCCGGCATCCAGGCCGAAGCGCCAGAGAAATAACCGAAGGAACTGAGCGTCAACTCCGACGGCTTGACCCTGGCCAGCCTTCCGGATTAGCCAGCAAGCAATCTGCACTTTGCCCAACCCTTACCATGCCACTCGAATGACGGGGCAGGCATTGAACCGATCTGTAATGCGCGCGATTCACCCCAGCCTGTGTAAGTTTTACTGGCTATTGTCCGGATCTTCTGTATCCTGCCAGAATTTTTGACCTGGATTCAGTAGCTTAAGGCGGATGGCAAGCCGTTTGCCTTTTACTTCCTGTGCACATGAGGTTGCTGTCAAACCGAGCACAAAGATTTCGGGCTCATGCGAATGTGTGCAGAAAGGAGAGTGAAATGATCAGACTTTTCTCGAGAGTCAGCCTCGCCTGCATTATTGCCGTTTCCCTGAGCGGCCTGGCAATCGCCCATGAGCATGATCATCGCGATGAGCGCGGGGCGGCCCAATATGGTTTTCAGAACGGGTACGTGGACGGCTTCCAGCACGGTCGCGAGGACTATCAGGCGCGGGTCGACTACAACTTTGAGAGCAGGGATTTCGATGATGCCATGCGCGGGTACGAACCCTACATGGGAAGCCGGGACCGGTATCAGGACGGATACCGGGATGGATACCGCACGGGTTACGACGACGGATTTCACAACCGCAGCGCGCAGTACGAAGAGACGTACAATAATTCCCAGTATCCCAGATATGGGCGCGATGATGATTCAGGAGGCGCCTACGGCCAGAGGAGTCCGGCCTTCCAGGTCGGCTACCAGGATGGAATGATAGACGGCGAAAAGGACCGCCGGCACAATAAGGACTTCCAGCCCTCCAAGCACGATCGCTATGAAGACGCCGATCATGGCTACAACCATGATTATGGCCGCAAGAAAGAATACAAACGTGAGTACCGCGAAGGTTACACCGCAGGGTATCAACGAGGCTACAATCCTTATCAAGGCCCGTCGGACCGGTGAGAACAACCGGCAGAGCCGGCAGGGAAGTTGAGATGTTCCAATAAGGCGCCTGCCGGCCCAGCCGGGCCCTCAATGCCAAATTCCAACGCCTGCCAGAAAGTTCCCTCCATCGAATTGCCTGGACATGCTTCTTGAGTGCGGGAAATCATTAACTTGGAAGTAGATGACTTGCTATGGACTTGTAAACTAAAATATTGCGAGTTAGAATCCTTTTAAGTTATGGCAATGGCCATAGGCAACGTATGTAGATTGAACACCTTACGAAAGGAAGTGGCTTGCCCTTGCAACTGGTTGGATAAGCTGTGCCGCCAGCCAGACGTTACGATTTACTCGAATCTCCCGATCCTCAGTAGCGCGGGGATCCTAAGAGCGTTGCTTCAAGTCGGTTTTTGATTCTTGTAAATGGGCGGATATTTCCTTTCCCGGGGAGGTTAACCAAGGCGAAGTCAGGCCATTCAAAAAGGGGTCCAGAGGACACAGCAAAGCTCAAATTCTGAAGGAGAAACACTCCGATGCTCAAGTCCATAAAACAGTCCGTCTGGAGTCTTATCCTGCTGGCCCTTTTGCCAGCGGGCCTTTCTGCTCAGCGATTTCTTTACACCAACAACGACGTTGTACCCAATTCCATTTCCGCTTACGCTATCGGCACAAATGGTGCCTTGAACGAAATTACCGGCTCGCCATTCGCGACCGGGGGGGATGGCAGAGGCGCCAATCCGGGCTTTAACTCTGCCAACCGGATCATCATCGTCAATAATTTTCTTTACGCCTCGAATTCCGGCAGTAATACCATCAGCGCGTTTTCCATTGACCCCGCTTCCGGCAATCTCGTGCCTGTCGTCGGTTCACCGTTTTCGACCGGCGCTTTTAACGACCCTACTCAATCCGGCATTTCCCTGGCTGCCACACCCGATGGTAAGTTCCTTTATGCGGGAAGCACGGGCTATGACGCGCAGTTCAACCCGGCGCCCATTACAATGTTCACCATTGACCCAACGACGGGCGCGCTGACGGTGTCTAGTAAGTCTCCGATACCGGCAGGCGGCGCCATGTCAAGCATGAAGGTGAGCCCGGACGGCAACTACCTTCTTGCAGCGATTCCTGGATCTAATGCCATATCCGTGTTTGCCATTCGAGGTCCCGGCATGCTGCATGCAATTCATAATTCGTCTTATGCGCTCAGCTCCGAGGCGGCAACCAGCATCGATATCAATTGTTCCAGCAACCTCGTTTTCGCTGGAGGGACTGGCGGTGATATTTATGCTTTCAATTTCGCTTCCGGGGCCCTGTTGCCCGTGTCCGGTTCGCCGTTCGCGACGGGATTAGCAAGTAACAGGGTGGTCACGCTGAGCACGACCGACAGCACTCTCTATTCCAGCAATCAGAGTGGCAGCACCGTAACTGCTTTCGCTGTGGGGTCCAATGGCGTTTTGGCCATTCCTGGAACTTCGGTGAATGCCGCAGGCGTGGCAACAGGCGTACTTCCATATCCCAGCGGCCTGGCGGTGAGCAATGATGGCCAATTCCTTTATGCCGCTGACCTGAATTCGGATGCCAGCAGCCCGGTGCACTCTGGCTTCTCGATCTTCAGCCTTTCGGGTTCATCACCACTCACTTTTGTTTCCTTGAACTCCACCGGTCTGGCTTCAGGGTTGCAATCGCTGGCGGCTTATCCGGCCAAAGCGTGCACCGCCCTGGCAGCCCCCAAAAAATGAATCTTCCTGAGCCTGTGAAGTGGCTTGGCGGGGAAGATAAGAAGCAAATTTCCGGGTAACTCTACCTGGAACATAAAAAGAAACAACGGCAGTCGTTGGCGCGAAACTAGGGAGGGGACACGCTGATGCTGAAATACCTTGGAGTGGCTGTTTGGAGCCTTATCCTGATGATGGGTCCGGCAACTGGACTGGCAGCCCAGAACTTTGTTTATACGAACAATGACCAGGCAACCGCAAACTCCATCTCTGCCTTTTCTGTGGATGCGAATGGGACCTTGAGCTCGATTTCAGGCTCGCCTTTTTCAACCGGTGGCGCCGGCCATGGCTCAGGCCTCTACTCGGCCAGCCGCATTGCTGCGGCGGGGAACTTCCTTTATGCTTCTAACGCCGGCGGCAACAACGTCAGCGCCTTCAGTATAGACCCCGGAACCGGCGTGCTGAGTGCTGTGGCCGGGTCTCCATTTCCCACCGACGCTCTTGACGATACGGCTAATTCGGGTATTTCGCTGGCTGCCACGCCGGATGGAAAGTTCCTTTATGCCGGCAGCACGGGAGTGAACTCACAATTCACCTTGGGATCAATCACCATCTTCAGCATTAACTTAACAACGGGTGCGCTGGCGATGGTGGGCACTCCTTTGGCCGCGGCCGGGGCGGTGTATGGCATGAAGGTCAGCCCGGACGGCAAACTTCTGGCCGTCGCGCTTGCCCAGACCAGCCAGATCGCTGTTTATGCCATCCAGCCCGACGGAACACTTCAGGCTGTTGCTAATTCTCCATTCACACTCAGTTCAGGCGCCGCCACCAGCGTGGACATCAACTGCGCCGGCAATCTGCTTTTTGCAGGAGGAAATTCCGGAAACATTTACGCTTTCAGCGTCGCTTCCACCGGGCAGTTATCCGCAGTGGCCGGTTCGCCCTTTGCAACGGGGATTGCAAGCAACCAGGTTGTGGCCCTTGGCGCCGGCGACAGTGCGCTTTTTTCAAGCAACCAGGGCAGCAACACCGTGACAGCCTTTTCCGTAGGCTCAGACGGCAGTCTTACTCTTCCCGGGACGTCTGCGGGCGCCGGGCAAGGCGCTCTTTATCCCGGCGGACTTTCGGTGAGCGAGGACGGCTCATTTCTATATACTGCAGATACGGCCGTGACGGGGGGATTTGGCGGGATTTCAATTTTCACTTTGGGTGGCTCCTCGTTAGTCACCTTTGCCTCGCTGACCTCTACGGGCGTCACATCGCAAACGCATTCTGTTGCGGCGTATCCCGCAAAAGCTTGTGCCTCTACTCCCCCCGCGAATAGCCTTACCGCCGGGTTGCAGGTTTCTACATCCCGGCCGCTAAGGTTTGAGCTGCAAGCCACGCTCAGCCTTGACTCAAATCTTGTTGTCAATCCCTTGATTCAGCCGGTGGGCCTTCAGATTGGGGATTATTCGATCATCATTCCTGCAGGTTCGCTGAAGTTTTTTCAGAATGGATCGAATGGCGGAACGTATTTGTTTCAGGGTCCCATCAACGGATCGACTTTCAGGGTCCAGATTGCACCGCTCGGTGAAAATCAATTTGAAATTATTGTTTATGGCAACCAGGTTGACCTGAGCGGGCTGTCAGGCCCCGTTACGGTGACGGTGAGGATCAGCGACAATTCCGCCAGCACCAGCGTGACACCCGTTCCCGCAGATCTCCGGGGCAACTGGCGGGGCTTCTGAAGCCATGACGCGCGGCAAGGCCTGAACATTCTTAACTTAGTCTTTGTAGTTGCGGGTGCTCTCACCGCAGCTATCCACCTTGTAATTCAACATTTCAATCAGGCTCCGGCATGATGTGAATGGGCGCTTGCGACGGCCATGATCTGAACACGATGTGACGGCAATCACATCGGTATTTCCAGCGCAGGGCGAAAATCGATGTACAGGATAGATGCTGTATTCGGGTTCTTGAGCAGATATTTCTGCAGCCCGGCTTTCCGGGGCATGTCAGGGGGCCGGGCGGAAAGGAAGGCTCCTAATGAAGTGGACTGCCAAGGCATTCTTATCTCTGATCCTATGCGAGATACTGGTATTTCTTCCTGCTTGCCGCAAGCGAGCACAGGTTGGAGCTTCGCCGCCTGCCCGGCCCCAGGAGCTTTCCGGGCTTCAGCAGGAACTCCAGAAACCCTACCTCGAGCTGTTTGAAATTTCTCCAAACCTTCGTTATTCAAAGCAGCAGACTGAATCTATGCGGGACTATCTGCAAAAGGGAGAAGAGTACTGCGTGGACCAGTTCAAGGGGCATTCGGAAAAATACAAGGCGGAGATGGAACAGGTGCAGAAGGACCTCAAGCAGCGGGGTTCGAGCATCGCGGATGGCGAGCGCCACACTATGCATTGCAGAATCCAGCAACTTCGCGTATTGGAGAGCCAGGCTAAAGTGCTCTCCCAGAATGCGATCCCGGTTGCATACGACAACCGGCTGGCAAAACTCGATTTGATTGAAAACTGGCCCTCCCAGCTTCAGTCGATCCAGCAGGAGATTGCGAGCGGCGCTCATGAGAACCGCCGATGGGGTGATGTGAAGGACATCGGATATAGGGAAATTGCCCCCAACCAGCGGGACGACATCCGAGCCGGTCAGGAAGCCATCAAGCAGATGAAACAATCCGGCATGATGCCTCCAGAGGTCAAAGATGAGGCCGTGGTTGACTACGTAAAATCAGTGGGGGAGAAGGTGGCGAAGCATTCGGACCTTCAGGTCCCTTTGAATATTACCGTGCTCAATTCCAAAGAGATCAACGCGTTCGCACTGCCGGGCGGTTACCTTTTTATCGAGCGGGGTTTGCTGGACGCGGCCGATGATGAGGCTGAGCTTGCCGGCGTGATCGCGCACGAGCTTGCGCACGTCACAGCAAGGCATTCTCACAAGCTGATGCAGAAAGCCAACATCGCCGGCATTATTTATCAGGCCGCGCAGATTGCCGCCGTCATCTTCACGGGCGGCGTTGCAGGGATCGGAACCTATTATGCCTTTCAGTATGGGTTCTACGGCCTCGGGCTGGTGCTCAGCCTGAACCTGCTTGGCGTGAGCCGGGATTATGAAATGCAGGCAGACCAACTGGGCGTTCAATATACGTGGAACGCCGATTACGATCCCACAGGGTTCATTCGTTTCTTCGACAAGATCGCCACAAAGAAGGGCTATGTGGAAGGCGTCAGTTGGTTTCGTACGCACCCTCCGTTCTATAGCCGCATGGTCGACACGGAACGTGAAATCATGTTCCTGCCCAAAAAGGCCAACTATGTTGTAACGACGGATGCCTTCAGCCA
>DASSJE010000147.1:0-2867 GCA_035691365.1 Terriglobia bacterium
CGGCTGCTCCGGGAAAAGCTCAAAACGCGGATGATTCTGACCGTTCACGATGAGCTGGTGTTCGAAGCGCCGGAGAAGGAAGTCAAAGCCGCTCAGCTTGTGGTAAGGGAAGAGATGGAAGGCGCCTATCCGATGAAAGTCCCATTACGCGTGGAAATGGGCGCGGGCCTTAACTGGAAAGAAGCGAAGTAGCGAACTGTGGCGGCGCCATCAGAGCCATGCAAAGGGTCCGATGCCGTCTCGCGCTTTAGCTGCTTAGGGCGGCGCCGCCGGCCGGACAAGGGATGCGTTTCCTTTCGATGGCCGAATATCAGCTCGGTCCCTGGAAGGTCCCGCTGCACCGCGCCTTGCTCACAAACCAGTCCACCCGATCGTCAAATAATGCAACAATTTCGCCACAGGTCGCGTATGTTAGTGGAAGGGAGAACTATGGAAGCGGCGCAACCCGTCAGGAAATATTCTCGAAGTCCTGGTTGAAAGGTGGCAGTCCGGAAAAGGAAGGGTGACCAATGGGAAACTTCGCTCAGGATTTCCGCTACGGCGTGCGAATGCTCATGAGGAATCGGGGATTCACTCTGGTGGCGGTGCTTACCCTCGCGCTCGGCATTGGCGCGAACACGGCCATTTTCAGCGTTGTGAATGCGGTGCTGCTCCGCCCGCTTCCTTATCCGCAACCCGATCACCTGGTCAAAATCTGGGGAAACTTTTCCGGCATTGGGATTCCGAATAACCAGAACTGGATTTCTCCGCCTGAGTTCAGAGACCTGGAGAATCTCAGCAAATGCTTTTCGCAGATTTCCGTAATTGACAGCGCCAGCGTCAACCTGACGATCAACGGGACGCCGCAGCGGCTGCTCGGCTATCTGGTTTCGCCGGGTTTTTTCCCGATGCTGGGGGCGCAGCCGGCGGCAGGCCGCAGTTTCCTGCCGGAGGAGTCCCAGCAGGGACGCGACAAAGTCGTTCTACTGAGCTATGGATTGTGGCAGCGCGATTTCGGCGGTGAGAAAAGTGTGGTGGGAACCAAGCTCAGCCTGAACGGCAACAGCTACACGGTAGTGGGCGTGATGCCTGCGTCCTTTCAATATCCCGAGGACGCGGATTTATGGGCGCCGAGCTCGTTCACGCCGGACGATCTCGCTCCCGGCTCGCGAGGCAATCATGGCTTGCAGGTCCTGGCGCGCATCAAGCCCGAACTATCACTGGAACAGGCGCGCGAAGACATGAAATCGGTCAGCACTACGGTGATCGATCAAAATAAGAATTATCCCTACACCAAATTCGAATTCGCATTTATCCTGCAGCCGTTGCTGAGCGAGATGGTAAGTGACATCCAGGCCGCACTCTGGATATTAACCGGGGCAGTGGGGCTCGTCCTTCTGATTGCCTGCGCCAATGTGGCCAATCTTCTGCTGGTACGCGCATCGGCACGCGAAAAGGAAATAGCCATTCGCACCGCGCTGGGCGCCAGCCGCTGGCGATTGATCTCCCAGTTGCTGACCGAGAGCGTAACGCTCTCGCTGCTGGGCGGCGTGGCGGGATTGTTGTTTGCACGCTGGGGCCTTCACGCGCTGATCAGCGTGAGCTCCACCGTTTTTCCACGCGTGGCGGCGGCGAGCATGGATGTAGAGGTGCTCATCTTCACCATGCTGATTTCCCTGGGCACCGGTGTCGTTTTTGGCCTTGCGCCCGCGATTCAAAGTTCATTGGGCATTAAGCAGGACGCGTTGAAGGAAGGCGGACGCGGCTCGACGGCGAGTTCATTTTCCCAAAAGCTGCGCCACGGCCTCATCGTGGGCAAACTGGCATTGTCTCTGGTGCTGCTGAATGGCGCCGGGTTGTTGCTGCGGAGCTTCCAGCGGCTCCAGGAAGTGGATGGCGGGTTCAGGCCTGACCATGTGCTGACCATGCGAATCTCGCTGCCCGAATTAAAGTATTCAAAGCCTGAACAAGTCCGGGGCTTTTTCAACGAAGTCACAGACCGGATTTCCAAAATCCCGGGAGTTCAGGCAGTGGGAGGAGTCAACGTGCTGCCGCTCAGCGAGTTTGGCCAGTCCGGAACCGCAACCATTGATACACACTCCGTTACCATGGAGGAAACGACTCCCGAAGCCGATTTGCGCGTAGTGACGCCCGGCTTTTTTAAAGCGATGGGCATTGACCTGATGAGCGGACGCTATCTCAGCGAAAGCGATACCGACCAGTCGCCGCTGGTGGCTGTGGTGGATGAAACTTTGGCTAATACATATTGGCCCGGCGAAAGCGCGCTCGGCAAGCGATTGAAGCAGGGCACCGCCGCCAATAAACCCTGGCGGACCGTGGTGGGCGTGGTGCGCCACGTCCGCTACCGGACGCTTGAGGCTCAATCGCGCGTGGAGATTTATTGGCCGGAGGCGCAGGCAGGTTACACGGCCCTGAGCCTGGCCATCCGGACGCAAACCGATCCCCATAATTTCGCTGCCACGGTGCAAAAAGAAATTCAATCCGTTGATCCGGACCAGCCGGTTTACCGCGTGCGGACTATGGATGAGATGGAGCAAAGCTCGATGGCGCGCCGGCGGCTATCCATGCTGCTGCTCGGAATCTTTGCGGGCGCGGCATTGCTGCTGGCCGCGGTGGGCATCTACGGAATCATGTCCTATTGGGTGAATCAGCGCTCGCACGAGATGGGCATCCGCATGGCGCTTGGCGCGGGCCGCATGGACGTGCTCCGTCTGGTCTTGCGGCAGAGCGTCATCCTGGCGGGCCTCGGCGTGGGGTTGGGCCTGGCGGGTTCGCTCGCTCTTACCCGGCTGATCGCAGGGCTGCTCTTTAACGTGAAACCGACCGATCCGGTAACGTTCATCCTGGTGGCCATTACGCTCGCGGGC
>DASSJE010000148.1:0-3473 GCA_035691365.1 Terriglobia bacterium
CCAGATTGAATGCGCCGACAGGAACGTCATTGATCCGCAGGAAGACGGAATTTTCTCCGATCACGGGATGCGGCAGCCGGCAGGTGAGCTGCAATCGCACCGGCCCGCCGGCTTCACCGACAAATACAAATCGGGACTCCAGCCAATATGCCTTGTAATAGTGGTTTGACTTGTGGGTCAGGTAGTCCGCAAGGTGGGTGACTGTCCACATGATTTCCTGCTGCTGCAATCCTTCGGTGCAGTAGTAGTAGTCCAGCAGGTTTGTATCGCGTTTGCTCACGCTGTGCTCCTGACTGCGCAGCCGCAGGAGCCGATCGTGCACGTCCAGGCCCAGCTTCTTGAGAGCGACGGCAATGGCATCGAGCAGGACCGTGTCGAGTCTTTGATAGTTGAAACGCAGCAGATAATGCTGAATGAGGGGTGAACCCAATCCCGCAAGCTCTTCCGTCGCGCGACACATGAGCATGGGCGTCCGCCGGGTCTGGAGATCCAGGAAGTTGTTCATCACCTTGGCGATCGCGGGTGACGACTCCACGGCGCGCGTGCAGTAGTGCTGCACCAGCTCCGCGGTCTGCCACCAATGGGCATTGTGGACAGCAGCCAGAAAGGCCGTTTCCGCCTCCACTTCAGGAGAAGGCAAAAGGCATTTTTCCGTCAGCGACCGCCAGGGAACATCAGTTCCTTCCAGCGCATGCAAGACGGTGGACGCCGCCGCGGCCATGGCGACCTGAATTCCCTCAGAGCTAAGATGGCAGTAATCCACGAACAATCGGCGGTCAGGCACTTCGCCCTGCAGGTATTCCTTGAACAGCCTCGGCAGGTCGACAAGATAGCCGGAATTTGCGGGAACTTCTGCCCGCAGGGTCTTCTCCGTGGCCGAATAGGTCCGGGGAGCGGCATTCTTTGAAGTGTCCCAGATCACCGCGTCACGCGCCTGCTCCAGATAACGTCTGCGGCCTCCCAGGTCTCCCTTTCGGCGGCAACACTCGGCCAGGATATAAAGCGGGGTGACACAGCAGGCATGGTCCAACTCGACCATCCTGCCGGCCAGTTCAGCGGCGGTGTTGTCGTCTCCATCCTGGAGCGACTGCTCGGCCTTTTCACGAAGCTCGATCCAGCGCTGGTTATGGTCTTCGACTAGATACGGGGCGTTGGTCGTCTGCTCGCGCCAGTCCGCCAGATTGAATTCCGGAATAATCCATACCAGGGGCACGTTCGCGTTCTTGTAAACCTGTGAGACCTGCCGCACCAGGCCGGCCACGTGTTGCGCCAGTTCGTTCTCCACCAGTTTCTTCATCCCCGGAATACCCTGCTCGCGCAGGACCGTATCGACCTCGGGTATGTCGGAACTGCGGGGGGCACTCTTGTCCCAGTTGTTGCCGGACAAGATGATCACCAGGTCAGGATCGAGAGCAAGGGCCGAAAGAGCGAGGTCGCCGACCTCAAACCCCAGGTTCGTGCGCGCAAGATCCACCACCTCGATCTGGTCCTTGCCCAGGCGTTCCTGAAGAATGCTCTCCAGCGCCATCGCCGGAGTATATAAAGGATCGTAGAGAAATCCGCGGGCGACCGATTCTCCGATGAACACCACGCGTTTCCGCGCCTGCTTGGGAGGAATACGGCCCACATTGGCCCACAAGCCCCAATCATTGGCCGTCGCTTTGCTGCGGACAAAATAGGTCTGGCCATCTTCCACTTTTCGTTCCCAGATCCCGACCCTGTCAGGATTTTCCCGCCCGGAGAAATTTGCCTGGTCCTTGAGATCGGCGCCAAGGCCATGCCACAAGGGAGCGGGAGCATTGCTGATCGGCACCAGCAGTCCCGCCTGCCGCAGCAGACGGATTGCCTGGTTCCCATTTTCTGATAGGGCGAGTTGTGCCACACGGTTGGCGAAGGACTTCATCGACTCGGGTAGTGTCTTCATGATCATGCCTTTTCGGGGTTCAATTTGGTGAGGAATACAGCCGCGGCTTTCCGGCGGAGAGCGGCTAGTCGGCGCCGATTGCGCTCAGCACCTGCTGCGGTTCGGCCGAGGAAACAGCCGCTTTCTGTCCGTTGGAGGCAACAAAGGTGTGGATTTCTCCAAAGATACAAAAGAACTCAGGCTTATTTCCTTCCGCGAGATCGTTGAGGACCTCTTCGTAGCCTTGAATCCCCGGGAAATCCGGCATGGGCCATTCAATGACGATATCGTTCAATCCATCTTTCAACACTTTTCCAGGGACCGTGATGTTCCATACCGCCCATTCACCATCCACTTCCAGCGAGCCGATGTTGACGGCGTTCACGCGGACCGTGATTTTGGGTTCGGTGAGGGCCGGATAATGCAAGCGACAGGTCAGCTTGAAACGCACCGGGCAGTCGGCTTCGCCGACGAAGACAAACTTGGATTCCTGCCAATAGGCCTTGTAATAATGATGGCGCTCCTGGGGAAGGAACACGTCCCGCTTCGGCAGCACCCACATGACTTCCTGAGGTTGCAAGGCGGACGAACTGTGATAGTAGTCCAGAAGGTCGATATCGCGATGGGCAACGCTGTATTCCACCCTTCTCAGGCCGTCGAGTTGCTCTCGCTGGTCGATTCCCACATCTTTGAGCGCATGCAGGACCGCATCCAGTAGCGTGCGATCAAGCTGCTGGTTGTTGTAGCGCAGCAGATAGTGCTGGATGAGAGGCGAGCCGGAAACAGAAACCTGCTCGGCCGATCGGCACATCAACATAGGCGTGCGACGCGTCTGCATATCGAGGAAGCAAGTCATCACCTTGGCTATATGCTTGGAGTGCTGGAGCGCGCGGGCGCAGAAAGAATGGATCACGTCATAGGGCTGCCACCAGTGGGCGCTATGGACCGCGGCCAGAAAGGCGGCTTCCGCCTCGACTTCATGACTGGGCACGGCAGCGTCATGGACCAGCCGGGTCCACGCTATATCTTTGATCCCCAGTTGCTTCAGCACGCATGCCGCGGCGGCAGCCATCGTCACCTGGATGCCTTCGCTGGTCATGTGGCAGTAATCCAGGAATATCCTGCGGTCAGGCATCGCCCCTTTCAGATATTCCTTAAATAGCTGGGGCATGTCCAGGATCTGGCCGCCATGCCGGGGCGCCTCTTCGCGCAAAACCTGCTGCGCGACGGAATATGTCCGCGGCGCCGCGCTCTTCGAAGAGTCCCAGATCACCGCGTCACGAGCAAGCTCACGATAACGCCGCGCGGAATCCGTGTCCCCAAGTATCTCGCTGCAATCGGCGAGAATATAGAGCCCTGTCACGTTGACGCCCTGGTCGAGTTCGACCATCCGGGCCGCCAACGTGGCCGCGGTTTCAAAGTCTCCTTCCCGGAAAGCGTGCTGGGCGTCCCGCGCCAGATTCATCCATTCCAGGTTTGCTCCAGCGGCAAGATGGGGAGCGTTGGTCAGCGGATCACGCCAGTCGCCCAGGTTGAACTCAGGGATGATCCAAAGCAGAGAGACTCCGCG
>DASSJE010000149.1:0-4796 GCA_035691365.1 Terriglobia bacterium
GCCCTGAATAATTTTGGACGATTGCTCGCCGATAGGGGAGAAGTTGACGAGGCCATCCGGCAGTTTCAGTCTGCCATCCGCCAGCGCCCGGATTTTTCCCAGGCGCATGAAAACCTGGGGCTGGCTCTCCTCAAGAAGAAAGACTCAAAAGGGGCTGAAGCTGAATTCCGGAAAGCAGCGGGGCTGGGCAGCGCCGATGCGTACCTCAGCCTGGGGGTTCTGCTGGGAGAAAGTGGAAATCTTGAGGCCGCAATCGACGCCCATCGGAAGGCCGTCCAATTGATGCCGGAAAATCCCATGGCACACTTTCTGCTGGGTGGGGGGCTCCAGCAAAAAGGAGATCTTGACGGTGCAATCTCTGAGTACAGGGAAGCCTTGAGCCTTGACCCCAGGCTTTCGTCTGCCGACCTGCACCTGGGCGTTGCCTTGCGCGAGAAAGGAGACCTGAAGGAGTCAGGATCGGCGCTGCAGGCCGCAATTCGAATTTCACCCGACAATCCGGAAGGGTATTATCAGTTGGGTGTAACTTTAAGCCGTATCGGCGACCTGAATGGCGCGCTTGAGGAACTGCACCGCGCTATTTCTCTCAAGCCCGATTACTCGCAGGCGTTTTATGGCCTTGGCCAGACCTTGAGGCGCCTGGGGAAGACGAAGGAAGCAGAAGCAGCTTTCAATAAAGTGGAACGCCTGCATCAGGCCGACGCCGAATTCGCTCAGGCCAACACTCAGTACAACCTGGGCTTGCGCGCTCTGGCACAGGGCGATGTGAATGCGGCGCAGAAGGCGTTCCAGGCGGCATTGTCCATCAAACCGGATTTTGCAGAAGCTCACACCAACCTGGGTGCCATCCTGCTGAAGCGCGGCGACACCCGAAATGCCATCGGGCACTTCCGTGCGGCAATCGATGCGAAACCGGATGACGCACGAGCGTATTACAATCTTGGACTCGCTCTTGAAAAGGGCGGCGACCAGCCGGCTGCCCACCGGGCTTTCCAGCACGCGCTGGAGCTCGACCCCAAACTCCAAAAAACCGCACAAAGACAGGAACCATAAGAAATGATCGCAGGCTCTTAAATTTTGGCGCCGGGAAGTAGTCCCCTCAGCTGCTACCTGCTGCTTCCCTTATCTTTATAAGCTTTTGAGGCGTTGGAATTTTCCCGACCTTGGTGTCACCTCGCATTGCAAGTACTTTTGCCAGTTCAAGCTGGACCTGGCGGGCCGTTTGGGGAAGTCTTGGCATACGCCGGGGATGACACGAGAAGCCCAAGATCGCGAATCAGGAGTTGGGAGCAACAACACATAGAGAGGGGCACGTCAGTTGTCCGATCCAAGGCATTGACCCCTGATAGGAATCTGGGAACCGTGGGCACGCGTGGACACGCCACTTACCCCATCTCAAGAACTATTGGATTTGGGCGTTATGGGAGGCAAAGGCGGCATGACAGCCCCACTGTCCTGATGTAGTGTTTCAAATTTGGACATGTTTTATAAGCGTAGCTCTGGGCCTTTGTTAGATTGTGAACTGGTAAGTCAAACAAATAACTTTATTTATGCTTGATTACGAGCAGGTTCTTTATGTATTTATAGGTTTATTTTCGAAAATCAGCAGAAAAAAGTTGACAGGCTAGCATGAATATATGAAACTGTGTCCATTAAACTAGCAAGCGTTCCTACGCTTCTTGCCGGCATTTATTTGGGGTAATGTGCGATGAATCTGCAATTTTCTAGGGGTTGCCTGGAGGATTGGTATTGGAGAATCGGTCCTGTGGGGAAGTCGGAAAAATTGCGCCACAAGTTGCGGCCTAAAGGTGCACCCGATGTCGAAGGATAAGGGTAAGCCTCTACAATGCCTGTAGTTTCAATATGTTGAAGCAAATGTGTCTACTTCAAGACCAGGCGCTTTGGACTTGTAGGCTGGTTTCGTATATTTCCCAATAATTCTTTTGAATTATTTTATTGCCTTACGTTTTTGCTTCACTGAAGGTTCTGTACTAGCGGGGTTTAGCGACAGAAGGTTTTGTCATCCGAGTTGTTGCAGGTGTGGGGGATTCAAATCTGCAACGCCGGGGTTTTTCTTTCGGGGCTACACATTCGTCCGTGCACTCAAGATTAGAAAACCAGATGTAGCCGACTGTCGCTTCCGGGTCACCAATTGATTTGGATTTGCTGATCGCGTCGGGGTAATTTCGTTTAGGGGATGGAGGAGAAAATGTTAAGCAGAAAGCCCACCCGGTTTCTATTATGGGTGGTAGGAATGACAATCTGTCTGCTATTCAGCCTGCCGGCGGGTTTGCAGGCCCAGGTGACAGGTTCGATTAGTGGGTATGTTAAGGACCAGACCGGAGCTGCCGTGCCTGGGGCTCAGGTTACAGCAACGCTGGTGAGCCAGAACGTTTCAGTCAATGCAGAGTCGAACTCGGAAGGGTTTTACCAACTGACTGCAGTTCAGCCGGGCCTTTACACCGTCACAGTTGAAAAGACCGGCTTTCAGAAGCTCACCCACACCAACGTTACGGTAACGGTGAACCAGCCCGTTCGCCTGGATCTGGCATTGTCTCTGGGGCGGATAACGCAAGCGGTCGAGGTTTCTGCAGCTCCTCCCCTGGTGAATACCACTTCTGCAACAACATCCGGCCTCATCGAAGACCGTCGCATTGTCGATCTTCCCTTGAATGGCCGTAATGTCATCGCTCTTGCGGTGACGGTCCCTGGCGTGCTGAATGTTAAGGCGCCCCAACAGATGTCGAGCGCTCGCGGCGGCCCGGAAATGGATGTCGGCGGCGGCCGGCCCAACATGAATCTTTTCATGCTGAACGGCGCTTACTTTAACAATCCTTCACGCAACACGGGAATGAACTATCCTCCACCGGATGCCGTTCAGGAATTTCGTATTCAGACTTCGAACTTCGACGCGCAGTACGGCCACAATCCGGGCGCCCAGGTGACCGTGGTCACCAAGTCTGGTGGCAATGAATTTCACGGCGATGCGTGGGAGTTCCTTAGGAATGACAAGCTGAACGCGCGCAATTTCTTCACTGATACGCGGCCGACCATCCGGGAAAACCAGTTTGGCGCTGCCGGCGGCGGCCCGCTCTGGGAGAGCAAGAAGCTCTTCTTTTTCGGGTCTTACCAGGGTTTGCGCGTCAGACCCCAATCCAGCGCGTCGGTGACCTTCGTTCCTTCAACTGCGGAGCGGAACGGCGACTTTACCGGGAGCGGGACGACGCTCACCGACCCTGTCGACCCCCTAACAGGGCAGGGTTATAAAGATTCAACAGGCGCCAGTTGCGTGGCGAACAACGTCGTCAATCCGAACTGTATCAGTCCGGTAGCACAAAAGCTGCTTGGGTTTGTGCCGACTTCTCCGTCCGGTCAGGTGGTGTCGCTCGGCTCCCAACCCAGCAACAACAACATGGGGCTGGGGCGGATTGACTGGAACAAAAGCAGCAAGAACTCGCTGTTTGGAACCTTCTATCTTGACCGCAACTCCCAGTCGGGTCCGTTTGCAGGAGGCGGCAATCTGGCGGGGTATGTCGGAAACATCCAGGGAGAGCAGACCGGTGAATGGTCCATCAATGATACCTACACGCTGAGCCCGACATTGCTGAACCAGTTTGTGGGGTCTTACCTGCGCTCAACCTCTTCGTTTGACGATAGCCAGACTTACTCCCCTTCAGATCTTGCAATCCAGGGGATGCCTCAGTACTACCCCACCGGCGGAATCGAGGCCGACGTTGCCGGAGACTTCAGTCTGGGCACAGGCGGCATCAACACTTTCAAGAGTAACAACTATCAGGTGCGGGATATCGTGACCAAGATTAGCGGCAACCACACCTTCATGTTTGGTGGCGAGGTTCTGTGGCTGCACTTCCTGCAACGGTTTATCGGTTCCCCGGGCTTTAGCTTTGATGGCGTGCGCTCCGGCAATCCCGTGGCAGACTTCCTGTTGGGCGCTTACGACTCGATGAGCGGAGATTTTGGCGTCCGCGATAATGATGACCAAACAACTCTGCCAAGCTTCTTCTTCCAGGACCAGTGGAAGATCAAGCCACGCCTGACGCTGACCCTGGGGATTCGATACGAGCCTTACAAGTGGTGGATCGATAGACACAACAGGATTGACACGGTCGTTCCGGGAGCACAGTCAACTGTTGTTCCGGACGCGCCTCCAGGCATCCTCTTTCCAAACGATCCCGGCCTGACCCGTTCGCTCACCAAGTCGGCATGGGATGCGAACAATTTCGCTCCGCGGATTGGTTTTGCCTGGGACGTTTTTGGTAACGGGAAGACCAGCGTGAGAGGGGCCTACGGCGTCTTCTATGAATCGATTAACGCAGACTCTCTTGCCCAGGAAAATCCGCCATTTGCAGGGTTCTTCAGCGGGTTTGACGGAAACATCCTAAATCCTTTCGGATCTGTCGGGCAGACCCCTCCTCCGGCGAATCCGACTGGCAAGTTCGGGTGCGTCCCCATATCCACACCTCCGGGTGTCAACTGCCCGCTGTTTCCCCTGCCGGTTGGCGGAGTGTTCAACAATACGACGCTCTTTACTCCCTATGACCAGGCGTGGAACCTCACGATTGAGCGCCAATTGACCCCCAGCATCATGCTCCAGACCGGTTACGTTGGGAAAATCGGGACCAAGATCGAGGCGTTGATCAATTACAACCCGGCCCGATTTATCCCCGGCACCAACTACAATGCATCAACAGGGCTTGAGAACACACTTTCCACACCCGACAACATCAACGACCGTGTGCTCTACGAACCTGGGATTCTCAGCCCCCAGGGATTCC
>DASSJE010000150.1:0-18110 GCA_035691365.1 Terriglobia bacterium
GGTACGGCTGCGTCGGAGACTCCTTAGCGGATTTTCTCGGCAGCATGAAATCGTGGACTTATCCACCCCGAAGGGCAGTTTCGGCACGCACCTCAGAGCTGGCTTTGAACCGACCTGGCGGATTTGCCTGCCAAGTCCTCCTTGATGCGCACGTTGCCTGAGCCATCAGGCCGACTCCACTATCCTCCTGCGTCCCCGCATCGTAATAACGTCTCCGCCGTAGTGCCGGAATATTAACCGGCTGTCCATCGGTTACGCCTTTCGGCCTCACCTTAGGTACCGACTAACCCTGAGCGGATTAACCTTTCTCAGGAAACCTTAGACTTTCGGCGCGGAGGGTTCTCACCTCCGTTATCGCTACTTATGCCGGCAGGGTCACTTGAGTACCGTCAACGGGCCCTTACGGTCCCGCTTCAAACCATACTCAACGCTCCTCTACCACTTGCGATCGGCCGGAGCCGATCGCAAATCCGCAGCTTCGGTAAGTGACTTGAGCCCCGTTGTATTATCGGCGCAAGATCGCTCGACCAGTGAGCTATTACGCTTTCTTTAAAGGATGGCTGCTTCTAAGCCAACCTCCTGGCTGTTTAAGCGATCTCACTTCCTTTCCCACTTAGCCACTATTTAGGGACCTTAGCTGGCGGTCTGGGCTATTTCCCTCTCGACGACGAAGCTTAGCCCCCGCCGTCTGACTCCCGGACTAGACTTTGCGGCATTCAGAGTTTCGTTGGATTCGGTATCTGTTAACAGACCCTAGTCCATCGAGTACTTTACCACCGCGAGCATTCGTCCGAGGCTAGCCCTAAAGCTATTTCGAGGAGAACGAGCTATCACGGAATTTGATTAGCCTTTCACCCCTACCCTCAGTTCATCCGAGCTGTTTTCAACCAACACCGGTTCGGGCCTCCGGTCGCTGTTACGCGACTTTCACCCTGACCAAGGGTAGATCATCCCGCTTCGCGTCTATTGCCCGCCACTTGTCGCCCTGTTCAGACTCGCTTTCGCTACGGCTCGCTCCCCCGTTCTCGCGGGATCATCGCTTAACCTTGCGACGGACAATAACTAGCCGGCTCATTATGCAATAGGCACGCCGTCAGGCCTGTTCTCGGATTGCTCCGGGAACGTAGCCCTCCGACTGCTTGTAGGCATACGGTTTCAGGTACTATTTCACTCCCCTCGCAGGGGTTCTTTTCACCTTTCCCTCACGGTACTTGTTCACTATCGGTCGCCAGAACGTGTTTAGCCTTACGGGATGGTCCCCGTAGATTCCCGCGGGATTCCTCGTGTCCCGCGGTACTCAGGTACGCGCGTTAGAGTCCAGTTAGCTTTCACCTACGTGGTTATCACACTCTATGACCGGCATTTCCATGCCGTTCGGCTAGCCGCTGGATTGGTAACTCTTTGGTTCTACACCGACGCGCGCCCTACAACCCCCAACCCTCCTTTGAAATCTCAAATATAGTATCTGAGATTCCAAAGGAAGGCTGGGTTTGGGCTGTTCCGCTTTCGCTCGCCGCTACTGACGGAATCGCTGTTGCTTTCTTTTCCTCCAGGTACTGAGATGGTTCACTTCCCTGGGTTTGCTCGCACCCGCCTATGGATTCAGCGGGCCGTGACTGGGTTTTGCCCAGTCGGGTTTCCCCATTCGGAAATCCCCGGTTCAATGGGTGCTTCCCCCTCACCGAGGCTTATCGCAGGTAGCCACGTCCTTCTTCGCCGTCTGGCGCCAAGGCATCCACCGTACGCCCTTAGTAGCTTGACCATAAAATCTGCTCAACACACCACTTGGCTAAGACCCTTGGGTTATGAGCCCAAAGAGCCGTTGCCTTGCCTGTTGTGCAGACTCGCCTTCGCTTCTATTTTCTGTCCGGATATCCGCCGGACAGATGAGCACATGTAGACGTCGCACTATTCAGTTTTCAAAGATCACTGAGTGCCAGACAGCAGCATTTTTGCTCCACCTGGCCTCGTTTTCCAGACTGCGCACCGGACTTTCATCCGGCACTTCCAGATGCTGGGTTTCGCTCTTCACTCGGAAAAGCCGAACTCAGCACCTTTCTTACGGGACATAAAACCCCTGCCGTCTAATCAAGAGACGGCTTCGCTTAGATTACGGCCGACTTTTCAATTTTGGGAGTTTGAAACAGGCGGGGAGTTTTTACTGCCAGGGCCCGGCATGCCTCAAATCCCTATCCGAAAACTCTCTTCGTATAGACCTCCGTTTGTGTCACCCGCAATGATGAGGAAGCTTCTTGTTGCCCCACCTTCATTCTGGCCATTAATGATGATACCGATATCTACGTACGAACGCAAGCGGTATTTTTCGCTGCTATAACTTTTTCTTCTGCGAAAATTCTCCCTTCCCCCGCCTCGATCTCTACCTTCATTATACCACCACCTGCGCTTTGCAACACCTCTCTGCCTGTCGCTGAGCACTACCGCTTAACCGTTGAGCCAATTCCGCATTGGGCCTTTGGGAATCAATCAATTGCCGGCGGCGCCCGCCTGCCTGCCCAGGTGGACAGTTTCCATCAGCGTGTTCTTTGGTGCAAGATTTAGAGGAAGGCGCGACGTTGATAGTGGCCGGAGTTTCGGCCGCAATCCCCGTTAAGGAGCAGATCATGCCACAGGAAATCGAGCACGTTATCGTTCTCATGATGGAAAACCGCTCTTTCGACCACATGCTCGGCTGGCTGCAGGCGCCGGGCTACGACCTTGACGGCCTGACGGGCAATGAGTGGAATCCCATGGATCCCAGCGGCCCCCCGGGTCCCAATAACAAGATCGGTGTGACCCGCAACGCCCAGGACGTTACGCCGCATGATCCCGGCCACGAGTTCCATGACGTGAACGTCCAGCTTTTCAGCAATCCCGGCGGGCCTCCGCTGCCCGGTGGCGTTGAAGCGAACCAGGGGTTTGTCTTTAGCTACGCGCAGCAGGATGACGTCACAAAGGCCACGGCGCCCACCATCATGGACTGCTTCGACCCCGGCAATCTGCCGGTGCTCACCACGCTTGCCAAAGAATTTGCCGTTTGCAAGCGCTGGTTTTCCTCGGTTCCCGGCCCCACCTGGCCCAACCGCTTTTTTGCCCATGCCGCCACTTCCAAAGGCTATCTGGACAACAGCCAGCTTCACAACTACGACATGAAATCCATCTTTGAAAATCTCTCCGCGGCGGGCCGGACATGGTCAAACTATTACCACGAAATTTCGCAGACCTGGGCGCTCCAGCGCCTGGACACCGACACGCTGCGAAACAATTTCAAAGGCTATGGCGAGTTTCGGAAGGATGCGGCCGCCGGAAAGCTGCCGAACTATTCGTTTATTGAACCGAAATATTACTGGTGGTTTGGCGGTGCGAGTGATCAGCACCCGCCGCACAGCATCAAGGCCGGCGAGGCGCTCATCGCAGACGTTTACCACTGCGTGCGGACTTCGCCGCTCTGGGAAAAATCACTTCTGCTGGTTGTTTACGACGAGCACGGCGGGTTTTACGATCACGTCACGCCCGCGGCCGCCACGCCGCCGGACGCCTACCAGTCTCAATTCAAGTTCGATCGTTATGGCGTGCGTGTTCCCGCCATCCTGATCTCACCTTACATTCAGAAAGGAACGATTGTCGGTGAGGCCTTCGATCACACGTCCATTCCGGCCACGCTGAAGGAGCTGTTCAAGCTCGAATCATTTCTCACCGAAAGGGATGCAGCGGCCCGGACGTTTTCCGGCGTTCCCGATCTCGCCAGCGAGAGAAAGAACACTCCGGAGGATGTTTCAACTGCGGTGCACAGCAGAATTATTGGTGAGGGTCTCCACGAACCTGCTGCTGATGAGATTTCCGCGGCGGCAAAGGCAGGCGATGCATCCTCCGCGCCACTTACCGGCCTGCAGCGGCACCTGATTGGCCTCGCCAATAGTCTCCCCACGGGCGAAGACCCTGAACTTCGCGCGCACAGAAACGCCCGCTCATTGCAGACTGAGTTTGACGGGGCCCTCCACGTGCGGGAAACTGTGGCAAGACACCTCCGCCACGTTCGCGGCGCCAAATAGGATTGCAGCGGGCGCTGCGGGCGTATCGCGCCGCGATGGAAGCAAACGCCCTGGCCCTTCAGGCCCTCGCCACCTGCTGGCCTGCCGAAGCTGAGGCAGCCTTCTTCCGCCGGAAGATTGCTGCGTAGATCCCGCCGAACAACGCGCCGATCGTCATCGTAAAAACAATCCACATGATCAGTTGCGGAGCGATGGCAAGATAGAGATACTTTGTCAAAAACGGAAGCTGGTCGAATGGGGGCGGCACGGCGTCATAGTGCGTGCCCCAGCGGCCCAGCATGGCAAAAAACATCACGATGGCGACAGGGATGCGCGCCAGGTAGGCATAAGCAATCAGAGTTTGCGCAAACTCACGCCAGGGGATGTACTGTAAGCCTCCGGCAATCACCATCAGCAGCAGCCCCACGGCGATGTGCCCCGGAAAGGTAAAGTTGGGAGCAAAGGCCATGCCTCCGCCGAAACCGAGGAGGACGATGCCGATGATTGCGAACAGAATCGTCTTGCCCAGGCTCGAAGGCTTCAGGTTCTTGTCATAGAGTTTGACGGCAAAATACGGCCCGAAAATGATGGGCAGCCAGGTGATGCCGATAATCGCGCCACCGCCGCCTTCGGCCCGGTTGAACAGAACTGCCGGCCCGTGCAGAAGCTCGCCGACGAGTCTCAGCAGGGTGATCAAAAGCGTGATGATCGCCGGGTACATGATGAGCCGGTTGATGGTTTTTTTTGTTGAGGAAGTCGCGTTGTCCATGGAGAACCTCCTATCGCCATGACTCGAACGAAATCGGGGGATGTGTGAGAACCCTTATCTGAATTGACCCAGCCCAGCAGTCAATAGCGGGATTCTACCCGTGTTTACGGCGTTCCGCCAGCGGAATTTCACCGTCCCTCGCGATGGCAATCTCCCCAGCCAACCGCCGCAAATTGAGATATTGTGATGGCACTGGAGGATTACCCTATGCGCAAGATTCTGCTTGATGCGTTTGCCTTGATTCTTCCGCTGGCGCCCGCGGGCACGATGGTCCAGGCCAAGTCAGGCGTCGTTCGGTTTACGGCGGAGGCGATCCAGCAGGACCGCCCGATTACGGGGATTCTTTCCGGCCGCCTCAACGTAGAAGTGAACGAAATCCTTGATGCAGCGAAGGAATCGATTCTCACGGGCAAGCCGGTGGCGATGCCGAAGCAATAGCCGGACGGCTGGCGGGGCTCAGTGATAAAGGTAGAGGAAGTAAAACGACATGGCAAAGCCAACACAAACTATAAAAGTCCGCACGTGAGCGGGGTTGACTTTCTGGGCAAAATGCGCGCCCGCGTAGCCGCCGAGCGCGGCTCCAACCAGCATGACCACCGCCTGCGGCCAGTAGACGATCCGCGCCACGATGAACGCAATGACGGCGACGAGGTTGATCATGGCGGCAAGCACGGTTTTCAGGGCGTTGGTCGAATGAATATCCCCAAGCGGCAGAAAGGTCAGGAAGGCGAGCATGAGGATCCCGATCCCGCCGCCAAAAAAGCCTCCATAAATTGCGATGGCAAACTGGACCGCGCTCACCCCGGCCAGCGCTGTCCATGAGGGCTTGCCCGTTTCTTCCGCATGGAGTGAGCGGCTGCCTTTCTTCTTCCCGAATGCGAACAGCAGGGTTGCACCAAGGAATAAGAATGGGATCAGGCGCATGAAGGTGCGTTCCGGAGTGTGAAGCAGCAGATGGGCCCCGACGTACCCGCCCACGGCGCTGACCAGGCACAGAGTCGTCAGGATGCGGGTGTTATGAGGCATCTTTTTGCGGTATGCGCCGACGCTGGCCACGAGCCCGGGCCATAAAGCGATGGTGGAGGTCGCATTCGCCTGGATGGGCGGCACGCCAGAAAAAATCAAGGCGGGGAATGAGAAGAAAGTCCCGCCGCCGGCAATCGAATTTTGGATACCGGCCGCAAGCGCGGCGAAAAATAAGAGGATGGAATCAGGTAGTGTCATGAATGTCCGGGCATCCGCAGCGACCTGAACGGCCACGGCAAAGCGACTATCATCGCACAGATTGGCCGTGGCGCGCTCATCTTCCCGCTTTCCAGCACGCGCGCGCCGCCAAAAAGCGATGCGCTGAAGTCGGCGTGCGAGCGTCCGCTACTTTGGCGATGTTGTGGTTGATTTCTTCTTCTGGAACATGTTGAAGAGGTTCTGGATAGCATTACCGGGTTGCGCGCCCTGCTTGCCGCCCGGCGATGGCGCCGAAAGTCCCCCCAGGATGCCCTTGCCCGTCTTGAGAGAAAATTTCGGATTGTCGAGCGTGCCGCCAAGCGCAAATGGGAATGAGAGTTTCCCGTTCGAAAACGTAGCTCCCGAAATGTTGGCGACGAGGTTTGTCAGGCCGCCCTGCCTGGCTGTTGCCAGGGCAGTGCCGGTATAGTTCATCTGGTTGTTTCTGGCCAGGTCCAATACCCCGGAAGCATCCACGTTGAGGTCGTTGCTCACTATCGTAACGTGATGGCTCGCAAGCTGCTGGTTGGCTAAGTTCAGGTCCGTCGAGACGGTGGAGAATGACGCCGGATCGCCGGAAGTCGCTCCCACTCCCGCCATCCTGACCAGGAACAACAGGTTCTTATTCAGTTGCAGTGTGGGCAGCCTTCCGTTGCGGATGCTCACCGCGCCTGTGCCCTGCATCCCGCTCAGCGGGTCACTCGACCGGCTGGCTTCGCCGTGCAGATCAAGATTGCCTTCCATGGTTCCCGTCATTTTGCCGCGTGCGCTGGGAATCATATTGAGCAGTTGTGCCACATCGATCTTGTGGAATGACGTCACTGCGCTGAACCGCGGGTTCGCCCCCGAAAAGTCAGACGCCGCTTTGCCCGCTACCGCTCCGCCCGCCAAGGTCAATTTGAAATTGTCCAGGTAGGCCTGCTTGGGGAATACGTGGATTTGGGAATCAACGCCGGTGGCCTGGATGTTGCCAAAACGCAGCGAATCGGCGTGGAAAGAACCGTGGGCCACCTGCGGCGCAGGATTGTTGCCCGCGGGAATGATGCTCCCGGCGCCGGACCGCGGAGACCTTGAATCCGGTGCACTCAGAGCATCGAGATTGACGTCCTGGAAGCGGCATGAAAGCCCCTTGCCATCAAAATAGGTTGGCCCGGTGGCGCCGGAGGGCAGCAGATTGGCGAGGGTGACCTCGCCGCCGTCAATATTCACTTTGGAGATGGAGCCCAGGGAGAAGCCGGATCCGCCGCTGGATGGAGCGCTTCCTCTGCCGCCGGCCGGAGGGTCTGCATTCGCGCTGGCAGAGGCCGGAGGGTTCTCATAGTTCCAGCGGCCCGCAGCATTGCTTAGCAGGTGAATCACCGGCCCTTCTACAAGCAATGATTGGATGACGATTTTCCGGTGCCACAGCGGGCCTGCCTGGAGCAGGGCGTAAATCCGCCGGGCTTTGAAGAAATCTCCTTGCGGAAAGCCTTCGGGATTTCCAAGTTCAAAGTCGTTAACCTGGATGGCGAGGTGAGGGAAAATGGTGAGTTCGAGCCGGCCAATACGAGCGGGCTTTCCCGTTTGCTTTTCCAGGAGCGCGGCGACCTGGGGACGGTAGCGATTGACATCCACGAGACCGGGAACTACCAGCACAGCCAGCAGGATCAGCAAACCCAGGACCACTGCGCCAATAATCAGAAATCTTCTGGTGCGGCCCGTCATTTCAACCTCCTGCTGCGGCCCTCAAAACAGCCGGACGCAAACAGCGCTTTGCCCGCCGCGACGGCGGCGCTGCAAACGAGCGCTGCCGCCGTGTGTTGCAATCCTCATTTGGGCATTTTCTTTTCCCCGGTTGGGACGGCCTTTGTTTCTTCCGCGGAAGCGTCGCGCGTAAACGCGGCCGTATAGTAGTCAAAAAAGGGCTTCAGTGGCGGCGCAAGTTGAACGGTCTCAGTGAATCCATCAACGTCACCCCGCTGGATGATGCGGCGCGCAAGCCAGCCGGGCAGGGGCTGCGGCCCGCCATCGGGCGCGAAATCAATCTCCGGCCCTGAAACCGAAACTCGATACTGGGTGATAAAACCCGTGCTGGAAAAGACCTGCATCAGAAACGAATTCCCCGACGGAGCCCGCGACAGTATCCCGATAGAGGATTCATCTGTGGCGGGAATCTCTCCCGTTGCCGCAAGGGAAATTTTTTCTCTGAAGATCATCACGCGTTTGTCGAGGTCGTAAGAAACGGAGAGATGAATCTGCCCCTGGGGGCTGTGCCGGTCCATCTGGCCCGTCCAGTTGCCCAGCATCCACTCAACGGAAGTGAAATCCGGTTGAGGCGGCTGGGGAATTCGATAGGTCTGGGGATTCTTGTCCTTGCCGAACAGCGCAGCGGGCCCCAGGATAAAAAGGGTGAAGAAAACCGCCAGCCTCATCCGGCGTCTGCCTGTTTGGCCTCTCATGAATCGTGCCCCCTGTAAACGAAACCCAAATGGCTTCGGTCATGAACGAATACGCGTGCTTTTGACATTCCGGAACGCCCCAGCAGACCGGCAAGTTCCTCCGGCGTGTAGGCAGCGCGGACCGAATCCTCAAAGAGCCTTTTCATCATGCCAGAATAATGCCGTCCATACCAGCGTACATGCCATGGGTAGGCCAAACGCGAGGGCCGCCTCAGGTCGCGAACCACAATGGCCCCGGCCGGCTTTGCAACCCGCAGCATCTCCATCAGCGCTTTGGCCGGGTCCGCCAGATGGTGCAGCACGGAATTGGAAAGCACTACGTCGAATAAGCCGCGGGGGCAGGGAATTTCATCCGCGCTGGCCTGCTGGAAAAAGACCTGGGCCTCCACTCCCGCCTCGGCCGCCGCCTGGCCGGCCGCCCTCACCATGTTTCGCGAGCGGTCGATACCCACAATTGTGAGCTGGGGACGGTGCCGTGCAAGCTTCAGTGCAATATTGCCCGGCCCGCAGCCGACATCCAGCAAGAAAACCGGGAGCGCGCCGCCCCGTGGCAGGAGTTGAAGCACCTGGCCCACTAACGTGTTGTCCAGCGCCTCGAGATGCTCCTGGGCGGCAGCGGAAGCGTAGGCGGAAACTTCATCTTCGCCGCTCATCACTTCCGGCTCCGGCCGGCGGCGCATTTCAAGCCAGCTCATCATGAAGTGTCATTCTAACGCAAAGTGCGGCCATGCGAAGGGTGTTCACGTTGTCTCGCCATCCGCCGAAAAAACAGGAATTTCTTCTTGCACCAGCCATTTGCAATCTGGCACGATGGGCGCAGAAAAGGGCCACATACATGTAAGTTGCTATCCACCCCCGCGAGGGGGCACGATCAAGCATTTGAGGAAGAGCCGGGATCTTCGAGCCTGCCTTTGAAACATCCCGGTTCCTTCTGTTTAAACCTTGCAAACGTATCCATCTGAATCACTGCACAGAAGCGGCAACGTTTTCGAGTGCCATTACAGACCCCGCCGAAGCCCGTTGCGGAAAAGTCCGAAAGTTCTGCTCATTTTTGGCCGATAGGTAAGCAGTAATGAATGTATGCGTGCTTCCACGCGGCGTTCGGGATGCAGCGCAAATGGTGAAGCGGCAGCAGAATGCCCCTATCGCCTCTCTGCGCGCAGGCGCCAAAATTCAGGACACAAGGACCACCCAACGTGAGTTTTATCAATTTCGCTTCACGTGAGATCAACTGCAAGATTGTTTATTACGGCGCCGGGCTCGGCGGAAAAACCACCAACTTGCAATGGATCTTCGAAAGGACTGCGGCAAAGTCGGGAGGGAAAATGCTCTCGCTCGCTACTGAGACCGATCGAACCCTCTTTTTTGATTTTTTGCCGCTGGAGCTTGGGACCGTCCGCGGATTCAAAGCCCGATTTCACCTCTATACGGTCCCAGGTCAGGTTTTTTATGATGCCAGCCGAAAACTGATCCTGCGTGGAGTGGATGGCGTGGTCTTTGTCGCCGACTCGCAGGAAGAGCGCATGGACGCGAACGACGAAGCGCTGGACAACCTCCAGACGAATCTGAAAGACCATGGCTACGATTTTGCCACCATCCCTTATGTCCTGCAGCTTAACAAGCGTGACCTTCCCAATGCCCTCCCGGTTGAGAAACTCTCAGAGGCGCTTCGCCTGAAAGGCGAGCCGGTGTTTGAGGCGGTGGCTGTCGAAGGCGTGGGAGTGTTTGAAACGCTGAAGGAAGTCGGCCGGCAGGTCCTCGCCGAGCTGAAGAAGGGCTGAACCAGATTGCCAGGCGGGTGGCGGGCCAGTCTGCCGCAACACCAGCCCTGAAGGCGGCATTTTGGGGGTGTGGGCTGGGCGGAAGCCCTCACCGCTACGATGGCGGAACGGATCCCCGAATGCTCTTCGCGCCCTGTTACACCTGGTTTTCCGAGAGCACCGATCCCGTCAATTCAAAGAAGTGGTGCCCCATGATGGCCAGGGTCAGCGCCTTGTCCATGTGCTGGCGGTGCTGGCGTACTGTCTGGGCCAGAAACCTCCAGTATTCTCTGCGGTAATCGCTGCGCAGCCCCTGCTTCCACAAAGACCGGGCAACGGCCAGGAAGTCAGAAAAAACCACCGGAGTTCGGGTGGGCGTGCCCAATTGCGAAAGGAAGGCCTGCACGCGGTTGAAGTACTCGCGCGGGTAGTAGATGGTTTCCAGAATCCTGCGATAACCGTCAAGCAGTTCCTGCGTATCCATCCGGGGGATGAAGTTCATGTCCAGCAGAGTGTTGCTCCCCAGGCTTTCGCGCAGCAGCCGCCCTTCGCCTTTCAGGCGACGCCACAACTGGGTGTTCGGCAGCGCGCTCAGCAGGCCCACCATGGAGATGGGAATCGCCGCCTCCCTGATGAACTGGATCTGGCGCTCGAAGACGTCCGGAGGATCATTGTCAAAGCCCACGATAAAGCCCGCCATCACCTCCATGCCGTACGACTGGACCAGCTTCACACTCTCCAGCAGGTCCTTGCGAAGGTTCTGGAACTTGGTGGTTTCCTTCAGGCTTTCCGGCACGGGGGTTTCGATGCCCATGAAGACGCCGTTGAAATGCGCGTCCCGCATGTATCCCAGCAGTTCCTTGTCTTCGGCCAGGTTCAGCGAGGCTTCGGTGAGGAAGGAAAAAGGAAAAGCATGATCGCGGTTCCAGCGGACCAGTTCGGGCAGCAGTTTCTTCACATTTTTCTTGTTGCCGATGAAATTGTCATCCACCAGGAAGACGCGGCCGCGCCAGCCCATGTTGTAAATCTGGTCGAGCTCGGCCAGGACCTGCTCGGGCGCCTTGGTGCGGGGCTTGCGTCCGTAAATCTCGATGATGTCGCAGAATTCGCAGGTGAAGGGGCATCCGCGCGAATACTGCACGGCCATGGCGCTGTACTTTCGGAGGTTCAGAAGCCTGAGTTCCGGGGCAGGGACCTGCGTCAGGTCGGGCAGCACCGGGGCCTTATAGTGCGCCCGCGCGCTTCCGGCTTCAAGGTCTTTTGCCAGGATGGAAACCAGTTCTTCGGCTTCGCCTTCAACAATGTGATCGGCGTCGACAATGTTGGGATCTTTGGTGCTGGCGATGGGGCCGCCCACCACTGTGCGCAGGCCGCGCTCTCTGGCCCGGTCGATTACTTTCTTCATCGACGGACCCTGCACCATCATGCCGCTCAGGAAGACCACGTCCGCCCACGCCAGTTCCGAGTCTTTAACCGGGCGTACATTCAAATCCACGGCCTGTTTCTCCCAGGAAGTCGGCAGCATGGCGGCCACGGTCAGCAATCCCAGCGGCGGATAGGCCGAGCGTTTGCCTTGAAACGGCAAGGCATGCTTAAAGCTCCAGAACGTATCTGGAAATTCAGGGTATATCAGCAGAACTTTCATTTACAGTGCCCAATCTCTGTGAGGAAGGAATTTTGATACCTTTTAATAACGCTTCAGTCTATCACAGCATCTTCCGGCCCCCAAGCAAGGAATTTTCAGCCGGTCTGTTTCCGCCCCCAAACCAGCGCTTAGAGGGCGGCGGCCCGCCGCCGATCGGGAAGGATGGGAAACTTTTCAAACGCCGCCACCGGCTGGGCTGCGCGATTGCGAGCACAATGTCCTCGCGCTGGGGCGGTTTTTCGATGAAAATAGAAGTCCCAGGCGGTGACCTCAAGGTCCGCGATGCACATTAAAGGAGCGCATTTACCCGTCGCCTTCACTTTATGCCTCATCTTTCCCCCGCGGTTCTTCCCGAAATCAAAATTTTTGCGGCCTATGCGGTTTTTCTGGGCAGCTATCTGGTCTTTGCCATAGGCAAATTTCCAGGCATGAAGATCGGTCGTCCCGGCGCCGCCATCATCGGCGCGGTGCTGATGGTCGCCTTTCGGGTGGTTTTGCCGGAGGATGTGCTTCATTTCATAGATTTCGGCACCATCGTGCTGCTGTTCTCAATGATGCTGATTGTCGGCTGCCTTCGGCTGGCAGGTTTTTTTGAGTGGATTACCGATCTGGTCCTGATGAAGCTCAAGCCGCGTCACCTGCTGCCGGCGGTTATTTTCACGTGCGGGCTGCTCTCGGCATTTTTTGTCAACGACATCATCTGCCTGGCGATGGTTCCCTTTGTGCTGTCCGCCACCAGGAGGCTTGAAACCAAACCACTTCCGTATCTGCTTGCCGTCGCGACAGCGTCAAACATCGGCAGCGTGGCCAGCATCACCGGCAATCCGCAGAATATGCTGATCGGGTCACTTTCGGGCATCGGGTACAGTTCCTTTCTGCTGAATCTTGCTCCGGTGGCGATTGTGGGATTGCTGCTCGACTGGCTGGTGCTCCACTTCGCCTTCTCGCGCGGCGGGGTGAAGGACCCTGCCCCGGCAACTGCCATCACGCCTTTTGCCAGTGACCGCGCGCCTCTGATCAAGCCGGGAATTGTTATCCTCGCTGTCCTTGCGGGCTTTCTGGCAGGCGTCCCGCCGGCAATGATGGCGGCCCTGGGGGCAGCGATGATGCTGATCACCCGCACGCGCGATCCCGAACAAGCCTACCGGCAGGTCGACTGGGGCATTCTGGTGTTTTTTGTGGGACTTTTTGTCATTGTGGGCGGAGCAGAGAAGGCAGGGCTGGCGGACCTGCTCATGAGTTTCACGCGGACATGGAACATCCAGAATCCGGGAGTTTTGACGGTGGTTGCGGCCGGCCTGTCGAACCTGGTGAGCAACGTTCCAGCCGTCATGCTGCTGAAATCTCTTATCCCGGCTTTCACGCACCCGCGCATGGGATGGCTGGTCCTGGCAATGGCCAGCACGCTGGCGGGCAACCTCACCATCACCGGCTCGGTGGCGAACATTATTGTTGTCGAGCGTGCCCGGCCGGAAGTTCACATCAGCTTTCGCGATTACTTCCGGGTGGGGCTTCCGGTCACCTTGCTGACGCTTGGCTTTGGCCTGCTGTGGCTGTGGTGGGTGGCGTGAAGAGCTTGCTGAGCTTCAACGCTTATTTCGTGGATAATTCCGCATTGCGTTCAAACCCCGCGCATTGGACCACCGGCAGGCGCGGATAGCGGGCAAACCGCGGATCGCTTTCAGAGCGGCGGCACAGGTAAAACGCGGACCCGCGGCCGCTGCGCACCAGCCGCACGTGGACGCATGCGGCGCAGAGCCCCGCCTCGTCATTTTCCATTTTGGATTGAGCGCCCCGGGAATCCATTACGGCGTTGAGCAGTGGGACAGCCCGCGCTTTTCAAGGTACTGCTGGTGATAATCTTCCGCGCGCCAGAAATCCTGCGCCGGAACAATCTCGGTGACGATCGGCCGGCTGTAAGCCCCGGACTTTTCCAGTTCCGCCTTCGATGCGCGCGCCGTCGCTTCCTGTTCCGGGCCGTGGAAGAAAATCACGGAGCGGTACTGCGTGCCGAAGTCCGGCCCCTGGCGGTTCATCGTGGTGGGGTTATGGTTCTGCCAGAAGACCCGCAGGAGCTCGTCGTAAGAAACCGCCGCAGGGTCGAAATCAACTTGCACCACCTCCGCGTGGCCGGTCTTGTCCGTGCAGACGTCCTGGTAACTCGGATTCTGCAGCGTCCCGCCCATGTATCCAACCGCCGTCGCGCTCACGCCCTTGAGTTGGCGGAACGCGGCCTCCACGCCCCAGAAGCACCCCGCCCCAAACGTCGCCTTTTTCATAAATCTCCCTTTCAGTTGAGGACCTTTTGCCCCGAGGGCCGTTCGCCGACCCTCATTTCTTAGTATTCAGTTTTTGTGGCGCAAAAGCAAGCCGGGTCCGCCGTCCGGAACCGGATGGAGATTCGCAATTGAAAGTTTCATCCGCGAACGTTATAATTGAATGTTTTGAAGCAGCCTGCAAGGAGTTCCATGAAAACCGATATACATCCTGATTATCACGAGGTCCAGGTTGTTTGCGCATGTGGAAGCTCGTTCCAGACGCGCTCGACCTACAAGGACAACGTGCTGCACGTGGAAATTTGTTCGAATTGCCATCCCTTTTTCACCGGCAAACAGAAGCTGGTTGACAGCGCCGGAAGGGTGGAGCGGTTCCAGAAGAAATACGCGAATTTTCGCAAGAGCAAGGCGGAAGCCGCCGAGGCCAAAGGTTCCAAGGCCGGGAAATAGCGGCGCGCCCGTTCAAGGCCTGGATCCTCCTGGGTTTCAAGCAGATCCCGAAATCAGAATCGGCAGGGCCCCGTGCCGGACGGTGCGGGGGATAGCAGAGAAAGCTGTTGGCCACCAACCCATCGCTCGACCCGTACATCACGCGGCCTAAAGTCTACGTCCTGGGACGCCAGGCTGTGGTGCCTGAAGAACTCGACCGCTTTCTCGAAGACGAGGGCGTCCACTTCGCAACCGACACGCAAGCCGCCGCGGAGGTCCTGGCTGAAATCGCCGGCCGCACCTGCTACATGTCGTTCGGCAAAGGGCGCAAGACCAACGAGGAATATCTCGACAATATTCTCACTTCCAAACACGGCAGCGTGCTGGAACACGCCGTGTGGAACCTGCTGATCACAGGGGTCAGCCGCTCGCTCACGCACGAGCTGGTGCGCCATCGCGCCGGGTTTGGCTATTCGCAGCTCTCGCAGCGTTACGTGGATGAAGGCGACGCGTGCTATGTAGTGCCGCCGCTCTACCAGGAAAACCAGGAACTGCGCGAGAAATGGCAGCAGACGATTGACCTGGTCCGCAAGGCGTACGCCGATCTGGCGGAAGCCACCAGCCAGTATGTCCAGGAAAAGCAGCCGGATATGCCGCCCCGCGACCGCCGCAAATGGGCGCGACAGGCGGCACGCTCGGTTCTGCCCAATGCCACCGAAACCAAAATATTTGTCACCGGCAACGCCCGCGCCTGGAGGCATTTCCTGGAACTGCGCGGCTCGCCCCATGCCGACACGGAAATCCGCCTGCTGGCCGTGGAAGTCTGCCACGCCTTGAAGAAAGAAAGCCCCAATATCTTTCACGACATCGAAGTCTTCGAAGAAAGCGACGGCATGCCCGCCGTCCGCGTTGCGCATTCCAAAGTCTAAGCGCCTTCTACCTGACTCCCACCACCATGGAATCCGGACCCACCAGGTGTTCCACGCGGGTTTGGCTGAAGCCCGCTTTCTTCATCCAGCCCGAGCAATCCGCTCCCGTATAATCGAACCCTCCCGGGGTTTCGATCAGCATGTTCAGGCTCATCAGCAGCCCAAAGGTATTCTGTCGGCGGTCATCATCAATCAGCGCCTCATAGACGATCAGCGAGCCGCCTTTGGGCAGGGCATTTGCGGCCTTGGAGAGCAGCATCATCTTTTCTTCCAGGTTCCAGTCGTGCAGGATGTGTCCCATCACGAGCACGTCGGCTTCCGGCAGCGGGTCCTCAAAAAAGTTGCCGGCGTGGAAACTCAGGCGCGGGTGCAGGCCGAAAGAATGGATGTAGTGTTCAAAAATCGGCTGGACGACGGGCAGATCAAACCCTTTGCCGGTCACATGGTCATGCGCCAGGGCAACCTGAGTGGCCAGCCCGCCCTGCGCCGTACCGACGTCAACAAATGTCTGGTAATTTTTCCACGGGAACTTGCGAGCAATGGCAATGGCCGTTGGGATGCTGATTCCGGTCATCGCGCTCAAAAAGGTGCGCAGGCGCTGCGGGTCCGAGTAGAGCGTGGCAAATCCGCTGTCTCCCTCCTTGCCCTTTGCTTCGTTCTGGCGTTTGCCGGTCCGCAATCCTTCCGTCAGCCCGCCCCAGTGGCCGTAAAGCCGGGCATTGGCCATTTCCAGCATTCCGCCGATGTAGCTGGGCTTGTTTTTGTCGAGAAAGATGTTGGATTCATGCGTGTTGGAATAGCGCCCATCGTGCCGGTCCAGCATGCCCATTGAGACCAGCGCATCAAAAAAGTCGCGGGCGCCGCGAGGATGCACTCCCACCGCCTGGGCGAGTTCATCGCAGGTCAGCGGCCCCTGGGCAAGAAAGGTAAACACGTCCAGCTCAGCCGCGCTCAAAAGAGTTTTCGATCCCCAGAACCCGAGCCCGATTTGCATGATCTTTTCCGGCGTCACATGCGCATGCGTGCCTTCCACCGGCATGCTTTGCCCCAAAGATGTACTCATGGCTTGCCCCCAACCGAAAGAATGTCCTGCCCCAAACAGGAACGGTGAAAAAATCATACCTCGGGCAAAGGGTTTCGTCCACAAGCATTGTCAGGCATTGTCAGGTGGATAGGTCGCAGTGGGGCGTTCTCAGCTGAGCTCTTTGCTGGCACGCACCGGTAGAAAGGCGAGGATCGTCTCCCTTTTTGCTTCCCACCGTCCCTCCTCGTTGCGCTTGATGAGGTCCATTTTCTGCAACGCCTTTACGTCCCTCAGCAATGTTCGATACGTCCTGTCTTTATAATCGAGCGCCACTCTGGCGGACATCTCGGTCAATTTGTCAAACGGAACCGGCTCCGCTGAGCTAGACAAGGCCAACGCCAGCCGTTTACGCCGATCGTGCGGAAAGCCTTTGAGCCCTTGAAACATTTTATGGACGTGGTTAATCCAGGCGATTTCCAACTGCTGGCCTTTCACAGCAGTGATTTGCTCCCGGAGTTCATCGCGGAACCCTTCGATGGCATATGAAAGGAATGCGATCAGGTCAGTCCGGGCTACGTCCAATTGCTCGTAATACTTGCGTCGGGTCTTGTTGTAATGATTGCTGAGCAGTTGCGCGGCGGGTGAAGGGACGCCGGAGGAAAGGAGGATCTGTACCTCCAGCAGGCGAGCGGTCCGCCCGTTTCCGTCGCCGAACGGGTGGATCCAGGCTATGTAGACATGGGCCAGGATTGCCTTCAGGATCGCGAACATAGCCTCGGTCCCGGGCTTGCCAACGAAGTCGGGACCATTAAGCCATTCGGCCAGTTTCTCGAGTAGATATTCGCAGTCTTTCGCAGGAGCCCCGCGATACCTGCCCGCTCCAACGCTATGTGAGCGAACCTCGCCAGGAATTGTTTCCTGATCAGCAAGCTTCAATCCATCCAGGACTATCCTGTTTAATTGCTTTATTCTTTCGGCATTGACGGGAGGCTGCTTTCCTGTTCCGATCTCCTCCAACATCAGGTTGCAGCCCTCGATGATGTTCTCGATTTCCTTTTTCAGGTAGTCCTGGGAGGGCGCCAGGTCAAGCGTCCCCTCAATATGCTCCAGGACTTGCTTTTCAGAAAGCGTGTTACCTTCAATGGCAGTTGTCGCTGCAACCCCTTTTGCCAGGTAAACCTGGTGCAGATTCTTGTTAATTTCCGGAGACAGCGGGACCCCGGCAAGGTGTTCGCATTTGGAGTGGCATTCCCCCAACATAATCCAGAAATCGGGGGGCGCTTTCCGTAGATCAACCCGAAAAGTGATCCAAGGGTGCGACTTCTCGTATGACCTGTTCTGTGTCACGTACAATTACCTCATTCTAAATAAGATGATAAATATATGTCACAGAAGATGTCAATAAAGATGTCACTACTTGTGACCAGCCCGAATGGCAGCCTCAAAAACTCCCCGCTATGTGCGCCTTTTGCCTGCAATGATGGCGCGATCGATGAAGAGCTGGGCTTCACTGCGACCAAGGGCGGACCTTCTTTGGGACCTGCCTTCCAGAGGTTTTGCACAGGGGGAAAACGCCCGTTAGGTTAAC
>DASSJE010000151.1:0-2353 GCA_035691365.1 Terriglobia bacterium
GAAATCCTTCTCAACTCTGCTCTAATTTTGCACTATTGACCGCCAGGCTGCGCCACTCCTGTATTTTGTCATTTCAGCCCAACATGGTGAATAATCCTGGTTCAGCCGTGCCGTAAAAACCCTTATAAAATCCAGGCTTCAGCCCTTGCAACAGCTTAGGAAAATACGAAGCTGTCATGGACTGAGCAACAATTACTTAGCCCACCGCGTAGGTAAACGGTGGGAAAAGCCGCTACTCAGCAAAATTTATCATTGATTTTCCCGGATCACACCGGAAATCCGCTCAACGAACCTCAAGAGAAGCACACGGAAGGAATAATCCCAATGGTCGAAAGCTCAAATGCAGACCCCGGCTCACTGCGATTCCGATGACCCGATGACCGGGGCCCCCGACGAGCGCCGCTGTTGCGCTTGGCGGGGTGGTGGTGACCCGATGAACCGATCTCTTGGCCTAGCCCCCGATGTGTACCATGCTGCGCGAGGGTTTCACGAATCCTGGCTCGCCAATATGATGCCGGGCTTCCTTCTTTTCCACTACGGAACGAATGTAGCTCGCCAGTTCTTCGTCGCTGGCGCCGGCATACATGCGTCCTGCCAGATCATGGTCGAGAAGGGAGAAGAGACACGTCCTGATCTTGCCATCCGAGGTCAATCGTATGCGGGAGCAGTGGCCGCAGAAAGGATGTGATACCGGTGCGATAATCCCGATCTCGCCCACGCCATCATCAAACGTGTAGCGGCGCGCAGTCTCGCTGGGCGCGTTGGGAAGCTGCCGCACTGGACGAAACCGGTTCAGGGCCTCCAGAATCTCATCCATCCTGACCACCACCTCCGGCGACCACACGCGGTCCTCTTCCAGCGGCATAAACTCGATGAAACGCACCACCACGCCTTCCTGCCGCGAGAACCTGGCAAATTCCGCAATCTGATCTTCATTGAACCCGCGCAGCAGCACGCAATTCACCTTTACCGGATCCAGGCCTACGCGCCGGGCGGCGCGGATTCCTGCGAGGACATTCTCATAGCCATTTGCCACCCGCGTAATGCGCGCGAATTTTTGGGCGTCTACGGCATCCATGCTCACCGTCACCCGCTTGAGTCCCGCGGCTTTAAGCGGCTCTGCCATGTCAGAAAGCAGATGTCCATTGGTCGTAAGAGCAAGGTCGGGTATTTCCCCACCCAGCGTCCGCAGTTTGGCCACCTCGCGGACAAAATCGTTGAGGCCCGCTCGCAGAAGCGGCTCTCCTCCGGTAAGGCGGATTTTCTCGATGCCCAGGCCCACAAAAATTCGCGCCAGGCGCAGGTAGTCGCCGAGTGGCAGGTCAGAGTAGAGCGCGCCTTCATTTCCCGTGCGGCAGTAAACGCATTTGTAGTTGCACCGGTCGGTGATGCTGATCCGGAGATCAGTGATAAAACGACCGTGTTTGTCGCGCAGCCGCATGCTGATGTGACTTAAAGCTCTTAAGGAGGACAAACAGGAAGAGAGGGTATTCACCCCTGGTTCCTTTCCAAGGTGCTTCACGCTTCCGTTTGCGCCGCTTATGCGCTATCTGGAGCGTTAACACGGGAGGCTCCGGCGTTTCCGCCATGGGCCCTTGTCCTCGCCAATTCCGCAAGGAGCCGCCGCAATGGCCAGGTATTCCGTAGGCCGAGAGCGGTCGAAACCTAATGAGTTTATTATAAGCGTCGTTAAAAGAAACTCAACTATAGGCCTTCGAGAACTGCTGCCGCTGGGAGTCCTTCTATGCTGAATTTCTCTTGCTTCGTGCTCATTTTCATTTTCTCCTGCGTCGTCTCCGCGCAAGCGAACCCATCTTCCGATCTGAGTGACCTCCTGCAAAAGGCTCGGGCGGGCGATTCGCAGGCTCAGTTCGAGCTCGGCCTGGCTTATGAGGATGGCAAGGGCATCCCACAGAATGACGAAACAGCCGCCACGTGGTATCGCAAATCCGCGGACCAGGGAAACGCCCGCGGCCAGAATGCCCTCGGCACCCTGTACAGTGCAGGTCGCGGCGTCCCACGCGACAAAGAGGAAGCCCTGCGCTGGTACCATAAAGCGGCTCTTCAGGAGTTGCCGGAAGCTGACTTCAATATTGCCATACGCCGTAGCGGATTCGCGGCCCAATGGTTTTGATCTGCGGCTGTAATCCACAGAAAAAGGCCGGACCATAAAAGGCCCGGCCTGATTATTTACAGCGGATTCTAGAAGCTGAACCTCGCGGCAAACTGGATGATTCTTGGATCAGCCGTGGATACGACTTCCCCAAAGGTCGAGCTGCCGATGTTGGTATCAGGATTGTTGAACTCAGGATGGTTGAACAGGTTGAAGAAGTCCACCCGAAGTTCCAGCGCT
>DASSJE010000152.1:0-4245 GCA_035691365.1 Terriglobia bacterium
GGAATCCCTGCTCGGTCAAGCGTAAATGGCCAGAACGATCCGCTCGATAACCGCTCGTTTCGTAAGAAACTACGAGCGAAATCTACCCCGTTACAAGAAAGCTGCCACAGCTGCCAGGAAGCTGATCCGGGCCATTCTGTCCAGTTCGCACGTGCAAATCCACCTGATAACCTCCAGATGTAAGAAACCAGAGTCTCTGAGATTGAAGCTAAGGAGGAAGAGATATCGGCAACCGGGTCAGCAGTTGACCGACATAGTTGGCGTCCGGGTAATTACATTCTTCGAGAATGACATTCCTGGTGTCGTGCAACTGCTGCTGCACGAACTAGAAATAAATCAGCACAAGTCCGAGGACAAGAGGACGAAATTAGACCTTAAGGAATTTGGGTATTTGTCCGTGCATCTCATAGCACGGACCAAGGGGAGGTGGGCAAGGTCCCCAGCATTTGCCCCGATTCGCGGAATGTGGTTTGAAATTCAGGTTCGGAGCATACTCGAACACGCCTGGGCTGAAATAGAACACGAAATCGTATACAAATCCGCGATCCTGTTCCCAAAGGAAATAAAGCGCCGTTTCGCACGTCTCGCCGGTGCGTTGGAAATTCTTGAAAGCGAGTTCATTGCTCTTCGGAGAGAACGATCCAAACTCATCGATACCTACGTTGCCGAGTTTCAGAAGGGGACGAAGTTGAATCGCGACACCCTGGACAGTGCCAAACTAATCGCGATGTTGGAGGTAGAAAGACCCAGTCGTGTAGGTTGGCGATCCACTCCAGCAGATGAGGCAGTGTTTCCACACGGAATCGAGGCGATGTGTACGGAGGCCCTAAAGGTAGCGGGGATAAGATCATCCTCGGCTCTCAGACAGGCCCTCCGATCCCGGAGGGTGAAGTCGGCTGAAATGAATTTTTCTACGTTAGCGCTTCAGGCGCCCACTCATCTCGCAACTGTTCTCATTGTCCTAGCCGCCCAAAGCCCTGTTATTTTCAGAGACTTCTTTCCTGACATGGCGGCGAACCCTAACATGGCGGCTCTAATGCGATCACTACGTCCGTGATGGCGGGCGATCCGGGACGGGTGGCCCGTCCATTCCGGCTGATCTCTACCCTTCGCATAAACTGGGAGGGCCCACCATCTCCCTTCAACAGCGCCGGAAACTGGGACAGGCGGAACGTTCCCCGCGTTATTTCGGTGCGGCACCCTGCATTCTCTTTAGCACCCTCGCACAACCCGTGAACGACAGGGCACTCCACTGTATGTACTGGCTCTACTTCTGCAACGTAGCCGTCAGGTGCACGCTGGAGCCGGAGTCGGTGGAGATGTCGCGGGTCCAGTCGCTGTAGCCGGTCATGCTCACGCGGATGGTGTGCTTCCCCGGCTTCAGCTTCAGCGTGGCTGGGCTGTTGCCGTTGAACTGGCCGTCCACGTAAACATCTGCTCCATCCGGATTGGTGGTCACGCTCACGGTTGCTGAGGAATTAGCGGGTAGTGCGCTCATCGCGCCGGCCTGAGCCGGCGGCGGCGTGGATTCTTCCGTCGTGCCCTTGGCCACAGTCGTGGTCACGCCCACGGGAACGAATGACCGTTCTTTTTCCGCTACTGAAACTGGCGCCCCGGTAACGCCCTGCAGCGCCACCAGCATGGCGCGGTAGTTGCCCTTATCGCCCTGCAGGAGAATGCCGGCGGCCTTGCCGTCCGGGGTCTTGTACTGGATGCCGATGTAATGCAGCCGCGTCTTGTGAAACAGGCCAAACAGCGCCACCGGAGCCACCAGCACCGCCAGCGCGATCATGGTGCCCACCCGCCGGTGCGCCTCCTGGCCATAGCTGAGCGAGGTGACCGATTTCGGAGCTATGTCAACCCGGGCCTTATCGTTCAAGAGCAGCGTGATAGCATCGGGAGCTACGGTCAGCGTGTTGTCCCAGTCTTTCGGACTAACCTTGGACGCAACCGATCCTCCGTTGTACCTTACCCGGGTAAAAGTATTTCCCTCCGCATAGGCCAGAATCGAGCAGCACAAAATTACCGCCAAAGCCCCATGGAAGTGACGCATACTGCCTCCTATCAAGCGACTTTCGTATGGATTCCGGAGGAGATTCTGTCAGGGTTTGTGAAACACCAGGGCCGAAATCGGGCAACAGGATGATAAATCCTGTAACCCGATACCCAACGCTAAGAAGCCCCATTTCTACTGTCTGTAACGGAGGTCACGAGGAGATGTGACAGGTGATGCGGGGCTCTTTCTTTGCTCCTCCGTTTATGCGTGTTGACTCGCGTAAGCCGGCGCCACGGCTGCTCCAGCTTGCAAAGCGTTGGCCAGCAGCAGGATGGCGCCGGAGAAGAGAAGAGTGTCGAAGAAGTAGTTCAGCGCCTCCACGCTTTGCGGCGCGGCCACGAGTATGGGCAGGTAAATCCACAACACGGCCAGCAGAATCGTCACCCCTAAGAAGGTGGCTGCCGTGCGCGCTTTCTTGTTCGCCAGCAGGCAGACGCCGGAGAAGATCAGAACCAGGCCCACAAAATAACTCACGAAAATTCGTCCGGGAATCCACGGGGGAGTCAGCATTTCCAGCGGGATTCCTGGCACATGTTCCGGGTGCAGAAAATGCTCCACCCCGTAAAACAAAGAAGCGATGCCGATGGAGAGTCGCGGCAGGGCAGCGGCCCGTACCGCGGTGAGTCGCCCGGAGGACGGCGGCCTCGGCCGAGTGCTCCAGGATGAAAGCGCGAAGGCGAAAGCGCCGCTGCCAAAGGAGAGTTCTCTCAGGACGAATGCCCAGGCAAATCTGCTGTGCGGGTGGGCGAAGGCGCCCGGGATGTCCATCACACAGACGAAAATCAGGAATGTCACTGCCACCAGGGCCGCCGCCAGCCGCGCCTGTACCCGCACTGCCATACTGAGCCCTGCGCAGAGAAAGCCCAGACCAACCGCATAGGCCCAGAATGTATGCGCCGGAATCCAGCGTGGCACCAGGGCCGCAATGTCCCTTGTGTCGGTAAAGTGCTCGGTAGCAAAAACGCCCATGGGAATGGCAAAAAACAGGCAGCCAAGCGGCATGACCTTGTCTGCGCCATTTTCCTGCGGCAGGTCCTTGCGAAGCCTGATGAGGCCCAGGATTAGAAGCACCGCCCCGTAAACATACATCCAGAATGCCGTCACCGAAAGGCCGAAGGGCGCGGAAGCGAGTAAGGCGACAACGGACTGCTGAAAACAGCACAGGACCAGGATTGGCAAGGGTAAGCGCTCCAGCGCGTCACTGCGAGGGGCGAAATTCTAAGGCCGCCAATCAGGGGAAGCAACCCGCGTGTGACCAGTGCAGAAGATTGGGTACGAAATGCCGTCTACGTGCCGTGAACGGCCGCAACAAGGATGTCGCGAAAGCCGGCTTATTGCGACTGCACAACCGAAGGAGTGCCCTGGCGGAAGGTTCAGCGAAAGGCCTTCAGCGCGGCCTGCTCGGCGCTGTGGATTTCGAAGAGGTTGACGATCCGGGTCAGCTCCAACAGGGCTTGCACCCGCTGATGTACGTGGACCAGCTTCATCTCGCCGCCCACCTGCCGGACGATGCTGTAGCAGCGGGTCAGTTCGCCCAGCCCATCGCTGTCCACGAAGTCCACGCCGGCGAGATTGATCAGGAACTTCCGGCGGCCATTGCCGGTGAAGACGTGGACAAGGTCGCGCAGCCGCGTGCGGCCGTCATTCAACGTCATCCTTCCGACAATATCCACAACCACGATGCGACCGACTTCTCTGGTCTCAATTTGAATAGCCATATTGGCTTCTGCCGGACGTTTGCCGCCGGAATCATAAGCCCGGTTCAGGGTGCTTTCAAGCCAGGTGTCACGCGGGGTAGCCCACAAGGCGCACTCTTGTAGAACGCCGGCTACCCCCCGAATTCCGTCGTCGCACCAGATGTTCTTACTGCTTAAAGGTCGCCATCTGCATCACCCAGTAGCCGCTGGGCGAGACGGGCGCAGTGGCGGAATAAGAGCCAGTGGTGGAAACAATCTTGTCCTCGGCAATATCGGAATCGGGCGAGGTGATGATGCGGGTAGTGAAGCCCGCGCCCGGCCCCGGCGTGCCGGTGGCAATGGTATCGGCGCCGAAGATGAGTTCGTTGGCCGAGGTGGTGGTGGCCGAGCCGCTGCTGGCCGTAGTGCTGCTGCCCACCGCCGCTGCCGTTACATCCAGCGGGCTGGTTTGACTCAGCCCCTTGTACTCGAGCACCCGCAGGTCCACCGCCA
>DASSJE010000153.1:0-4429 GCA_035691365.1 Terriglobia bacterium
GGAGGCTCAGTAGCACCCCTCTTTGCCAGTGGCCCAGGCGGCCGAGAGTAGCATATGGTCCTTGACATTGTGCTGACGATTTTCATAGTCATCGCCGCCGCAGCCCTTGTCCTGCAAGGCCTCGCCATGTTCGGGCTGTATAAGGTTGTGGAGCGCATGCAAGGAGAGGTGTCAAACCTGCGCACCGAAATCAGCAGCCACATCAATCCCTTGGCGGACTCCCTTGCGGAAATCGTGGCGGATTCCCGTGACCCCGTCCGCTCCGTCACCGCCGACCTGGCGGAAGTTGCCCGCGTGCTGCGTGAGCGTTCCGGCAGCGTCGATGAGGTGCTCGACGATCTCCTGGAGCGCTTCCGGCTGCAGGTGATTCGCGTTGACCAGACCATCACTGACGTGCTCGAGAAAGTTGACAAGACCACCACCACGGTCCAGCGGAACATCATCGGTCCCGTCTCGGAAGCCTCGGCCGTTCTCAAAGGCATCCAGGCGGGGCTCGATTTCTTCCTTTCCCGGCGTCGCGGCCCGCGCACAAGCGACGTTCCGCAAGACGAGCAGATGTTCATTTAGCACCTTGCCTCAAAACGCCTCGCGGCTCTATGCCGCTTGAAAACGCGTAACGGCGGCTTTATGCCGCCATTCATGTGTTAGAATGTTCGAGTTTTGGCGGGGTCCTGCACCAGACGGTGCAGGACGGGGCAAACTCGCCGCTGCAGCCGCCCAAACGAGTATTTAGCAGACTGCCAGTGCCCTGAGTCAGAAGTTCGTTATACGGCTCAACACGAGGGAATGTCATTCCGAGCCCGTTCGCCCTCCACTCGTGAACGTCCCTGAACGAAGTGAAGGGGGCTCAGGATAAACTCCGCGAGGAATCTGCGTGTGCCTGGTAATTACGGGAAGAAAAAGCAGATCCCTCGGGCCGGGAAAAGCGCCTGCCCTCGGGATGACGGCGCGCGGTGCTGGGATTTTTTAACGCATTTGAGACACTGGACACCAAGTGTAATTTACAGGCCCGGCCGTTAATTTTCCCGATGCGCAAGAGCCATGGAACGACCGGGCAAAATAGCTAGGCCCCAAACACAACTCCATTGCCCAAAAATCCCGCTCATTCCACCCGCAAAAAGTTCCCCGCAAAGCTGAAACTGACGCCGGCCAGGCCGCGGCAAGGAAAAACCTCGGGCGCGCTCACGGCTGGAGCGCGAAAATCCTTGGCCATGACCAGGGCCGTGGGGCCGGGCCGAAGGGTTCGAACGTCCGTCACGGTTTACTCCACTTCCGCCGTGGCGGTCTTTGCCCGCGCAATCGTCAAAGGAGAAACCAAAACGCGGCTGGTTCCCGCCCTGGGGCCGGACGGGGCGGCGGAGTTTCACCGGGCGCTGGTTTCCGACACGCTCGGCAAGGTCGCAAAGTTCAAGGGAAATTCCGCGCGCTACGTGTTTACGGCAGGCGGACCCCTGCCAAAGGAAATCGTTCCGCCCATTTTCGTCTCCCGGCGGCAGCAGGGCAGCGGCCTCGCGCAGCGGCTCGAGCGCGCCTTCACCCAACTGCTCAGGCATCATTCGCGGGTGGTGGTGCTTGGGACCGACTCGCCGCTGCTTTCAGCTCGATTGCTGCGCCTGGCGCTCGAAGAACTGCGCACCACAGACGCCGTGCTCGGTCCCTGTCCCGACGGCGGCTACTACCTTGTCGGACTTCGCCGCAGCCGCCCCGGCCTTTTCAACGGCGTTCGCATGGGCACCGAGTTTGCTTTTTACGATACGCTCGCCCGCCTGCTCGGCCACGGCTTCTCCTGCTCGGTGCTCGACCCTTGCCCCGACATCGATGTGCCGGACGATCTGACCGCCTTGAAGCAATCCCTGACTGAAAACCCCGCCGCCCGCCGCCTCGCCCCGCAAACCTGGCGCTTTCTGTCGGAGGGGTAGCGTAGAGTTGTTCTGTAACTCTGCGGCTTTTCTTGGAGTGCGGTCGCGCCAGCTACCGCCGTGGAACCGAACAAGGCGGCAGCTCTGCTGCCGCACTCCAAAGTGTGTGGCATGGGCGTCCCGCCCATGGGCGGGCGCGGGTAGCGTAGAGTTGTTCTGTAACTCTGCGGCTTTTTGTGAAGCAGGGTAGCGCTGACTTTCGTTTGTGGGGTTCGCCGCCTTTCCTGCAATTAGACTGTAGCGGCGGCTTCACGCCGCCACATGGCGTAGTGCGTGGGTGCCAGGACAACAGCTTCAAGCAGGCACTAACCCGCCGGCGCAGATAAGGCAGGCTCAGATGTGGAGGGGAGTAAGCTGGTAAATGCGGGCGAGTTGCCCGGCTTTCTGGATGTCGCCCCGCCGCAGGGCTTCGCGCACTTCATCGAGTTTCTGCGCGTCCTGCAGGGACAAATACGGCGGCCAGCCGGTTTCCGATTCGAGCCACTCGACCTTGACATCGGCGGCGTACTTCCCTTCGTGCACGAACTTCACGCCCCGCCTTCCCGTCATGTCTTTCTCCTCAAAAAATCTTCCGTCCAGCGGCTGGGCTCCGGCCGATGGCCCGGATTCATCCCGCCACGGCCGAAAGGTTCTCCAGGACAACCCTGGGAATTTCCCCCTTTCCGAGAACTTCCTTGGCGTCCAGGATTTCGATGCCGACCACCGCCTCACCTTCGCCGATGTTAAGGCTGACTTCATCCGTGAGGCGCAAAGTCCGGCACTGGTGTTCCCCCTCCAATAATCGGATGTAGAGGGCGTCTACTTCGCCGTCATAGCTGATCCTCATGCTCTCTCCCTTCAAAAATAAAAAGTGTAAACGGTGACCACCACGATTTCATTTTCCTCTTCCGCCACCACGGGCGCAACTTGCTTGATGGCGTAGGACTTTCCCTGCCACCTGGCGCGATAAGGCAGGTTCAGCCTATACATCGCCCGTCCCTTCTTCGCAGACTCGCGAAGGCCGTGTTCGATGGCTTCACGAACTTCGGCTTCGCTCGCCCCACGTTCAGCGCATTGCTCCTTGGCGTGGACGGTCAATCGTATGTTCTTCATTTCATCTTTTCGCTTTCGCTCGCAAAGAGGGTGCGCCCTGCACGGTGAAATTCATATCTCGTGTCCTTCGCCTGATTCAAACGGCCATTTGGGAATGGCTGCGTCGATTTCCGCCGCCGGCGATTGGTTTCGGTGAACGCCATAACAACTCTGCAAAAGCGCATCTGTTCATTGTAACTCAGCGCTCGGCCCCGGCGGTTCCTGAACCCCTTTTCGCAAAGCTGACAGCCGCCGATATGTAATTGCCAAATCCCCCGCCAGCGCAGCTTCAAAGTATTGACCCGTGGCATGGGCGTCCGGCGCCACGAGTGCGCGGCATTTGCCTTGCAATTGAAATGTGCGGGTGGTATACAGTGGGCATCGTTGTTGCGGCGAACGCCCGACGCGCGCCAGGTAGCGCGGGGCTGTTCCTTCACTTTTGGGGAGTTTAATTCACAGATTGAAAGTGCCGGGCTGGAGCCCGCCGCTACAAGACCCCATCGTTCGCCGCAGTTGGTGGAAGGCAGGCCTGCGCGCGGCCCGCTCTCAGCCGCGGGATGACCTTGCGTTGATTTACTCTGTCGCAGAGGAGGAGCGATGGAACCTCATGGCCACGAATCAGGAAATGTTACCTCCAGGATAATACGGCGGCTACACCTCAAACCAAGGCTCAAAGTCTGGCTGCCTGTGCTAATCGTTGCAGCGTTCCTTGCGGTTGTCCGGGCATTGCCGGGCCGGGGAACGAGTGGACTGCTTCTGCTTTCGATGGACCGGGTGATGCAGCCCGCGGAACTTGCCTCGACGGGCGTGGCAAACCTGACGCCCGCTCAGCGGGTCGCGCTCGACAAGTGGCTGAATGCCTACACTGCAAGGCTGCTAAAACCCGGCGAGAGCCCGGCGCGCGAGGATGGGGAACAGGGACCGGCGGAAAACGTTGCGGATGGCCAGGCCGGCTACGCGATGTCGCCGCCTGATCATCAGCGCAAGCGCGGAATGCTTGTTGCAGCCCCGCCAAAACACCTGATCCAGATTCCATTCCATTTTGTGGATGGATTAATCGTCTGCGACATTCCTTCCAGCAAAGGGCCGCTGCGCCTGATTTTCGACACAGGAGCGAACGGCACGGCGCTGCAGGGCGAACCTAAATCGATTGATTTGAAACTGGGCTCCCGGCACATTCGCATGGTGCCGGTTACTCTGCGGACAAACGCGCTTGTGGAACTGAATGTGACCCTCGCGCCAGGTGAATGGCTGGAAGGAATTTTGGGCCAGGACGTGATGTGCCGATTCAAGCGCATAACCATAGACTACGAGCATATGGAGATCGACCTCGAAACGTAGCGCCGTGCGCGGTCGATGCAAGCCGGGGAAGCAGATCAGGAAATAGGAAGTAGGAAGTAGAAAGGACCCGGTGCCGGGCTGAACGCGTGGACGCCAGA
>DASSJE010000154.1:0-4246 GCA_035691365.1 Terriglobia bacterium
CAGACACCGCCGTGAAACGCGTGGGGCAGCCGGATGAATTCGCCGATGCGGTGGTGTGGCTGGCCTCGGAGCGCGCCTCCTATATCACGGGACAAACGTTGCTGGTGGATGGCGGCAGCTATAAGGGAACGAGCTAGATTAAGGCAGCTAGTATCTGGTAGTTAGTAGTTGGTCGCCGATGTCAATTCACGTTCTGTTGAAAATCGCAACGGCAGCAGCTTCATCCATCTACTAACTACAACTACTAGCTGCCAGCCCCCCGCATTTCCCGCCCATACCCTTTCGAAGCTTGCTGAATTGCTGTAAACTTCTCGCCATTCCCAGGGCTTGTCCTTTCCCTGGGACTTTCACATCTTTTCGAGTTGTTTCGCGCGGCATCGCTGATCGGGATCCCAGGATGCCGGTTGTGGACGCCGCGCCAAACGCAAGGGCTCCCGGCGGGAGCGACTTTCAGGGAAGAGGTGCAACATGCGGACGATTCTCAGGGTTGTGGGTCTGGCATTATTGCCGGCATTGCTCGGGGCAATGGTATGGGCGCAAGGCGGCGCTACCGGCGCCATCACAGGGCAGGTGATGGATCCCAGCGGCGCGGTGGTGCCGGGCGCCAGCGTGAGGATCGTCAACCACGCCACCGGCCAGGTGGCCCGCACACTTAAGACCGACGCCGGCGGCGCCTTCACCGCGCTTCTTCTCCCCGTGGCCACCTATGACGTCACAGTGAGCGCCCCCGGCTTTGCCCAGGGCACGGTCAACGGCGTGGATGTGCGCATTACCGAGACCACGCGCATGACCGCCAAGCTGGTGCCCCAGACTGTGAGGCAGGAGGTCCAGGTGCAGGGCGAGGTGGAGACAGTGGAGACCACGGCGGCCACCACGGGGCAGTCAATCGAGGCGAACACGATTCGCAGCCTGCCGCTGGCGACGCAGAACTTTCAGCAGTTACTGACCTTATCCGCGGGAACCAACAGCGCGTTGAATGCCTCCGCTTCCCTGGGCCGTGGAGACGTTCGCATCGAAGTAAACGGCCAACGCGAGGACAATAACAACTACCTGATTGAGGGCATCAGCGCTACCGACTACAACGTCGCCGAGTTGACCAATACTCCGCTGCCCAGTCCCGATGTGGTGCAGGAATTTAAGGTACAGACCAGCCTCTACGACGCCACTCAAGGACGCAATGGAGGAGGGAATATCAACGCCATTCTGAAGGGTGGTAGCCTCCGTTTCCACGGCGATCTGTTCGAGTTCTTTCGCAATGATGCGCTGAATGCTAATGAATTCTTCCTCAAGAGCCGGAACCAGCCCCGCCCGGTAGTGAAGCAGAACATTTTCGGCGGGAGTCTTGGAGGCCCGGTGGGCAAGGAAGGCAAACTGGGCTTCTTCTTCGTCAACTACCAGGGCACGCGGCAGCGCAGCGGCCTTTCGACGGGAACCATCATCAGTACAATCATCCCGTCGCTGCCCACGGACCGGTCAGCATCTTCTCTGGCCACTGCGTTCTTGGGCGGGCCACAGAATGCCAGCTTGATTGATCCTGTCGCACTGAAGCTGCTGAACATCAAGAGCGATCAGTTTGGCGGCGCCGGAGGCGGCTGGCTCATCCCGTCAGTCCCCAACGGCCAATTAACCATCAGTCATCCCGGCAAGTACACCGACGACCAGTTCACCGCCAACTGGGACCGCGAATTCCGCGGCGGGAAAGACCACCTCGCGGAACGCTTCTTCTTTTCCGATTTTGAATCCTTGCTGCCGTTCGGGGCCGGCGGACTCACGGCCACACTGGGCGGCACGATCAGTCCCACCGATCTGAATTTCCCGCTGGACATGCCGGTGCATGATCGCTTCTTCAGTCTGGCGGAAACCCATCTGTTCACGCCGCAATTGCTGAATGAGCTGCGATTTGGCTTTGTGCACATCAACAACGACGCTATCAATACCCCCATCGTCACCGTTGACCAGCTGGGCATCGATCGGCCCAACAGCAACCTGTATAAAACCATTTACAAGTTCACGCTCTCCACCTACCAGATTGGGCCAACGCCGGGAGCCGATCAGAGCCAGCTACAGAACAATTACACCTGGCTGGACACGGTGAGCTGGACCAAGGGCAAACACCGGCTGCGCTTCGGCGGAGAATACGACCGAGTGGGGTTGGATAAGAACTTTCCCCAGACATTCAACGGAGAGTTGTTCTTTGCGCCTTCGGCACAGGCCCCCGGAGGATTGCCGGCTTCCGTATGCCCCGGGGGCGGCGGTTGCTCCGATTTCCAGAACCTTCTCCTGGGCGCTCCTTTCTTTTCCTTTGGGGGCAGTGGCGTATCGAATCACGAGTACCGGATTAACGATTACGCTCTCTTCGGGCAGGACGACGTCAGCATTACCCCTAATTTCACCTTAAACGCCGGGCTGCGGCTGGAAATAACCGGCGCCGTGCGCGACAATCTGAATCACATCGGCAACACGGTTTCGGCGCTCACCTTACAGGGGCAGAGTCCTTTCATCTATCCTTCCGGGGTGAATAGCCTGCACATTCCGGGCTTCACCGGCAACGCCAGCCCCACCACAATGCTGAACAACTATGCGCGCAACTGGGGGCCGCGGATCGGGTTCGCCTATGATGTCGGTGGACACCACACTACTGCCATCCGCGCTGGCTATGGCATTTTCTACGTCCGCGAGGATGTCGGTACTATTGACCAGCTTTCCTTCACCACCCCCATCCTGCCCATCACCTTTGCCGCCGGCCCCCCGGGCACCATGGCAACTCTGTTTGCCACCGGGCCGGGCAAACTGCCAAAGGGCGGGGTGATTGATCCAGCTTATGTCCCGGTATATTCCAATTTCCTTGGGTTCGTGAATTGCTCTAGCGGATTGCCCACGGCTGACACGACGCAGTGTCCCACTTACAGCGGCAATACCATTAACCTGTTTGGTCTGGAAGTGCCCCGGCACTTTGTCACGCCCAACACGCAGCAGTGGAATCTGACCTTGCAGCGCGAACTCAAGCACGATTGGATTCTGGAGCTGGGTTATGTGGGCACCAAGGGCACGCACCTGCGCGAAACCCGCGACAATATTCAGGCCAGGTTGGCCAGTCCTCAAAATCCGATCGTGCTGACCAACCCCGACGGCACTAAAGCCGTGATCACCGAGAACACCATCACCAACGCCAATGCGCGCTCACCCGCTCCTGGACTGGCGCCTTCGGGTTACCAGTTGTTCGCCAATGACGCCTATTCTCACTATCACTCGCTGCAAGCGAGCCTGACTCACCACATTTCCAAAGGCGTATACCTGCAGACCGCGTATACCTTCTCCAAATCAACGGATGCAACCTCCTCGGGCAACACCGCGTTCAATACCGCCATTAACGATCAAACGAGCCTGGTGGATTCCCGGGGACTATCCGACTTCGACCGCACGCATCGTCTGGTCATCAGCTACGTTTGGGATCTGCCGGCATTTTCGTCGGCGAAGGGTCTCCGTGGTGGTTTGCTGAACAACTGGTCGCTCAGCGGAGTTGTGACCTTCCAATCGGGGGTACCGTTTACCATTATTGACTCGGCGGGAGGTGCCGCCTATTCCTTAAGCAGTCCCAATACCACCACAGCCGATCTGGCGCCAGGGGCGACCGTGGCCAGCGCCCTAACCAGCGGCGGGGTGGAACAACGCCTGGACAATTACGTCAAGCTATCGGCGTTCTCGCCAGTTCCGTTGGTGCCTTTTGCTGCTGACGGTGTATCCACGGGCTATGGCAATCTGGGGCGCAATATCTACCGTGGTCCTTTCCAGCAGAACTGGGACTTTTCGCTCACCAAAATGTTCCGGATCACCGAAGGGCAGTCGGTGCGTTTCGGAGCCGATTTCTTTAACCTGTGGAACCATCCGTCGTTCAACGCGCCGTCGTTCACCGATATCGAGAACACCGCCAGCTTTGGGCACATTACCTCCACGGCCGGCACGCCGCGTCTGATACAGTTCTCCCTGAGGTACGCGTTCTGATGAAGGGCCACAATCCGCGCATCCCCATGCTGGAGCGCAACCAGGTGCCGGAGGAAGTTGGCAAGCTCTACGACGTGCTGCTGGAACAGCGCGGAGTAGTGCCCAACATGTTCAAGACGGTTGCCCACACGCCGGCGCTGGCGCTGGGCATCGCGGCCTTCCTCAAGCCGCTGCTGGGCGATGGCGCGCTTTCGGGCTGGTACAAGGAACTGGTCGCCACACGCGTGGCCATTCTGCAGGGTTG
>DASSJE010000155.1:0-5797 GCA_035691365.1 Terriglobia bacterium
GAGCGGCAGCGAACTGGGGGAGCAGCTGGTCAAACAGCGGCCTGGCCTGAAGGTGCTTTACGTTTCCGGCTACGCCGAGAACACGGTGATGCAGCACGGGCTGGCCGAACTGGGCAGCCGGTTTCTGCACAAGCCCTTCACGCTGAAAGCGCTGGCGGCGAAGATCCGCGAGGTGCTGGACGCAAAGGGGCCGAGAAGGGATAACGGATAGCACACATGGTGCTTCCACCGCATGGCAGGACACGTCTGAAGGCGGTTGCCGTTGTCCTTCTTCTTGTTGGGATTTTCTCAGCGGAGGCACAAACGACATTCGGCACCATTACCGGAACCGTCACCGACGCCAGCGGCGCGATGATCGCCGCGGCCGATGTCAGCGTCATTAACGAGACAACAGGCACGCGACGCCGGGTCACGACCGGTAACACGGGCGTGTATGTGGTTGCGAACCTCGATCTGGGCGTCTACACCGTCTTCGTCGAAAAAGCCGGGTTCCGGAGCTACAAACGAACCGGCATGCATTTGGCGGCTAACCAGGTTATCAATGTTGATGCCATGCTTGCCGTAAGCCCCATCGCTACCACCGTGGAGGTTACCGGCGCAGTTGGCGCCGAGGTGAACACGCAGACGGCCACCCTCAATAACGTAATGCCTTCATCGCAACTGAAGCAATTGCCCGTCATCACGCGCCAGAAGGGAGACCAGGGTCTCTGGGGATATGCGTCCTACAACAATGGAATTGGCCACGAACCGTTCTTCATTGCCAACGGCTCGCGCTACGCGGATACGCAGCCGACAGTGGATGGCATTACGGTGATGTCTTACGAGAACGCCGTGGGGGGCAGCACGGTAACGACGGGCATGGAGGCCACCACGGAATTAAGCGTGCAGCTGGCTGCGGCTCCAGCCGAGTTTAGCCGGCCGGTGCAAATGACCATGGTCAGCAAATCGGGCGCCAACGAATTTCATGGCAGCGTCTTTGAGGATTACAACGGCAGCAGCCTGAATGCCCGCGATTTCTTTTCCAAGACTGTGCCGTTCCGTGTCTACAACAATTTTGGAGCCAGCCTGGGCGGGCCTATCACGAAGAACAAGACTTTCTTTTTTGGCGCCTACGAGGGGTCGCGCGAGGCCACGGAAGTGATTAACACCATGAACGTTCCCCCAGCGGCATGGCGGGATGGCGATTTCAGCGGGCTCTCCCGGCAGCTCGTCAATCCCTATATCGGAGCTACCTTCGCCGGCAACCGCATTCCTGCCGCCATGATAAGCCCAGTCTCGCAAAAGCTTGCGGCCATCTATTTCCCATATCCCAACTACGGGCCACCCACCCAGGAAGCGGGCAACTTCCGCAATATGCCGCGCCCTGGGATCAATGGCGTGACTATCTTCGACAAGGTTGACGCCCGCATTGACCATAACTTCAGCGTTCGTGACACGTTGTTCGGACGCTTCAGCTACAGCCGCATGCCGCTCAATGCTTACGTCAAGAATGCGATTCCGCCTCTGGGACGGCGCGCCTCGCTGCGCACGGCGAGTTCAGCAGCCATTTCCTGGACGCATACGTTCACTCCTGACCTTCTGAACGAGCTGCGTGCGGGTTACACGCGTGATCACAACTTCATCGAGAGCGGGATCATGGGCAGTGAACTCCTGCAGCAGGTGGGACTTCAGGGGATCACTGTTTCCGGGATTCCTACATATCCGATTGTCTCGGTATCCGGCCTGAGCGCGGCAGGCCAAGTCCCTAATTTCCTGGGCTCGGGAACGAATTTCGAGCTCACGGAGAATTTTAGTTGGGTGCGTGGTTCACACTCCCTGAAGTTTGGTTTCGACGTGATTCGCGACCGTAACGCCGGCTTTTATTATGGGGGCGATGTTTACGGGCAATACAGCTTCAATGGCGCCTTCACGGGTGCGCCTTATGCGGACTTCCTGCTCGGGGTGCCCATCAAGGTCTACAATTCCTTTCCCAATCCGGCGAATCACATGTTTGGAAGCTGGTGGAGCGCTTACGCGCAGGACCAGTTCAAACTCACGCGCCAGTTGACGCTCACTTACGGAATGCGCTGGGAAGCGCAGGGACCCTATTACGACAACCGCGGACTCATCGCCAATTTCAACCCCAATCCCGGCGCCTGGGTAATTCCCGACGAAGCGGTGAAGTACATCAACCCGGCATATTCCTCCAATATTCCTGTGGAGACGGCTTCGCAGGCAGCCTATCCCGCTCGCACTTTACTGGAGTCCCACCACGCTTATTTCTACCCGCGCTTCGGCGTGGCCTACCGTCCCTGGGCCGACAAGTCGACGGTGATCCGCGGAGGGTATGGAATTTACGCCAACACCATCTACGGCTCGTTGGGGGCGACCATGGAAACCGGCCCGTACTCCGGGAGCCAGTCCCGCACCAACAGCTTCAGTAACGGTAAGCCGGCCTTCAGTTTCCCCAATCCTTTCCTGGCGCCGGGGGTTAACACACCGGTCCACGCAGCTTCCGGAATAGATCCCCACGTCAGGGTTCCGTATCTGCAACAGTGGAATCTAGCGGTGGAACAGGAGGCTGCTAAGTTCATATTCACGGCCAGCTACGTGGGCAGCCACGCCGTTAACTTGCTCTATTCCGTAAACCTCAATCAGGCGCGGGCCGGCACCCAGCCTTTTTCCGTCAGCCGGCTGCCCTACCCGAACTACAGCGACGTTATTTGGGCGCGAAACGGCGCTACCGAGCACTACAACGCCTTGCAATTGGCCGCCCGGCGGACTTACGGCAAGACTCTGTTCGTCAATGCCGGCTATACCTGGGCCCGGGATCTCACCAATGCCCAAGATCAGACCAGCGCGGTCGGCGTTCGGCCTCAGGACTCCTATAACCTCGCTGCCGAATATGGGCCGAACAGTTTTGTCCGCGCGCACCGCTTCTTTACGAACCTGGTTTACGCGCTTCCCCTGGGAAGGGGGCAGCGATTTCTGAACCATGCTCCCCAGCCTGCCGACTTGCTGCTGGATGGTTGGAGGATGGCGTGGAACGTGATGGCGGAGTCGGGACAATATTACACGCCCAGCTTTGACAGCACTGACCCTTCCAACACCAACACCTTTGGCGGACGGCCCGATCGCATTGGCAACATCTTCGTCGTCCCGGGTTGCCCCGCCGGCGATCCCCTTTGCTCCAACCCGGTTAACGTCGGAAGATTCGGCAATTGTGGCGTCAACGTTCTCGAAGGGCCGAAGTTTGTGGACGCCGACCTCTCTGTGATGAAGGACTTTCCCCTGACGGAAAGGATGCAGCTGCAATTCCGGACCACTATGACTAACGTTTTCAATCATCCCAACTTCGGGCTCCCGGGGGCCGATATCGAGTCGCCCGGTACTTTCGGAAAATTTACGAGCACCTATTCGCCCTTGTTTGGCCAGAACGCGCGACAAGTGGATTTCATGTTGCGATTGACGTTTTAAATGGGAGTGTACCTTGCGTAGTCCGACCCAATCCAATCTGCAATCCGGAGCAAAGTCTTCGTTCCAGGAAGCAGGGGCACGACACCGGCTTCACTTGCTAGAGGCCTCCCTGCTGGGCGGGCCCTCTTCTGCAGTTTCTCATTCCAACACCGATGTGGGCGCGATCGTCACCGGAGCTCTCGGTGTGCTCCTGGGCGTCGTGTTCCTCGCGTTTCCACTCGTGTTTTCCGGAGGCCTGAGCACTCACTTCAGTCTGGCCGTGATGGGTTGCGCCTTTGTGGCCATGGGCCTCAACCAGCCGGCATTAGCGCGTTGCCTCGCGCTTCCGATCGGGATAGCGAATGTCGCCATCTTCGTTGGCTACATCAAATACGGCCCGCCGGGGTTGGACAGCGTCATCATCATGACCCTGTGGCCGGAAGCGCCGAAAGTATGGGGAGGTAACCTCAATGCCGACCTTGCGTACGCTGTGACTGCAATTGCCATATTGTTGTTGACCGAGGCTGGCTGGAAATTCCGCTGGCGCTCGACCGCCATCGTTCTGACTGGTTCGGCCACCCTAGGCCTCGGCGTCCTCGGATTGTCTAGTTATCTCACGGGCTTGGGGACGGCATACGGGCTACGACGGCTGATCGGGGCAAAGGCCGATTCCATGGTCGGAGTTCTTCTTCTCGGCGCGGGTCTGCTCGTAGTTTCGTGGCGCAAGGGGCGTCACGTTTCTTCAGAGCGACAGGCGTGGATTCTGGCGGTCGTCGCCATGAGTGGCGTTGTGTTGTCAACCTCTCTTTGGCAGGCTTTGATGCTGGTCGAAGAGCTGCCCATCAAATCCACCCAGCAGTTTCGGTCCTATGTGGAAAGGATAGTCCTTACTTTTGGCGCAGTGGCCACCATACTCCTGGCCGTAGCGGTTGCCTTTGTTCAGAAACTCCGCAATCTGAATGAGGAACTGGAGCGCCGTGTCCAAGAGAAGACCGGCGAGTTGCTGGCCAAAAGGCAAGCGGAACAGGCCCTGGCGCGCGCGAACGCATACAACCGCAGCCTGATTGAAGCGAGCATTGACCCGCTGGTCACCATCGGAGCTGACGGCAGGATTACAGATGTGAATGCGGCCACCGAGGCGGCCACCGGGTGCTCCCGGCAGGAACTGATCGGAACCGACTTCTGCGACTACTTCACCGAACCAGAGAAGGCACGCGCCGGCTACCAGCAGGCGTTCTGCGAAGGCGGGGTGCGCGACTACGCGCTGGAGCTCCGCCATCGCGATGGACACCTCACTCCGGTTCTGTACAACGCTTCCGTCTATCACGACCAAGCGCGGAATGTGATCGGCGTGTTCGCCGCCGCCCGCGACATTACCGCGCGCAAGCGAACAGAGCAGGTCCTGCGCTTTAGTGAGCAGCGCTATCGGGCCCTGCTGATCGCCACCGCGCAGGTGGTATGGGCCACTCCGCCCGACGGCCTGGTGGAAGACATGCCCATGTGGCGGGAGTACACCGGTCAGAGCATCGAGGAGGTGCGCGGCTGGGGCTGGCTGAACGCTATTCATCCCGACGACCGCGAGCGTACGGGGGCGATCTGGTCGAAAGCAGTTAAAACCCATGGCTTGTATGAAACGGAATACCGCATCCGGCGCGCCGACGGCCAGTACCGCCACTTCGCGATTCGTGGCGTTCCCGTGCTCGAGGACGACGGCAGCATCCGCGAGTGGGTCGGCATCTGCACTGATATTCATGAGCGCAAGCAGATCGAAGATGAACTGCGCAAGCAGGCCGTGCTCCTCAATCTCGCCCACGACGCAATCCTGGTAAGCGATCTGCAGAGCAAAATCTCGTTCTGGAATCGGGGCGCGGAAGAGACCTACGGTTGGAGCGCCACGGAAGGGGTCGGCCGCAACGCCTCCGAGCTTCTGCACACGCAATTCCCCGTGCCCTTGCCCGAGATTCAGGCGATGGTCCAGCAGCAGGGCGAGTGGGAAGGCGAACTCAAGCACCGCACCCGCGATGGCAGGACCATCGTCGTGGCCAGCCGCTGGTCGCTGCAGCGCGACCACCATGGCGCCCCTGCCAGCATCCTTGAGATCAATCGCGACATCACCGAGCGCAAGCGCCTGGAAGAAGAACTCCGCGCCAGGCAAGCCTATACCCGCTCCCTTATCGAGGCCAGCCTCGACCCCCTCGTCACCATTGCCGCCGACGGCAGAATTACCGATGTGAATCGGGCCACGGAGGAGGTCACGGGGGTAGGCCGGGCGGAACTGGTGGGCAGCGATTTCTCCAATTACTTCACCCAGCCGGAGAAGGCGCGGGCCGGCTACCAGCAGGTGTTTGCCGAAGGCCTGGTC
>DASSJE010000156.1:0-17419 GCA_035691365.1 Terriglobia bacterium
TTGCCCTGCTGGGCCATGAGATGCGGAATCCTCTTGCGGCAATTGCCACCGCCTTGGAGGTGATTTCCGGCAACTGCACCCAGGCCCAGCGCGAAGAATTGCAACAAGCGGCCGCCCAGCAGGTCGCATTGATGCGGCGGCTGCTGGACGATCTTCTGGACCTCAACCGCAGTGGGCATGGCCGCATTCAATTGAAAAAGGAATGCATCAACTTTGCGCAGTTTCTCGAGGATACGGTTACTGATATGCGGCCGAACATCGCCGAACGCCGGCAGAAATTGTCTGTGCGGCTTCCCTCCAAACCGGTGCAGTTTATGGCGGACAGGATACGGCTGGCCCAAATTGTGGCAAACCTGCTGGGTAACGCGTCCAAGTACACTGGCACGGGAGGCAGAATTGAGCTCTCGGGCGCGGTGGAAGGTTCCCATATCGTGCTCCGCTGCAAAGATAACGGGCGGGGTATTTCGTCCGACTCTATTGGCGCAATTTTTGAGCCGTTCACCAGGGGTCCGAACATGCGCGATAGCTACGGGGAGGCGAGCCTGGGCATTGGCCTTGCGCTGGTGAAACAGCTTGTGGAACTCCACGGCGGAACTGTGTCGGCTGAGAGCGGCGGCGCCGGAAAAGGAAGCGTGTTTACGGTGCGGCTGCCTCTGATTCGCCCGCAATCCCGGCAGGCGGCCGGGCCGGAACCAAGGCTCACACAGGGAACGGAACGGGCCTCGTCTATCATAATCGTAGAAGATAATCCTATTGTGGCTAAATCGATGAAGATCGCATTGGAGCAGGCCGGACATCGGGTCCACGTTTTTCCCGACGGGCCTCGCGCGCTGGCAGGCGCCGCCGGGCTCAAGCCGGATGCCGTCGTGCTCGACATCGGCCTCCCCGGCATGGACGGTTATGAAGTGGCAGCCAGGCTGAAAAGGAAGAAGACAGTTAGGGATGCGTTGTTTATCGCAATTTCCGGCTTCAAGCAGGACCGGCGCGTGGGGAAAAAAGGAGAGAATTTCGACCACTACTTTATCAAGCCGGTGGAAGTCGGCACGCTCCTGGCACTCTTCAGGAGACGCTCCCGAAATGGCGCAGGAAGTGAAGCCGCGAAGAAACGCGCCAAACTGAAGAAACCGGTGCGGGCCCACCGGCCGCGAGTGCTCCTGGTTGAAGATCACCCCTTTGCGGCAGACGCAACAGCAAGCCTCCTGCGGCTGGAAGGACTCGATGTGCAGGCAGTGCTCACCGGCCGCGAGGCTTTGGACGCGGCGCCGAAATTCCGGCCTCACCTCGTGTTATGCGACATGCGTTTGGGAAATATGAACGGAATGGAAGTGATTCGCGAACTGCGGTCGAATCTGCCTTTAAATCGCATGCATGCTGTGATCCTGACCGGATTTTCAGGATCGGAGATTCGAGAATTTAACCGGCGAGCAAATGAGTTTGGGGTTGATGAATTTATTTCGAAACCTCTCGAACCACCCATGATCCGGAAGCTGGTGGCCAAACTTAAACCTCACTGAAACACAGCAAAGATAAGCCACCCTGAATTGTCCCAAATTTTGTATTGGCAGTTCAGCGGGTTAAAAGGAGTGGTCGGGGCGCCCAGATTTGAACTGGGGACCTCTTGGTCCCGAACCAAGCGCGCTACCAGGCTACGCCACGCCCCGAATTCTTAATGCGCCCTGGCGAGCGAGAACTACAAGGGTTGGCAGCCCCGCCCTCAGCCTCACCACTCGCCAGTCACCACGTTTCTAAAAAATTTCTGGTCGGGACGGCCGGATTTGAACCGGCGACCCCTTGCACCCCAAGCAAGTGCGCTACCAGGCTGCGCTACGTCCCGGAAATCCGCGCCTTCACGCTCAAATATGGGCTGAATGGCACGAATTCAACGCTAGCATCATCGGGAAACTATTGTCAAGATTCCGCGGAGTTCGCGCTTGATGGCATTGACCTGAGCATCACTGAGTGTGGAGGAAGCGGCGGGTTTGGTTTCAACTATGCTTCCCGATTTTCCAGCCAGAAACTTGCGCGCGCCTTCAATGGTGAAACCTTCGACATAGAGCAACCGCTTGATCTCAAAAATCATTTCAACGTCCGGCCGCCGGTAAAGGCGATGGCCCGTGGCACTTTTGACGGGCTTCAGGGTAGGAAACTCAGTCTCCCAATAGCGCAGGACGTAAGGTTTGGTCTCAGCAAGTTCGCTGACTTCACCAATGCGAAAGTATAGCTTGTCGGGAATCAGCATTCCGTCGGATGAATTCCGCACCTGGCGGCTGTTGCGCGGCTTGCGTTTTTTGAGCACTGCCTTCATAACCACCCTAAGAGATAACGCCTTCGAGTCATCTTAGATAACCGCCAGCCGGTCGTCAAGGATATGTGTGCATAAGCCCTGTAAATTTCAAGAATGGCTTTAAATTTCACTTGGTCAGGCATCAGGCTTATGGGACTTCTTCATCCGGCTTGTGGCGTGTGGCGATGCCCGCCGCGGCGCCGCCAGGCGTGGCCGAAAAAAGGACCATGCCGTCCTGCCATTTTTCAAGCCTGATCCGCCAGTGCGCTGCCTCAAAGCCATGAATCACCCAGGCATATTGGTCGGGGTAGTCGACGACGTAGACGTAGCACTTTTGCCCGGATGCAACAAAGGCCCGAAACGGCTGCACATTCAACCCTGCCCAGGACTTCATCTCCACCAGACCTTTTTCCGGATCGTCTGTTCCTGTGTAGCGGAGGGCCAGACCTGGGTCAGCCAGGTAAGTGAGGCGTCCTGACAAGGATCGGGGAGCCTGATAACCCAGTTCTGTGAAATCCATCGGGCCGGAAATCACGATGGGAGCGTCACCGCGCGCATTATTTTCAAGGAAATCATACGTGGAAGCCTGTAGCGACCTCATTGCCGTCACCCGCCGGTATGTCTGCGCTTCCTTGACCGCCAGAAACGCCAGGAGAAGAAATCCGAGCGCAACCGCGGGCGCGCGTCGCCCGGCGAGCGAGGCGCAAAGTCCCCAGCCCACCATAATACTGAGGCCAATCACCGCGGGCAGCGCATAGCGGTCTGAAAAAGCTCCGACTACAGTCTTGGCCATCACAACGGCCACGACCGGAATCAGCAGAAAACCTGCGGCAGCGGCTGCCTCATGGATTGGGATGGAAGCCTGCGCTTGCATTTTGCCTGCCTCCGCCTCAGGCCGGCGAAACGTGCGATATGCCGCGGTGGCAAGGAAAATGGCAAGCAGCGGGACCGCGCTGGGCGTCAGGAGGAAATGCTCATAGAAGTAACCCATGGATGACCAGTGCGGCTTGGCCCAGAAGTTCGGGGAGAATTTTCGCGCGCTTTCAATAAGAGGCAGAAACGCCAGCAGGGGCGACATGGACAGCACGAGGGCCAGCCAGACTCCTGCATCGCCCCGCCTTCGGCGGAAGGAACGCACAACTTCACCCAGGCCAATAGGAAACAGGCTGAGGACAGCGTAATAGTGGCAGGATATCGCAGCGGCCAGGCTGGCTGCCAAACCCGCAAGCGCCAGCGCGCGGTAGCGGGCTTCCGCGGCCCAAATCCAGCAAAGCATTCCAAAGGCGGAGAAAGCCAGAACCAGGGCGTAAGCCCGTGCCTCGAAGGCATAGTTGAAGGCCGTGGTCATAAAGGGGAACAGCATGGCGAGAAAACCATAAATGGCTGATGTCCGCCGGGCCACAATGTGAAAAAGACAGACGCACATCAACGCAAATGCCAGGATCTCCGGCAGGCGGAGGGCCAGGCCGGAGGCGCCGAACGCGTAAATATCGGCCCGCGACAAGGTATAAAACAACGGAGGGGTCTGCTCCGCCCCTGTGGCCAGGGCTGCCCAGACATCGCGAAAGTGAGGAAGCCGCGCGATATACAGTGTGAATAGTTCGTCATTCGTAACGACGCCTTTTGAGGCAATCAGCCCAAACCCGATGAAGTAAACCCCAGCCAACAAGAGCAGGAGCCACCCCGTCCTGCTTCCAAGCCTGTCGAGCATGCTCACAACCCGGCAGCGCAACGATTTCTGGAATTTACTATTCATCTCTGTTCCAAGAATAGAGGTGAGCGAACCGCGGCCGATTCAGCCCCTGCACAGTCTTACATAATGGATGTTCGTTTGTGAACAGGCACACGATGAATCCGGACCTATTCATGAAATTCGTCAGGGGGTTAACAGTTCAGTGCAGGATGCGGCGCCGGGCTCGCCAGTATCGCCAGGTAGTGCGGAGAAGCACACGCAGATAGTCGGGGCCGGCCTTCAGGAGGCTGAAAGAAGACTTGCCCATGTCCGCCGTGCGGTTGATCCAGGAAGTGGGGACTTCCCGAATGCGATAACCCTGCAGAAGCGGCCTCAGGCCCGTTTCCACGTTGGCCGCAAAGTCGTCCTCTTCAATACCAAGGTTCTTCAGGATCTCGGCCTGATAGAGCTTCAGATTGTTTGAAACATCGCGCACCCGCATACCCAGCAGGAGGTTCAGTAAAAGATGATATCCGCGGTTGCAAACGGCCTTCAGGAACGGATAGCCCACCAGCGCAGATTCCGATGAAAACCGGCTGCCGATCGCGCCATCGTACCCTTCTGCAACGGCGTCGAATAAGCCTTTGAATTCTGATGCGATGTTGATGAAATCACAATCAATCGTCAGAATGTATTTTCCCGTGGCGGCGGCATAACCTTCCCGCAGTGCGCGGCCCACCCCGGCCGGAGGTTTCCGCCTGATCAGTTTGACCCGCGGCTCGGAGGCAGCCACTGCCGTTGCCACCTCAGCGGTACGGTCAGTGCTGTTATCGTCGACCAGGATGAACTCGTGAATGTAATCGCCATACATCCCCTGGAGCGCTTTGACGAGGCGGCGGATGTTCGCCTCCTCGTTATGGCAGGGCACCACCACTGAGACCCTGCCGAAAAGCTGCGAATGCGTCGCCAGGCTCACCTGCGGAGCGTCCTGATTGCTTGCAGTGCGCGGCCGCTCGCCCCGCAGACTGACAATGTTTGAAAAGCTGCGGGCAATCGGCGTGCGCTCCAGGATCAATCCAACGGCCTGCCCCGCCCCGCTGCTGAGCGGAGGAATAACTTCAGAAGATTCCGCTTCAACCCTGTTGAATCCGCGCTCAAAGGCTGCGCCGGCCCACGACTTCAGCGTGTGATTCTGCTGAAGCCCGCTGCCGCTCTTCCTTCTGATTAGATGGTCTCGAACCTTGCTGACAAAAGCCAGCGGGTTCGCATGGTTACGCGGAAAGAATAGAAACTGACCACCAGGTTTCAGGTAATGGAAGGCAACTTCAAGCGCCGCGAAACATAGTTCATCCGCCAAAACCTCCGTTGCCACCACGAAATCAAAGCTATCGGGAGAAAAAGCGGATTGAATATCCTCCACACAGACAATCTTCGTGTCGGAAAGATTTCTCGACCGGGCTCTGCGTGCCAAGTCCTTATTAAAGACTGCGGCGGTCAGGGGATTTTGCCCTGCGAAAACGGAAAACAGGTGTTCAGTCCAAATGCCGCTCCCGGCGCCGAGTTCCAGCACTGCCCTGCCCGGAAGGACGGGCAACAACTTTGCCACCAGCAAAGCACGACGGCGAAGCCTGGCCGGCAGCCGTGCGGAAGCATTCTGCCAGTCCTCCTCGCGGGACCGTTCCGCTTTTTGCCAGTTCAGGTGGAGTGCGTTGGAGCTTTCCCACAGGAGATGCGAGCCAACTCTGCCGGAGAGTTCGTCCCCTGCGGGCGTATCAAAGTCCTTTTCACACGCCCAAGTCCGGGCGTCAGTCGCCACTTGCTCCCCCTCCCTTTCAGGCCCCGATAATTCGCTTCGATTCCATTCCAGCCATTGCCGAATTAAGCTTCCTAATCCGCCACAAGTATTTCCGTGCGACGAGGTTTCTGTCTCAGACGGGCTTCAGCAATTTCGGCAACCATCTCGTCCAGACCGTAGCTGATTTCCCAGGCCGGGAAATGGGAGCGAACCTTGCCCAGATCAGTAATGTAGCAAACGTGGTCCCCCACCCGGTTCTTAGGTTCATAGTGATAACGAAGCCTCAGGCCCATTCCAGCCAGCAGATCGATCGTCTCAAGGATGGAGATGCTGTTCTGTCTTCCGCCGCCCAGGTTGTAAACTTCGCCGCACACAGGAGACCTGAAAAACTCCAAAAGCAGGTGGGCCACGTCATCGCAATGGATCTGGTCGCGGACCTGCTTACCTTTGTAGCCCAAAATTGTGTACTGACGATCGGCAACAGCGCAATCAACAATATACGCCAGGTAGCCATGCAACTGGACGGCTGCATGCTGAGGTCCTGTCATGCAGCCCGCGCGGAACACGCCCACCGGCATTTGGAAATAACGGCCGAACTCCTGACACATGATGTCTGCCGCCACCTTGGATGCGCCAAAAACGGAGTGCAGGCAGGCGTCAATCGACATGGTCTCGTCGATTCCCTTCCGCCCGTCGGAATAATCGTATCGCTTGGCAACCTCGACCAGCGGCAGCAAATTGGGACGGTCGCCGTAAACCTTGTTGGTGCTGAGAAAACAAAAGGGCGTGTCCCGGCAGTAGTCCCTCGCCGCGACAAGCAGATTCAATGTCCCGACCGCATTCACATCAAAATCTTCATACGGAATTGACGCAGCCCGGTCGTGCGACGGTTGCGCAGCGGCGTGGATGACGAAGTCCGGGCGTTCCCGCCGCACCAGAGCCCGGATGGCCTCACGGTCCCGAATGTCCATGGCACAGTGGCGATATTCAACAAAAGAGTGCTGTAGGAACTTAACTGTCGGCGCGATGGATCCCTGCGGCCCAAAAAACTCCTGCCGCATATCGTTATCAATGCCGACAACTTCCCATCCTGCTTCGTTCAAGAGACGCGCACAGGCCGACCCCACGAGGCCCCCCGACCCTGTGACCAAGGCTTTCATTACATAAGAATCTACAGATGGACCTGAACAATTGCAAGATGTGTCGAAACAACTAGTAACGATCAAGTAATCAAGGTTGGAGGGCTGCTGCTTCTTTCCCTCCCTGGCGGCAACCGCCTCGCCTGGAACCTGAAAGCACACAAGGCTGTGATGTCAGTCACAGATTCGCGCGGGACTCTTTGCTATAAGCAGAGTCGAAAGGAAAATATCCATGGGCAATATACTTTATTGGATTCTGACAGTTACGGTTGCCGTTGTAGCAATTTATTTGTTCTATCGGCTTTACGGCAGCGCCCTCACCTACTTCCGGTTTCGGGGCGAGCGGCTGGTGACATGCCCGGAAACCCACACGACTGCCGCTGTGGAACTCGATGCCAAAGAGGCAGCACGCACCTCATTGACGCAAAAGCCCAGGATGCAACTCAGCGGATGCAGCCGCTGGCCTCAACGCAAGGATTGCGGCCAGGAATGCCTCGGAGAGATCGAGAGGTCACCGTCCGATTGCCTGGTTCGCAATATCGTCATCAACTGGTTCGAAGAGAAGAGCTGTGTTTTCTGCGGAAAATCAATGGCAGAGGTCAAGGAGTGGTGGGTGGACCACAAACCGGCATTACTGACGCCTGAAAAGCGGATTGTGGTGTGGAATGAATTCGCGGCGGAACAGTTGCCGGAGCTCTTCCAAAGATGTGAGCCGGTCTGCTGGTCATGCGCGACAACCGAAAAATTCCGGAAAGAGCATCCGGACCTGGTGAGTGAACGGGCTCCGACTCCTTTGCGGATCCAGCACATCAAATAACAGGCTCCAAGGCCGCTAACATTCCACAAGAAGGGCCGGAGGCTGATCGCGCCCACGCCGACCTTATGGCATCAATCGAGGTGAAAAACCTCTTCAAGCTCCCGCATCATTTCATCCGGAGCCGAACCTTCCAGCGACTCAAAGTAAGGCGACATCATTTTCTGCCAGCGCGCGTTGACCTCCTCTTTTGACATCCCGTCCACCGCTGAAGCCAGACCGGTGGGCGTCTCAAAATACCCGAACAACGTGCCATCGCTGCGCATGAAAAGCGAATAGTTGTGCCAGCCCGTGCGCCGGAGGGCATCCAGCATTTCGGGCCAAACTTTCTTGTGGTGCTCCTTGTATTCTTCGATCAATTCGGGCTTCACTTTCAGAATAAATCCAACTCGCTTCATCTCGCCTCCTCAATATGTATGGTCTGGCAAACGGGTATTCAAGCATCCTGGCGGCAACACGAATTACTTTAGCGGAACAGCCCTCTATTTATGAATGAATATTGCACTTTACATCAGCGCCGAAACCGCCACGCGAAATAGGTATAAGATAATGAACCGTTCGCAGCTTCAATCCCAAACTGTTACCATGAAGATGAACATTTTCTAAGGAAATGTTTAAATGCTCGTCCCGGCAATGCAAAAGGTTGCAGGATGTACTGCCCGGGTTGCAGGGCGAGCCAAACCGGCAGATTAGCAGAAGGTCGCCATGAGAAGAAGTCAACTGGTGGGGTTCTTGTACCTCTCTGTTCCCCTTGGGATCCTCTGCGCTTATGCGTCGCCCTCCACTGCTGGCTCAAAAGAGAGTGGCCCCCTGCAGGCGGCGAGTATCCATCAGATCGTGAAAAACCTCGCCTGGAACGAAATGCAGGCCTCTGAGCATCCCAAACACTATTACCGCTATATCGAAAGAAACATCTTACCGGATGGGTCCGCCACAAGTGAAGGAGTTGCAACGCCCCATGGCGATGTTGATCGTCTGATAGAAGTGGACCACCACAAGCCCTCTTCGGACCAACTTAAGAAAAATCAGGAACTGTTGGCCGAGTTGCCCGAGGACTCCAAACTCCAGCTGTCACGGTTGAGGGACCAGCAAGTCAACAGGCGGCGGCGTGACAACGTGATTAAAGATATCCCCGATGCCTTTGTCTATTCCTATGCCGGAAAAGACCAACAGGGAATGATCATGTTGAAGTTTCGTCCGGCCCCCAACTTCCAACCCACCTCGCGCCAATCTCTTATCCTCCAGGGTATGGCGGGAGAACTTTGGGTTGACCCTGCAACTCAGCGGATGGTGAAGATCGACGGAAAGCTCATCAAAGACGTCAAGATTGGGTGGGGTTTTCTGGCGCGGCTCACCCAGGGCGGGACTTTCCTGATGGAACAGTCGCGCGGGCCTGATGGTACGTGGCATCAAAAGCTGCTTGCCGTTCATTTTGACGGAACCGAATTTGTTTTCAAGCACATCCACATCCGCGTGAAGCAGGTCCGCTGCTGCTATGAACGCGTCCCGGACAACCTGAGCATCCGGGGAGCAGTTCAACTCTTGAAGGGCAACATGGAGCTGCCCACAGATTGGAAGTCACGTCTGGAATCGGCCCAAAGGTCCGCCGCTTTGGATCCCAATTTCTGACACAACGCGCTGCCCCAATAATGGAAGGAGCGCTTCCTGACGACATCAATGGGTGAAGGAGCCTCCGACCCATGGCGGGCAAAACCACAACCCGTTCCAGTAGTTCTGCCAGACATCGGGCTGTCACTCCCATCGACCGCTTTTTTGCCGTCTCCCTCCTGCTGATGCTTGGTACCAGCTTCGTTACGTTGGCGTCCACGGGCAAGCTGGACATGGTCTCGGTTATTCTGGTTTTTTTGGCCCTTGCCGCAAGGCTATGGGCTTATACAATCGGGTGGAACCTGAACATCTCATCCGAGACAGTAACGCGCCTCGCTGTCCTGTACATTCCCTTCTTCGTTCTGGATTTTCTAATCCTTTCCGCCGGTGTGGCGGCGCTGGAAAGCATGTTGAACGCCACGGTTCATCTGGTTCTTTTTGTGACGGTCGCCAAAGTTTTCTCAGCCGTGACTCGGCGCGACTATGCCTATCTGGCAACTCTCTCGCTGCTGATGATGCTCGCCAGCTCCGTGCTGACTGTCAACACAGCGTTCATGGTTTTCCTCGCACTCTATATTCTCTTCGCGATCGCCACCCTTATCAGCTACGAGATCAAGCGCTCTATTGAGACTTCTCGCCGCCCGGCATCAACTCCGCTGCTGCTTCCCGGAGACCGGCCGGCGCTGGAGCGCGCGTTGGGGAGGACTGCAGCGGCCCTGGGTCTGGGGATTGTGGCAACGGCTTCGTTGTTCTTTTTCCTGATTCCGCGGTATCGCTCAGGTTATCTCACCGGTCTTGGGGCGCATCCAGAAAACATCACCGGATTTTCCGGTAACGTGGAATTGGGGGACCTCGGCCGCATCATGCGCTCAAATGCCCTCGTTTTTCGCGTCCTTCCACAAGGTGATCTTCGTGATTATATTGGCATCAAATGGCGGGGCGTGGCCTTGGACAGCTTTGACGGCAGGCACTGGTATAATGACAACACCCGCCAGACGGCCATCCAACCGGTTTCGCAGGGACTCTTCGTGATTCCCCGGGAACCCGGCGCGGAAAACCGTCCTGAGAAATCACTTCGATACAAGGTCCTTCTCTCCCCTGTGTCTTCTGATGTTATTTTCGCCGCAGCTTTTCCGCGGGTGATCACCGGAAAAATGCGCCTGCTGACGCTGGATGAAACCGGCTCCCTGCACGATACCCGCTATGAATTCTCATCCATCCAATACGAGGTGACCTCACAGGTGGGACTGCCATCGCCATCCGCTCTGCGCAGCGCTCCCGAGACCTATTCCCCGGAAATTCGTTTTCTCTATCTTCGCCTGCCACCCAGGCTTGACCTGCACATCCGGGATCTCGCGCAGAAGGTCACGTCGCACGCGGCCAATAACTACGACCGGACTGTTGCTATCCTCAACTATTTTCGCGCACACTTTGCCTATACGCTGGACGCGCAGAAGATAGATCCTTCCGATCCGCTTGCCAGCTTCCTGTTCAATACCAGAAAGGGTTACTGCGAATACTTTGCCTCAGCGATGGCTGTCATGCTGCGAACGCTGGGTATTCCGGCCCGCCTGGTAAACGGCTTCCAGACAGGTTCGTACAACCACTTCGGCAAGGATTTTGTTGTGCGGGCGCGCGACGCCCATAGCTGGGTGGAAGTCTATTTCCCCGGCTATGGATGGATCCCGTTTGACCCAACTCCCCCCGATCCGCAGCCGGTAGTCGCTTCCGACCTGGACAATTACATGGATGCGCTCACGCTACTCTGGAATGAATGGATCATCAATTATGATTTTTCCCACCAGATGCGCCTGGCAACGCAGGTCGAATTTCAAACCCACGCGGTTCAACGCGACGTCCATAGTCACTTTGACCATTTGCAGGGCCAACTGGCGCGGCTGACCCTGGCCGTGGAACACGGGCTCGTCAAACACAAATTTCTCCTTCTTCTCGTCATCCTTGGAACTGTGGCAGGCTCTGTACTGGCTGCTGGCGGATATGACTTGCAGGATCTGAGATTTTTCTGGACCTGCAATCTTCTGCGCGCAGACCGGCCAGTGACGCTGCAGGAAGCAACCTTCAGCTACCATCGTTTTCTCGACATCTTGAGGAAAAGGGGATTTCGCAAGCTGCCTTCGGAGACACCCCAGGAGTTTGCAGAGAAGATAGGACCGGCACCACTGGGTGAGCTGGCAAGAAGATTCACCCGGATTTACAATGCGACGAGGTACGGCGATGAGAGGCCTTCGCTTCCGCGTCTGAGAGAAATGCTCCAGAAGATTTCGGAAGCCGCGGCCGGGCCTCGCCGTAGGATCAAGGTCCCATTCACGGAATGGACTTCCCGCCATCCACAGGGAAAATCTGCCCCGTAATGAAGTCCCCGTGACAGGCCAGGTGCAAAACCATGCGGGTGATGTCTTCGGCACGGCCCGCCTTTCGCAGCGGCGTGGAACGGACCACGCTTGTCGTCATCGCGGTCCTTTCTTCATCTGGAAACAGAATCGTTCCGGGAGCGACGCTGTTGACCCGAATATCCGGAGCAAGGGCTTTGGCCAGGCAGCGTGTTAGCATGATGAGCCCTGCCTTGGAAGAACAATAGTGCATGTAATCGGGCCAGGCTTGCAAACCTCCGAGCGACGAAATGTTGATGATATGGCCTCGGTTCCGGCGCTGCATCAAGATAGCTGCTTCCTGCGCACAAAAGAACGGCCCTTTCAAATTGACGCCAAGAATCCTGTCCCAGTGCTTTTCGGTGAGCCGGTCCCATTTTGCCGGGAAGAAAACAGCAGCGTTGTTCACCAGCAGATCCAGTTGCCCAAACTTTCGCTCCACCGTGCGAAACATGCGCCGGACCTGCGCGGGGCGAGCCACATCAGCCTGCAAAGCAACGGCGTCAACACCGCCGGCCTTGATTTCATTGACAGTCGTTTGCGCTTCATTCCACGAATGGTTGTAGTTCACAGCCACCGTGGCGCCTGCACGGCCAAGCGCGAGTGCAATCTCCCGCCCGATGCGCCGGCCGGCTCCAGTAACCAGAGCAACCTGGCCTGCTAAAGCACGACTTTGAATTTCGTCCGCCATCTCTTCATTTGGAACAAAGGGATCATTATTTATGCCACCACCTGCAGATAGAATCAAGGACAACCAACTGATTCATTTGCCTTCACCCCTTTTGGACCATCTCCACATAGCGTCTCCACAGAGCGTTGCTTGACCGCCCGCAAGCCCCGACCCTAAAATTACTGGGTTTGAGGAATGGGAATTGAACCTTTCCGGGTGCTGGATGGAGTCGCCTGAAATCATCGTCTATTCCAAGCCTGACTGCTGCTTGTGCGACCAGGTCAAAAAGCAGCTACAAGAGCTACAGGAGTTATATCAGTTCGTCTGGCGCGAAATTAATATCCTTGACGATCCGGCAGCCTTTGAAAGCTTTCAATTCGAAATCCCTGTCGTTTTTATCGACGGCCGTAAGGTCTTTAAGTACCACCTGGATGAAGAGCGGTTTATCCGCCTTCTTGGATCAGCCGTCCTCAAACGACGCGCCGGGGCCGAGCCTGCGTCCTGATCCGACCGGCAACTACCGGGAAAAGTAGAAAGGAATCAACCAACATGCAACTAGATGTTCTCTCGATCGCCGCCCATCGTGATGATACCGAATTGACGTGCGGAGGCACTGTTATCAAAATGGTTCAGGCGGGATATCGCGTAGGAATCCTTGATCTGACTGCCGGCGAAACCGGAACACGCGGGAACGCGGCTTTGCGCGAGCGGGAAGCCAACCGGGCATCAAAAATAATGGGCATCGTCCACCGCGAAAACCTCTATATGCCCGACGCGGGCATCGAAAACCTGCGGGAATACAAAATGAACATTGCGCAGAAAATCCGCGAATTACGGCCTCGTACCGTGATTCTGCCTTATTGGAAAGGACGGCATCCGGACCACTATACGACCGGGCAGATTGGTTACGAGGCCTGCTTTTTTGCCGGGCTCGCCAAGCTGCCCCTGAAGGGCAAGCCCTTCCGTCCCCACAAGGTCGTCTATTCCAGCCTTTATGTCCCGACAGCACGGCCCTCGTTCGTGGTAGACATCTCCGGGCAGCTTGAACAGAAGCTGAAAGCTATCCTTGCATACAGTTCACAATTCTCCGCCCGGGAAGACATGCAGAACCTCTTCCCTTCCCGCCAGGACCTGCGCGAGCGGGTCGCTTCCCTTGCCCGCCATTTTGGGTTGATGATCGGCGGCCGCTACGGCGAGCCCTTCGTGATGCGCGAGGTCACAGCCGTGGACGATATTGTGAATATGCCGGTGAGATCGATTTAACCTCCAGCGCCTTGCCGCCATTGCCCATGGAGCGCGCAGGGTGGGGTCGCATGAATACCGCCGGCGAGAGGTCAAGCGCGGTGAGGCCTTCACTCAGACGGCAGGCAGCCGGTTCTTCCATCGGTTGCGGATAAACCATACTGCTCCCGCAACCAGCACAATCAAGAAGACGGCGTCAAAGCGGTGGAAATAAGGTCCGAGGGTTTCCCATCGTTCTCCCAGTTTCATTCCGGAATAAGCAAGGACAAAACACCACGGGAGGGAACCCAGAAAAGTATAAACGTTGAAGCGCACAAAGTTCATGCGCGCGATGCCCGCGGGCAGCGCGATAAACGTCCGGACAACCGGAAGCAGCCGCGCAAAGAAAACCGCCCAGTCACCATAACGAGCGAACCAGCGGTCAGCCAGTTCCAGGTCGTGCCGGCTGATCAGAACGTAATGTCCGTAACGCTCTGCCAGAGGGCGCCCGCCGACCACGCCCACATAATAGGCCACAATCGAGCCCAGATTGCACCCCAAGGCCCCGGCCACGGCTACACCCCAGAGGCTGAAGCGCCCCGCCGAAACCAGATAGCCGGAAAATGGCATGATCACCTCCGAGGGCAACGGGACGCACGCCGATTCGATGGCCATCAACGCAACAATCCCCAGATAGCCAGACCCGGAGATGAAGGCCATAATAATTCCTGCAAGGGCTTTGACAACTGACGTCAGCATGGGTGCGTGAAACTTTTCCGTTCCGGAACACGCGACACGGGGTACAGCGCGCGCTGGAAGCGATTAATTGTCTAGAACTCTTCTGACTCCTGCGAGAACTTGAATCCGGGAAGCGCAACTCCCTCGGCAGTTTTCACAATTTTCATGCGCCGAACGTCACCATCAGAGCCTCCGACCTTGCGGAGCATGGCATAGGACGTAAAAGCCTCAGAATAAATCTTGGTGACCAGCCAGCTTTCTTCGGTTCCATCAAGGAGCCAGACCTGGCCAGGCTGTATTTTGGCAACTGCCATAAAGGACCATTCCGCCTTTCTGCGGACCGCTCTCAGAGTGTTCTGATTGCCGCCCCCACCTCCGAAAAGTCAATCTAACCTGCAGGGGGATTCAGAGTCAACGTCGGCCTCGGGCCGCAAGTCCTGGAGTTCGGCAAAAGGCCGGTTTATTTACCTTGAATTAACAGTTATTTTGCAAATGCCATGGATATGGAGAGTATAATGAATTCAGGTATCTGGCATAAATTGAGCCAAGGAGGACAGCCATGAGAATCCATCGGAGAATCCCTCTCGCTCTGACTGTCATAATGGTTGCAACATCCCTTTCCTCGTGGGCTTCTGACAAGAAAAAAGACGTTGATGAGATTGGCAGTCGCCGAGTTGCGCATCGGAGCATGATTTCCGAACAGAAGGAAATCGCCATCGGCAAGCGCTATGCGACGGAAATAGATCGTTCAGCGCGGATCATCAAGGACCCTGTCATCAACGAATACGTCAATCGTGTTGCGCAAAACGTGGCGCGCAATTCCGACCTGAAGATCCCATTGACCGTGAAGGTCCTCGACGATCCTTCCATCAACGCCTTTGCTCTTCCGGGTGGGTTCCTCTATGTGAATTCCGGGCTCTTGCAGGCTGCCAACGAAGAGGATCAGGTTGCAGGAGTTGTCGCGCACGAGATTGCCCACGTGGCGGCCCGGCATTGGGCAAGCCAGATGACCAAAGCAACCATCCTGCAATATGCCATGATTCCGCTGATGTTCACTCCCATGTCGTTCCCTGTTTATATCGGCCTATCTGAGGGTCTCAACATGGGTATTCCGCTTGCCTTCCTGAAGTTCAGCCGCAACGACGAGGCCGAAGCAGATTACCTGGGCATCCAATACATGTACAAGGCGGGCTACGATCCCAACGCCTATGTCGCGTTTTTCGGGAAGATCCTCCAGGAAGCACGCAGCAATCCCGGCTCGGTCCCCAGCATCTTCACCGACCATCCCCCAACCCCGGAGCGCATCATCCAGGCCGAGAAAGAGATCCAATCCATCCTTCCCAAGAAATCCGAGTACCTGGTTAGCTCTTCAGAATTTAACGACATGAAGACGAGGCTCGAGGGCGTCATGTCTATGCGAAGGAAAATGGAAAAGAATGAGGGCGGTCCAACCTTGAAGAAACGCGAGCCTAAAACGTCAACATCTCCCGGCACGCAACCCAGCGGCCAGCAGTCCCCCGGAGATGACAAGCCACCGGTTTTGCAACGTCGGGACTGAACGGGCAAAAAGCCGGACTCTGCCGGTTAGTCCTCCCGACGAATTCAATACACCTTCGGTCTACACCGCTTTAGATGGGGTGTGCCGCGGGCTGGCTGCCTTCTCTCTGAAGGCAGGCTCAGGCCCAACCAACTTCCCGGCCGGGATCGAACGGTAAGAATGCTAGCGTTGTTGAGAAAGGGGGGCTACGCCGAGCTTGCGAAGCTCATCCTGATAATACTTGCGGTAGAGGATTTCCCATTCGCCGCCGCCTTCCGGAATGGCCCGCTTATGTGTCTCGATCCGCTGGCGTGCCGTCTGGTCAATCTTCTCTTCTTCATGGAGCAGATCAGTGAGGATCTTCACAGATTCCTGCCGGATGGTATTGAGGTCGTCAAAAAACTCAACCTCGTCAAGGGCCTCAATGGCAGAGATGATGCGGTGGGAGAGCTGTACGATTTTTTCGTGGGAAAGTTTCATAAGTATTATAGAAGAAACATTGGCTTATAGAACGATCTTCCGCTCGCGGATGATTTGTTTCTTGATGGCCTTGAAGGCATCTTCATACGTTGCGCCAAAGTGCTTCATCTGGTTGCTATGCTCTTCCAAAATCCTGCGGGCCTCTTCGTTGATGCGGTCTTCGACAGTCAACTCGTCAAGTACCACCTGCAACATCACCTCGTTCACGTATTCCGGCTGTTCAAACTGAATGAGCCCCTCGTCCGTAAGGCGCTTCAACAGCTCCCTGCTCATATAGGTGGCGTATTCTCTCGATAGTTGCATTGCAAGTGTACTGCGGGAGTTGACCGTCCCAAATTCCTTAGTGTATAGTTTTTAAGTTGGGAGTGTCAAGGCAGGTGCGCTATACAGGGATCCGGCGCTAGTGACGCGCGGCGCGGCCTGAAGGGGCGGTTAGCTCAGTTGGTTAGAGCGTCTGCCTTACAAGCAGAAGGTCATCCGTTCGAGCCGGATACCGCCCACCATGTGTCAGGGCTCGATGTCCTCTCCGCTGCTTGCCTCTCTACAAGCAATACTGTGCCAACCGTGAGGGTTTCCCTTGCGCACAACAGACTGGGGACGTAGTTCAGCTGGTTAGAACGCATGCCTGTCACGCATGAGGCCGCGGGTTCGAGTCCCGTCGTCCCCGCCAGCATTTTCACTGACCTGCGGTTACGTCACGCCTTTCCCATCCGATTTTATGGGATCCGAATCCCTGGGTGGCTCTTTCGCGCCGATAGGATCATGCGCTCGTTTGACGGTATCGCGGCAAACCTGTGCGCATTGCTCCCGATTCTTTCCGGACACGCCCGGCACTTAGCCTGATGCCATGCCGCACCTTTGCCCTTTGGCAAGTCCGCTGATTCCCCAATAGCGTAAGTCATGTAATCGTCATCGCATTCACCACATCATATCAGTGCTGTCCCATCATATGTTGAACAGATCCAACTGGATAGAAGGATCGGGTTCGGGAATTCGGTCGTTGTATTGCGAGAAAGCCAGTAAAATCGGGCTTTTTTCGAAAAGCGTGACACTGAGAATTTGCAGAATTTT
>DASSJE010000157.1:0-14985 GCA_035691365.1 Terriglobia bacterium
AGAAAAAAAACCAGGCATTGAGTCGGACCGAGGGGGGAGACCCGATGCGCAGACCAAGAAATTGGACTAGAAAAGGAAAGTCACATGCGTATCTTCGGGCCGAACCCAGTTCAGCGTCAATCCATCCTCTTTTCGATTCTCTTCGTCGTTGCATTTTCCATCGCCCCGCGTCTTGCCCAGGGATCGAACGGCAATCGGTGGGGCCAATCAGGCAGCCAGCTTTCCATCAGCAGCGTAGGACCCAATAGCGGACCCGCCACGGGCGGGACCACAGTCACTATTTCGGGTAGTAGTTTTTCGCAGTCGGCTACTGTTGCTTTCGCAGGAATCTCCGCAACGTCGGTTCTGTTTGTCAGCTCAACCAAATTGCAAGCCGTCACGCCTGCGCATGCAAGTGGGACGGTGAGCGTCACCGTAGCGCAAAGCCCCCACAACCAATCCGCGACTCTGGCAGGAGGCTTTACTTACGCCAGTTCAACCACCCTGAGTATTTCGGGCGCTTCCCCGGCTACAGGCCCGACCTGCGGTGGAACAGTGGTCAAAATTATGGGCAACGGCTTCCAGACGGGAGCTGCGGTCAAATTTGGCAGTTCACAATCCACGGCCGTGACGGTGGCAAGTTCCACCCAGATCAACGCCATGTCGCCGGCGGGAAGTTCCGGGACCGTCCCGATCACCGTAACCGATCCCAATGCCCAGTCCGCTTCGCTGTCTTCCGGTTTCACCTACAGTTCGGGGCCCGCGGTCAGCAGTGTTTCGCCCAATTCGGGGCCCGTAACAGGCGGGACGACTGTGAAGATCCTCGGCAGCGGATTTCAAAGCGGCGCGAGCGTAACGTTTGGAGGAATTGCAGCAACCTCCGTAACGCTGGTCAGTTCAACCGAACTCCAGGCCGTGAGCCCGGTTTCTCCGGCCGGCACGGTCTCAATAGGCGTGACCAACACGGATTTGCAGAGCGCCACACTGGCGTCAGCGTTTGCCTACTTTCACACCGTCACGCTCTCGTGGACGGACAGTTCGTCCGGTGTGTCGGGCTATAACGTCTATCGCGGTTCCACCTCCGGCGGGCCCTACACCCGGGTGAATTCGAACCTGATTTCCGCCCCGTCGTTCAGTGATAACAATGTGCAGGCAGGGCAGACTTACTTCTACGTCACCACCGCCGTCAACACCAGCAACGCGGAAAGCGTGTATTCAAACCAGGCCCAGGTCCTCGTGCCAACCCCGTGAAAACGGAATCAGGTCCGGTTCCCCCGCGGGGAAGAAATTAAAAAGAGAAATCAGTGGAAAGATCGAAGCGCACCAGCCAGAAACTCAACAGCAATCGTAAGGGCCTGCCCGGGCAGGCCTAAGATTGCGGCCATTCGGAGGCCTTATGTGCAGCTTCGGACCTGCAAGAGAAGGCAAATATGAAATCACGTTCATCCGATCGAAAATTTCTGGTGGGCCTCGTTGCCCTGGTTGCGGCACTTTTTCCTCTGCTGATGACGGGATGCGGGGGCGGAGCTTTCACGTCCCTCGACGCCGCGTCGCAGCAGAGCGGACCGCCTACGATCACTTCGATTGTTCCGAATTCGGCTTCGCCCTCAGGAGGGATGATTGTTGTCATCAACGGAGCGAACTTTACCTCCGGAACGCAGCAAACATCACCTTCGGTCAGCTTCGGTGGAGCGGCGGCAACGGACATCAAAATCCTCAGCTCGCAGCAGCTACGCGCCAAGGTCCCGCCACACTCCAAAGGGAAAGTCACCGTGCAAGTTACGACAGGCGGTGGCATGTCGACATCGGCCCCGAACGGTTTTACTTACACATCCTCCTCGCCCATCATCAGCAGCGTATCGCCAGGCTCCGGGAGCACGGACGGCGGGACCGTAGTCACCATAGCGGGTTCCAACTTTGAGAGCGGCGCAACCGTCTCTTTCGGGGGAAGTCCCGCCTCCAATGTCTCTTTTGTGAGTTCGGCCCAACTCCAGGCCTCGACTCCGGCCCACGCTGCCGGCTCCGTTGATGTGGCCGTCACCAACCCCGACGGGACCAACGGCGTGCTCACCGGCGGTTTCACGTTTACCTCGGGATCTCTCACCGTCAGCAGCGTCTCTCCGAATTCAGGAGGCACCGCAGGAGGGACTGTGGTCACGGTTAACGGATCAAACTTCGCGAGCGGCGCAACCGTCACCTTCGGCAGCGTGACAGCCGCCAGCGTTTCATTCGTGAGCTCGACTCAGCTCAAAGCCACCACTCCGCCGCATGCGAGCGGGGCCGTCAGCGTGACGGTTACTGACCCCGGCGGGGCCAGCGCCGTGCTCACCGGCGGTTTCACCTTTGGAACATCAACCTTCAGCGTCAACAGCGTCTCGCCCGTCTCCGGACCTGCCGACGGGGGGACCAAAGTGACCATCAGCGGATCAGGTTTTCAAACGGGCGTATCCGTCAGTTTCGGAGGCCTGGGGGCAACTTCCGTTTCTCTCACGAACTCTTCCTCTATCGAGGCGGTGACCCCTGCCCACAATTCCGGGTCGGTGACGGTGACGGTCACCAATTCAAGCGGAAGCTCCGCCACCTTGGCGTCCGGTTTTGCGTTCCACAGCATCGGTCTGGACTGGAACGCGCCTTCCTCTTCTCCGGTCACTGTTACCGGCTACAACATTTATCGCGGGAATGCCGCGGCAGGCCCATTCAGCCGGCTCAACGGGTCCACGCCCGTGACGGCAACGTCGTATGACGATACGACCGTCGACGGAAGCACAACCTACTACTACGAGGTTAAATCCGTGGATTCGAACGGCGTGGAAAGCCCTCCCGACGGCCCTGTCCCGGCCACCACGTCGCCTTAATTTCCAGCCATGGCCGGAAGCGGCAAGCGGATCTTTGCGAGGCGCCCGCCATTCCAGGGATAACCTTGCGCAAGCCCTGATGGATTTGCGCAAGGCTTCTCCCTCCGCCTGACCGCAGGAATAAGATCCGGCCCGCCGGCTTATCAGCAGTGGACAATCTTGCCGGGATACCCAGTGATGCCCCGCGTGGCGTTGCGGGTGTCAATCACCAGCCGTGAGTGGCGGACCACAAACTCATAATCAATCGAGGAGTGGTCTGTGGTGATGAGCACGGCGTTGTATTGGGAAAGCGTTTCCGGGCTCAGGTCCACCGAATCGAGCTGGAAATTGTAGCGGCGCATCCGGCCCAGGTGGGGAAAGTAAGGGTCGTGGTAATCTACGCGGGCCCCATGCGATTGCAGCAACTCCATCACCGCCAGCGAGGGCGATTCGCGCAGGTCGTCCACGTCCTTCTTGTACGAAACACCGAGGACCAGTATGCGTGAGTTGTTGAGGCACTGCTGCCGGCGATTCAGCGCATCACCGGCGGCGGCCACAACGTGCTCGGGCATGGAAGCGTTGATCTCTCCCGCCAGCTCGATAAACCGGGTGGGGAATTCATACTCGCGGGCCTTCCACGTCAGGTAGAAAGGATCGATGGGAATGCAATGGCCGCCCAGCCCCGGCCCCGGATAGAAGGCCGAGAAGCCGAAGGGCTTGGTCTTGGCCGCATCGATGATCTCCCAGATGTCCAGGCCCATCCTCATGCAGAGCAGCTTCAGCTCATTCACCAGGGCGATGTTCACGCATCTGTAGATGTTTTCCAGCAGCTTGGTCATTTCCGCGGCGCGCGAAGAACTCACCAGCACCGTATGCTCAAAAGCCGTTTCATAGAGTGCCCGGGTGGCAAGCACGCTGAGGGCGTTGACCCCGCCAATGACCTTGGGCACCTGGCGCGTCTTGAAATTCTTGTTGCCGGGGTCTTCCCGCTCCGGCGAAAAGGCCAGAAGGAAGTCCGTTCCGGCAGCGTCCGCGCTCGCCTGGGGGGCGGCTTCGGCGGAATAATCGGACACCGGGCAGCGCAATCCTGACCTTTCCAGGATAGGCAGCACCACGTCCTCGGTGGTTCCGGGGTAGGTGGTGCTTTCAAGGACGATCAATTGTCCTCGGCGCAGGTATTGGCCGATGCTCTCGGCGGTGGCCCGGATGAAGGAGAGGTCCGGCTCGCGGTGGTCGTCGAGAGGCGTGGGGACGCAGATAATCACCGCATCCATCTCGCCCAACCGAGCGAAGTCCGTGGTGGGCAGGAATCGTTTTGCCTGGATACCCTGAGCAATCTCAGAGTCAGGAATATGTTTGATGTAGCTGCTGCCCTGGCGCAGGGATTCGATTTTGGCGGAATCGATGTCAAAGCCCGTGGTCTCGAAACCCTTCTGCGCAAACAGCAGCGCAATGGGCAGACCCACGTATCCCATTCCTACCACTCCAACCCGAGCCGTTCTTTCCCGGACCCGGTCCTGGAAGCGTGTCAGGACATCATTCCGTTCATCAAGACTCTTAGCCAACAGCGTTGTAGACACCATGTTATTCGTCCTCCTGTCGTTCCCTACCCGAACTCCGGCGGCGTGCAACGGCGAACTCACCGTTACCGGCCGGCCGTGGAACCTATGGTTCGGAAATTGAAATTCAAAATTGTACGCAGTTTAGTGGGTGGATCCCTGGACCCTGAATTCCCTGGGCCGGCTTTTGAAAGCGGGCCCGGAGACGTTGTGAAGCCAAGGCCTGCCGGCCGGCACATCCACCTCACGCGGCCGCAGGCAAATAGAATTTCAAGTTTTCAGAAAGAGTACACCAGCCGATCGTTTTCCAGGCGTGCGTAGGCAATTCTGGCGCGGGCCTTGCCGTCACCCTCAATTTCCCACCCGGCGCCGTTCCTGACCAGTTTCATCCGGCTCCGCTCGCGCCACCATTGGTTCAGGTCGCCAGGCAGCGGAATCCAGACGCCGGCGCTCTTGCGCAACTCGGCAAGGTGGGCCAGCAGCCTCTCGTAAACTTTCAGCTCCGGCTCATGGCGAATGTAATCGGGATGGACGATAAAGTTCATCACGCCGTGCTTGCCGCGGATGGCATCCATCTGCATCTCCCAAAGGTCCAGCCCGTAATGGCGCAGGATGTTGAAAAGCGAGTAATCCTGAGTCATGGTCACCGGAATTTCCAGCAGTTCGTCGATGAAGTAAGGGAACGTGGTGCAGCACCCGCCGTGTTGAGGGTCGAGATGTGCAACGTTCGGGACCGACATGTCATATTCAAAGTGCAAAAGGCCGAACCAGTCGATATTCCGGTAGAGAACGCCGGCCCGGAACCCCCGCGCGCCGAAGATCTTTCTGTACTCTTCAATCTCGACCGCCCGCCGGCGGAATTCCTCGTAATCCCTGTAGAGGTTGCCATCGTGATTGAGGTCATGGACGTTGACCTCGAAGCCGCGCCGGCGAATGCTATCCAGGTAAGCCATCGAGACCTCGTAGCGGCTTTCGGGTACGACACAGAAGGAAGACTTGATGCCGTAGAAATCATCGATGTCCATCAGCACGCCGCAGAAGTCTTTGCCCGCCGGCGACTCGACGTCGTGGGTCATCACCGCGCAGGCCTCCGCGCCATCCGGCCAGAACCAGATGAAGGGGATTTCATCCAGGCCCTTTGCTTTCATGTTCAGGCACATCGCTGTTTCAAGAGCGGATTCAACACCTGTCTCCACCGGCCAGCGCGGAAACTCCTTCTTGTCCCAGCCCCGCAGCGAATACCTTTGCAGGTGCTTGCGCACCGGGACCGGCATCGCCGGCCGGACGGCATAATAAGCCGCCCGCACCGACCGCTGCAGGATGCTGCTCCGGTTGGCGCTGTTTCCGTTGTACAGATACTTTTCGTGACGCAGCGCATTGACGGCCTCGGCGAGATTGAACGGAAGCTCAATTCCGTCCTCGCCGTACCTCAAATGGTCCATCGCGTCATTCGACCGGTCTTCCGGTTTCGGGGAAGGGCCAAAGGCAGAACACCGCCCATAGCAGACCGCCCCGGGACCAAAATTGAAAAACCCTGCCCTCGCTGATGGATTACCCCACACGCCCACGTGCACAAATTCCGGGGGACATTGAAAGTGATCAATGAGCACCTGGTCAGAGCGCTTTGCAATGGTGTCCATGTAGTTTGCAGGCAGGACTACATTTCTAATGGTTGCGTTAACGAACTCGGAATTCCCCAGCACTCTGCTTTCCATGTTGTTCTCCCTTTGGTCCTTGGCCACGATGATGAAGAAGAAGCTCAACTGGCCGCGCTCCGGGGGGAGTCCAGGGACGCAGCCAGCCGGCTTTGATAACCGGTGGAGTCACCGGTCAAAATCTGCTTCATGTCCGCCGCAGGGCGGGCGTTGGGGCCGGGGCAGTCATGTTGCCACGGATGGTGGAGGCTGGGAGCACGCCGGCCAGTTTGTCAAGGGCCCCAAACCCTCCGCTCTTCCACATGGCTGCTGCCGCGCTGCAAAGGCCTCTGCTGACCAACGGAGGCAACCACCGGAGGTTGAAGCGGGTGCAGACATGCCGGCAAAACAATTTCTTTGTTTCGGCCTCGGTGGGGCAGCCAACTCGTTCATATCCCATTTCCAGGAAGTGGTTTCGGCCCGGCTGGGAATGGTAACGGTAGTAATCCATAAAGGTTGAACGCTTCGGCATGACGCCAAATTCCAGAGCTTTGCTGCTCATGGCGCTCTCAGGTTCGATCTCGATCATGCTCGTCCGGCACCGTGTACGCTTGAACTTCCATTGCAGTCGCCTGAGGTACCGGCCCATGGCTTTCACGTCAGACTCCTGCTCAAAGGGCAGCCCGGCGGAGAAGCAGATCAGGGAATTGACGCCCTCCTTCTCCATCACGCCCAGGCACTCTTCGAGCTCGGCATTGCTGTAACGATACAGGCCGTTCTTCCGGCGAATCTCCTCATTGTGGCTGCCCGGGCTGAGAGTGACATACGAATCTGCCCTGGGCAGCTCGCGAAAACGCCTGATGAATTCAAGCGAGGGCAGATGGTAGCGTTCAACTTCAATGCTCAGCGAAATGTTTTCATCCCGGATGCCTTTTAGCACTTCACAGTAGAATTTCTCGCGCGCCGGGACGGGAGGCGGATCAAGGGCCAGCCCTGCGGACTCAAACCCGAATCGCTCGAGGTCCTTCAGGGAATCAAGCACGGCCCTGACGGGCCTCAAGTAGATTCCGGAACGATTGTTGTTGCGCTTCTGCGCCATTTGCGCTCCGCCGCAGAACGAACAGTTATAAACGCATCCCCGGCCAAGAAAGACCGGATACATCTTCTCCTGCCCGATCAGCAGTTGCTGCAAATTTTCTGAAATATCTTCGAGGTGGATATATCTGGAAAAGCAATTGACAAAGGTCGGATAGTCCTTCATCAGGGTGAAATCCGTATAGCAAAGCGAATCCAGAATTCCGGGACCGCCGACATAGCTCACGGGGTTGGCGCGGACGGACTGACCCTCGCGAAAAACGAGGTTGGGCACCCGCTGATAAGCTTTGCCGGCGCGAAATTGGGCAATCAACTCCCGCAAGGGGACCTCGGCATCTCCCCGGAAGACAAAATCCACGCAGTCGAACGCCTGGAGAATTTCTTCGGCAAATGCCGAGGCCGTAAACCCTCCCAGCACAATTGCCACGCCGGGATGGTCTTTCTTGATCTTCCGCGCGGTCTCGATAACATCGTACGTCTGGAAATGCCAATGCAGCCCAAGCCCGACGATGGAAGGCTGGTGCTCCGTGATGATCCTGTCCAGGTTAACTTCACCGTACTTATACTTTTCCACCCCCAGGTGAACAACCCGGGTGGAACAATCGTTTCTCCTCAGGAAGTCAGCCAGGCCCAGCAGCCCCACAGGCGGCAGATTGATGAACGAAAAACGGTTGAACGGCCTGCATTGATTGTTGAACTTCGGCACGTGAACAAAGAGCAAATCCATGACAATGCCCTCCACCATCTTGCACATCGGCCTGGCTTGCAAGCTCGACTGGTGGCAGGACCATAGTCTCTCTACTTTTCCTGTGCATGCTCGGGAGCCAGCCCTCTATTGGGACGCTGCACGGCCGGTTCCCGCGTAAGATGCCGTATTCAATGCAGAACAAAATTTTTTTGATCTCCGGGACAGATAATCAGGGGGCAGCGGTCAAGCGTCTCAACCGTTCACGAAGAAACTCGGGGACACTTAAGCGGCCAATCAGTTGAAAGGCCCGAAAGAGCCGTCCCCTGATCAAACGGGATTCAATCTGATGCCTGGGCCGCGAATTATGAAAGTCAAAAAGTCCGAATTCCGCCAGCAGCGCAAAAAGCTGCTGGTCTTCTGCGGCAGGGTGGCCCACCGCCGCTCCGCGAAAGATGGGATGGTTGCGGAACATCAGGCACTTCACGTCAAACAGATAAGCGTCGGGATTTTCGGTGGGAGCTCCGGCATAGTCAAAGTAGGGGCCGTCATGCACGCGCGTCCCCGGCCGGATGGTCCCTTCGATCACGATTTCCGATTCCGCCGGAACTTCCAGGTCCACCGTCCTGCACCTGACCAGCGGCACGTTGCTGCCGCAGAGGCTGCCGGCCAGATCGTATTCATCGCTACCGGCCGGATAGCCGGAACCGGCTGCCATCACCACCGGCTCGGGCGCCCCGATCACCACGGCCATTTCGAGCGGCTGGCCTTTGCTCTCGGCCTTGGCGAAATGCCGGCCCAGGTGGCTCCGCGGCGTTGTGCTCACCGTCGCCTGGTTCGGGCCCAGAAGCTGCATCCGGTAGACGCCCGCGTTCCTGCTTCCGGTCTCCGGGTCGCGGGTTACATTGGCGTGCCAGGTGCCGATGTAGCGCCCGGCGTCATGCCTGCTCCACTGGGGAACGGGAAAATCCAGGAGGTTGATGCCCGGCCCCTCGATGACGTTTTCCATCACCGGGGCGCTGGCAAGCAATACCGGCTTCAAAGGAGTTTCAATCCTGCGCCTGACTTCTTCGATCACGCGCTTTCGGCCCATTTCAGGCTGCAGCCCCAGGGCCAGCGCGATGGATGAGAAGTTGCTCAGTCCGTTGGTGAACACGCGCTGCCCGGGATAGTCCCTGATGTTCTCGAACAAAAGCGGCTGGCGATGATTTCGGGTGATTTCTCCGAGCTCGAATTTCCAGTCGACAGGATGGGAGATGCATTTCAGTCCCCCTCTCTGCGACAGAAGATCAATGAACGCTCGAAGACCCATTGGCCGGCCCGAGCAGGCTTCACGCGAGTGCTGGAGAGGCGCGGAAGCTCCAGAAGGGGCGCCGGCAGCGTGCTCAAACGCTTTTATGGCGGCGGGCAAAGGCATTAATTTTTCCCCAGGTTGTCGCCAAAATGCGTGCAGAAAGCGCTCAGGGCCTGGACCTTGCTCGATATGTCAGCTTCAGTCTGCGCGCTTCCGCCGTTTTCTGTAGTGGCGCCATTCAGAAATTTCTTCAACAGTTCCATCACGTAGGCGCGTTCCTCGTCAGAGTAATGCGACATCGCGTCAAGGTGCTTCAGCAGGAACGTATCGCGGTCCATCTGCGATCCGGCGCGAAGGTCGCGGAGGATCGAGCAGGCGGAAACGCCGGCTTGCCAGCGCGTGAAGTTCTGGATATGTTCTTCAACAATCGCTTCCGCACGCGGAATTTCCTGTTCGCGGGCCTTCAGGTTCTGCAGGACGATCTCTTTCAGGCCGTCGATGTTATAGAGGCAGACGTTCTTCACCTCTCCCACGTCGGGAGCGATGTTGCGCGGCACGCCCAGGTCCATCAGCATCAGCGTCCGCTTTTTCCGCCTCGCCATGGCCTTCTCAACCATTGCCCTGGTCAGCACGGGTTCCGAGCTGGCGACAGAAGCTACCACCAGGTCCGGCCACGCCAGGGCCTTCTGAAGGTCTTTCCACGGCAGGACTTCCCCGCCATACCGGGCTGCCAGCACATTGGCGTGTTCCGGGGTGCGGTTCAGAATACGGGTCTGCTGCATGCCACGGTCGCACAAGTGCCGCAGCACCCGCTCGCTGGTTACTCCGGCCCCCAGAATCAACCCTCGCCGGTCCTTGAGCGAAGTCAGAAGCTTCTCGGCAGCCTTCACCCCGGCAAAGGCCACTGACATGGGGCGCACGCCGATCCCGGTATCGGTCCGCACCCGCTTGCCCACTTCGATGGCGGACTGAAACAGCCGGTTCAGGACCCGGCCCGTCGAGCCAAGGTTGTAGGCATTGGTGTAAGCCGTGCGGACCTGGCCCAGGATCTCAGCCTCGCCCAGCATCATCGAGTCCAGGCCGGAGGCAACCCGATAGATGTGCCGCACTGCATCCCGGTCAACGTGCCGGTAAAACGACCCGTTCACATTTTCAGGCTGCAGGTTGTGATAGGACATCAGGAATTTTTCCAGATGGTCCGTCCGGTTCCCCGCCCACTTGTCGGGAACGCCATAAAGTTCCGTCCGGTTGCAGGTGGAGAGGACCACAACTTCATGCACCAGGCCGTGGGCCAGAATCTCCGTCGAGAGTTCGCCCGCCTGTTCTTTGCTGAAAGACAGGCGCTCCCGCAGCTCGACGCTGGCCGTGCGGTGATTCAATCCAATGACAACGATTTCCATGGCAGAAGAAGCCTCCCGCTTTCTAATCTCGAAGATGATCTTCCGGTCGAGAAAATCCCGCCGCGAGACCTCCGGTGGGCCCGGCGGCCGGGCTGTTTGGTTTAATGAGGGACCGTTCCTAAGCAGCGATGCAGAGCTGCCTGCCGTTCAGGCACTGCGCAACCTGCATGGCGGCGTAGGTGATGATGACGTCTGCGCCGGCGCGTTTCATGCAGGCCAGGGCCTCGAACATGATGCGGTTCCGGTCCAGCCGTCCGAGGCGCGCGGCAGCGTCAATCATGGCGCACTCGCCGCTCACGTTGTAGACCGCCATCGGCATCTGGAACTGCTGCTTGGCGCGGTACACAATATCGAGATAGAAAAGTGCGGGCTTCACCATGATGATGTCCGCGCCTTCTTCGATATCCAGTTCGATCTCCCGCATGGCCTCGTTGGAATTGTAGAAGGGCATCTGGTGCGTCTTCTTGTCGCCCTGGGCCAGAGCGGATTGCGTTCCCTCTTTGAAGAAGGGGTCGTAAAGTTTGGAGGCAAACTTTGCGGAATAGGCCATGATGGGCAGGTTCTCGAAACCATGCTCATCGAGCGCCTGGCGCATGGCGCCGATCTGGCCGTCCAGCATGGCGGCCGGCGCCACCATGTCCGAGCCCGCTTCGGCGTGGGAAACGGCGGTTTTGGCCAGCAGCTCGAGGTTCTTGTCATTCACCAGGTAGCCGTTCTCCAGAATTCCGCAGTGGCTGTGCGGGGTGTATTCGCACAGGCACACGTCCGTGGTCACCAGGATGCCCGGCACGTGGCGCTTGATGGCGCGTACAGCTTCCTGCACGATGCCGTGCGGCGAGTAAGCCCCGGCAGCGTCCAGGCTCTTGACTCCCGCATCGGGAACGCCGAAAAGCAGAATGGCGGGGACGCCAAGGGCCTGTGCTTCCTTGACTTCTTCCACCAGGCAATCGATCGAGAGGTGATAGTTCCCCGGCAGGGAGCTGATCTCCTCCTTGATACCGTGCCCCGGTACTACAAAAAACGGCTGCAGCAGATCGTCGACGGCGAGAGTTGTTTCACGAACCAATCGCCGAAACGTTTCGTTCTGCCGAAGTCTCCTCATTCTTCGCGCTGGAAATCCCATATGCCCCTCCTGTTGTGTGCGGTGTAACCCGTATCGGGTTTTTCTGTGGTTTTAACAAATAAAACGGTAAAATTTTTCCGCTTGCCGTTGCCATGGGTATTTCGCGAGTGACTCGAATGGCCCCGGACTGGCTCCACATCACGGTCCCGGCCTCGCCCCACGACTGGGCTTCGGCGCCTTTCAGGTACTTGAGAAAAGTCTCCGCCACTCTGGCTTCGTCCACCTTTCCCACGCGCGGGCTGACCAGCAAACGCAAGTGGGGTATTCCGTTCCGGCCCTCTTCCTCAACCAGTTGATAGTCGGTGCTCGCCCCGCCAAACATCTCCGGCAGTTTCTTTTCGATAATCCAGACAAAGTCCGTGTTAACGAACGTTACGCCTTCGCCGGTGAGCTTCTCGTAGCTGCGAATTCCGCTGAGCGCGGTGTCAAACCCCACCTCGCCGAAACCGCAGTTGCAGACGGCCGACTCCAGGTTGCCGTAGTCGCCCATGTCCGCGTTCAGCAGGATTTTGGGTGACTCGTAGAGGATGTTGGTGAACAGATACGACTCCACCGTGGCGTCGGTGTACGGAACGTCGCATTGGTGCGGAATGATGGCCGTGGTGTCTTTGTACAGGTGGCAATGATCGCTGGCCTCGTGCGGCAGATTGCATCCGGCAGCAATCACGCCGGCTTCCGAGATGCCGTAAACCGGCACCGCGGAAGCGCCTGCGGCTTCAATTTCATGCCTCTTCTGCGGCGTGAGCGGCTCGCCGGTCACCAGAAATTTTGCGCCCTTGATGTTCAGGTTGGCGTCCGCGGCGGCCATGCAGATCCTCGCTGCGGAAGCCGCAAAGGTGTAAACAACGCAGCGAGGATGCTCGCCCAGCATCTGCGACACCCATTCCGCGACTTTTTGCGCCTGATTCAGGTCGGCATACTCGGCGGGCGCCAGCGGGTTGCCGTAGATCCGGCTGAGCACATAGATCAGTTTCTTTCCCCACTTCTTCTCCCAGCCGATCTTGAGGCCCTTCTCATCGACCTGCGAAAACCACCGGCGCACGGGGTTCCCGATATGCGCAAAGCGCAGGCTCGAGTTGATGCCCGGCGCGCCCGGAAACACCGGAAACCAATTCGCCACCGGCGCCGTGAGGCAGCCGTGGATATCGAGCAGCAGGGCGTCATAGAGCGAGCGCTGGTGCAGGTAGTCAAAATCAATCCGCACCCTGGTTCCGGCGCTTCGCGTGGCGCCGCTTCGCACCTCATAGACCTGCGACACGAAGGGGTTGTCAAACATCTTTTCATGGCACTGGAAATGCACGCCGTTGCGCCGCACGGGCACCCTGCCCTTGAATTCTTCGACGTTGAAATAGACGCCTTCGCTTTCGAGCGTGCGCAGCGCGCCTTCCAGCCCGTCTCTTGAAACCCAGGCTTTGAGGTCATTCAGGGTAATTTTCCGGGGATCGAGCATCTTCCGGTAAGGACTGCGAGGATAATTAAAGATCCCCTTGCTGACCAGGTTCAGGAAATTCCCTTCCCGCGCCGCCACCCGGTTCTTGATAAAAGTGCGCGCCAAAGCGGCAGCTTCCTGGGGCTGCATTCGCACTTTGTGGAACCTTCTGAATCCGTCGATAAATCTGATGTATTTTCGCATGCTCGCTCCAACTGTTAATTTCAGAGATTTCTAATGTTTCAGGAGTTAGTAATGGGTGGTTGAATACGGTTAAAATCGGCTTTGAATCATTCCCGCCGGCGGACGCCAGCGCGGACCTCTGGATCAGGCTTTTGTTAAAGGCAAGTTATTTTCAGTTGATTGCCGCCGGGCCGGGGCAAAACGCGCAAGCCGTTACAGCATGTTGTAGGGGGAATTTTGCAATTTTACTGAACGTGCCAGGGTCAACTCATCTGGCGGCATAAGATGCTTTCCCGCTGCCGGCCGCCGGATGGGCTGACCCCTTGAATCAACTACTTTGCCGGCTTCAGTGGGCCACAGCTCCGAGACCTGAAGGGGCCGCAGGCGCCGGCGAACTTGTATAGCAACTGTTGGCGTTAAAGTTCAGAATCCCGCTACTGTCCTTGGAAGTATTCGTGTAGCAGAGCTTCGCCGGGATATCATAGGAATGCCCTCCGGGGCCATTACCGCCCGTAACGTCCGGCCCGATGGCCGGCCAGGGAGGAGTTCCCCAGGGCGTCGACCACCAGCCCGGTTGCGAAGACAGGAAGAAAGAAGCGGGCAGGATTTGGCTGGGCACGGAGTTGGCGTACTGGCTCAGGCTGCTGGGGATTTCGGAAGTGTCCCAGCGCACGGCCCCGGTCACCACGTCATAGTTTCCCCATCGCAGCAGCGTGCTCAGGACAAGCGGATCGTCGCTCGAACCGCTGGCGCCGACCTGCCCCGTAAAGCCCAAAACGTAATCCGACGTGTTCGGATTGTTATTGTTGCTGCTTTCTGTGTCCTGGTAATACTTCTGGGTGGAAGGGTTTCCGAGGACGTTCCCGATAATATTGAAGTATCTCGTGTAACTCTGCAGCTCGACGGGAGTGCCGTTTTCGGTGCGGCTCGAGTCCGCCATGCTCCTTCCAAACAGCCGGTTTCGAAAAACCGTAACCAGCGCATGCGAACCGTGCACACGGTCCCCCTGGATCATATTGGCGGTGTTGCCCTCATAAAGCTCCATAAGAACACCGCCGGAGTGCAGGAAGAAGGCCGGCGGCAGCCAACTGCTCGGAGCTGCGTACTCGTCGTACATATAGTTGTAGGCCACCACCAGGCCCTCGTCGTTGCCGTCCTCGACGGCGTTGACCATATGCTGGAAGATGTTGTTTGTAAAGAGGTCCAACGTTTCGTTTGCCGCTTCAATTCCCGCGGAATCGGTGCTGTAAGTGCTGCCCCCGTAGAAATAGCTGTTCACGACTTCGTTGTGCAACCCGTGAATAAACCAGATGGAATCGCGGTTTCCGCCATAGAGCGACTTGACGTTTTTGACCCAGCAGTTCTGCGCGTTATTGGTCCCGATATTAACTTCTACCCCTGACGATTGCGTGGCCTGGCCGTTGATCGAAAGGTCTTCAATGCCGTCCATCGAAACCTGGTTGGGGTCCCACCAGGCCTGCGGAGACTTGCTGCTCGACCAGTTATCCATCAGGATGGGCGGGTCAATCGTGAGCGTGGTGCCACTGATTGCCGTAACCCTGGTGGCCTGCACCTGGGAGCGGCCGGGTCTGCTGGCATAGCCCCCTTCACTGCTGCAGCCGCTCGCACAGACATACAGAGCGCCATCGTCCGAGGTCGCATCCAATTGATCAAGAAAGATCATCATTCCCACCGAAAGATTGGACGTTGACCCGACCGTGATCTGGGTTGAACCCTTTGCGGCGGCGTTCCACGAGGTCAGGTTGGGCG
>DASSJE010000158.1:0-12499 GCA_035691365.1 Terriglobia bacterium
AGGCGCGGGAAACGATTTTCGTAAGAGCGGCACAGGCCCTGGAGGTTTTCGCCTTCTCCAACTTCGATCTGCTCTTCCCGAAGCCCCGTCAGGTCGTGCGCGAATCCAAAAAACAAGACTTTAACTCTCATCCGACTCCCAACACTTGTTTTTAGTATACACCCTGGGGGGAACTTCCGGGAGATGGCGGGGCTGGGTAAGCGGGCGGACACTGCCCCGCATGCCAGTTGTCTACGCTAGGGCCGGTGGAGCAAATGGCGTAGCGATGTTTCAAAATCGGGAAACTGGAAGGTGAATCCTGTCTCCTGCAGCCGTCGCGGCACCACGCGCAGGCTGCACAGCAGCAGGGCGTCAGCCATTTCACCGAAAATCATATGGAGGGCAAATGCGGGCACCGGGAAAAAAGTCGGGCGTCGCAAAACCTTTCCTATTGCTTTGGTCATCTCCACGTTTCGTACCGGGTTGGGCGATACGGTGTTGACCGGCCCGGAAAGACTTTCCGTGGCAATAGTGTATGAAATGGCGTGCGTGAGATCGTCGAGGGCAATCCAACTAACGAATTGACGTCCGTTGCCCAGCCTTCCGGCCGCGCCCGCCTTAAAGGCCGGAAGCATGGCCTGCAAGGCGCCGCCCTTCGAGCTAAGCACCATGCCGGTGCGCAGGTTGGCCACACGGATGCCTTTTTGCCGGGCGGGCTCCGTCGCCGCTTCCCATTCCTGGCAAACCTCGGACAAAAAGCCCGAACCGGCGGGGCTCTGTTCTGTCAGGACTGCATCCCCGCATGAGCCATAAAAATTTACGCCTGACGCGCAAATCAGCACGCGAGGCGGGACCGCAAGTTGCGCCAAGCGTTCCGAAAGCAGCCGCGTGCCTCGAACGCGGCTGTCATGTATCCGTTCCTTTTTTTGGTTGGTCCATCGTGACGTGCCGATGTTTTCACCGGCAAGATGCACCACGGCATCCGTTCGTTCCAAAGCACTAGTTTCCAACTTGCCCGAGGCCGGGTCCCAACCGGCAACGTCTTCGCCAGGTTCCACGGCCCGGCGGACCAGCCGCACAACCTGGTGGCCCTGTCCCTCCAATAGCGGAATCAGCGCCGATCCAATCAACCCGCTTGATCCGGTGATGAGGACTCGCATCGCTGTCCGCCCTGATAGGTTTGCGCTAGGATTCGCAGCAGCCGGAGCCGCCATTCGCACTGCCTCCGGCAACTGAAATCAGGTTAGCACAAACCTTCGGGTGAATCCGTTGCCGGCGCGCACGGCGGGCCGAGTTCCAGGGAAATGTAAACACCGCCAACCTCCGAAGTTATACTTGGAACCGACATGGCGCAGATTCTGATTGCCGGCAAGGACTGGACAGCGCGTGCGCTGCTGCGCGCCCAGTTGATTGAAGAAGGCTTTGATGTGGAAGCCTATGAGGAGGTGCAGGAAGTGGTCCAGCGCCTTTGGGGCAGCACGGACGTGCCATCGCTTCTGATCGTGGATCTTTTCGGGAGCGCGAATCCATCGGAAGACATTGCTACACTTTCGCACTGGACCAAGCTCCTGCCCATCTGGACTCTCGTGGGTAGCAGCGCTCCACCGGCCGGCATGCTGGAAGGCCGGGACTTTGAAAAAGTTCTCTTCCGGCCTCTAAATGTTGGAAAACTGGTGCAGGAGATTAAAAATCGGCTGGCGGGATGAAGAGAATTTGCAGCCAATCCTCGTCATTTGGTGAAGAGAATATAAACCTGCTGCGGGCGGCCCTCACTGCTTCGCCTGCGTATTACGGCGCCGGCTGCTGCTGGGTGAGGCAGTGGAGTGTTCCCAGGCCCCACACCAGATCGACGGCGTGGATGCCGATGACGGGCCGGTCCGTAAACAGATCCGCCAGCGTCCCGAGTGCGATACGGTCCTTGCGATCGTTAAAAGTGGGCACGAGCACGGCCGCATTGGCAATGTAGAAATTGGCGTAGCTTGCCGGGAGGCGCTGCCCCTCGAAATAGATCGGAGTAGGCATAGGAAGAGGGACCACTTCGATCCGCGAACCGTCCTCCAGCCGCATGCCTTCGAGCCGCTCGCGGTTTTCCTTGAGCACGGCGTAGTTGGGATCGCCGGCATAATTCTCGCTGCAGAGAACGACGGTCGTGGGATTGACAAAGCGGCACACATCATCCACATGGCCATGCGTGTCGTCGCCCGCGATGCCGCGCCCGAGCCAAAGAATATTCTCCACGCCCAGATTCTGCCGCAGGGCTGCCTCGATGCCTTCCTTGCTCAGGCCCGGGTTCCGCACCTGGATTGCCTGGTCCAGCAGGCACTCCTCCGTGGTCAGAAGTGTTCCCTGGCCGTTCACCTCGAAGCTGCCGCCTTCCAGGACTATTTCCCGGCCTGCCAGGCTTGCCGTGAGCAGTGGCAGCTTCAGTGCGCGGGCCGCAAGGTCCGGTATGGCGTCGTCCTTGTGCCATTCCGGATACTTGGCCCAGGCATTGAAACGGAAACGAATGATGGCGATCGCGTCAGGTGACTCAGACCTTTTCAGGAAGATTGGCCCGAAATCGCGGGTCCACCCGCGGTCAGTAGGAAATCGAAAAAACTGGACACAGGCCAGATCGATCCCTGCCCGCAGCAAAATCTTTCGAGCGTGGTCTTCGTGACCCTTGGATTGGACCAGGATGCGGACAGCCTCCGCGGGCACGAGTTTGCGGACGATTTCTGTATAGACCCAGGGGATGGGCGTGAATCGGCCCGGCCAGTCCGTCAGGTTATGTGGCCAGCCAAGCCATGTTGCCTCATGCCGCTCCCATTCGGCCGGCATGTGGTATCCAAGCGACTGCGGTGTGGCGGCCACTAGCTGGTTTTGCTCCCTTCCTGCGCCGCGAGGAACCTGCGGTCAATTCCCTGATAGGCGTCGATGCGACGATCCCGAAGGAACGGCCAGTTGCGGCGGATGTTCTCAAGATGTTTCAGATCGACCTCGGCGATCAGAGTTTCTTCGCGATCGGCTGAGGCTTCTGCAATCACCACGCCCTGCGGGTCGGCGACAAAAGACGATCCCCAGAACTCAATTCCGGCGCCGTCGCCCGGCTTTTCGTGCCCGACTCGATTGACCACCGCCACGTAAACGCCATTGGCAATTGCGTGGCCGCGTTGGACAGTTCTCCAGGCATCACGCTGGGCCGCGCCATACCGTTCTTTCTCATGGGGATGCCAGCCAATGGCCGTGGGGTAGAAGACGACGTTGGCTCCCCGCAGCGCCACCAGACGGGCGGCTTCCGGGTACCACTGGTCCCAGCAGATCAGCGGCGCCACCAGGCCGACGTGTGTCTGGATGGCCTGGAAGCCCAGGTCGCCCGGAGTGAAATAGTATTTCTCGTAATAGCCAGGATCGTCGGGAATGTGCATCTTGCGGTAGATGCCCGCAATTTTTCCGTCACTGCCAATAACGGCCACGCTGTTGTGGTAAACGCCGGCGGCGCGGCGCTCGAAGACGGGCGCGATCACGGACACGCGGGCCTTCCTGGCAACCGGACCGAGGGCCCCGGTGATGGGGCCGGGGATGGGTTCCGCCAGATCAAAGACGCCGGCGTCCTCGCGCTGGCAAAAATAGGCGGAAGCGAAAAGTTCAGGGAGGCAGACAATCGCCGCCCCTTTGCGCGCTGCCTCGTTCACGCCCTGGACCGCCCTGCGAAGGTTCTGCCGGAGGTCGCCTCCGCAGGCCATCTGGATCAGCCCTACTTTGAACTTGTTTTTTGCTCCTTTTGGCATCTCACAACAGAATACATGAGTCTGGATGTTCCTCCAAGATTCTCATGGGCCACAACAATCCTGTATCCTGTGCCGGTCCAGGATCATCCAAATCTCATTCCCGGGGGGTTTGCTATTTTTCAGCTAAAACTGGATATTCTTATAGCTGAAGTTGAGCGAGAATGGGTCTATTCTTCTTCGATGAGCGCTAGAGGGCTGATTTAGATCATGGACGAGATATTGCGCTTTGTACTGCGCCATGGATACGCCGTTCTGGGCGTCTGGGTTTTTACAGAGCAATTCGGCTTTCCGATTTCTTCTGTCCCGGCACTGCTTGCTGCTGGAGCTTTGGCCGCATCGGGTAAATTAAACCTGGCCGGCGTGATCATTATCCCCATTTTGGGTTCTTTGCTGGCGGACTTCATCTGGTATGAGTTTGGGCGGTATAAGGGATCGCTCGTACTCAAGCTGATATGCCGGATTTCCCTGGAACCCGACTCCTGTGTCCGAAACACCGAAAATCTCTTTTCCCGGCAGGGTGCGAAATCGCTGATGGTTGCCAAATTCGTGCCTGGACTCAGCGTGGCGGCGCCGCCACTTTCGGGCATGCTGGGTATGCGCATTCCGCGCTTTCTTCTTTTCGACGGGCTGGGCGCAGGCGCCTACGTCGCCGTATTTATGGCTCTTGGCTACATCTTCAGCCGCCAGCTTAAAGATATTGCGCAAATCGCGCTGGGACTTGGGACAGGCCTGATGGTGCTCCTGGTCGCAAGCCTGGTTTTGTATATAGCTTGGAAGTACTTCCAGCGGCAGCGCTTCATTCGCAGCCTGCGGGTGAACCGGATTACTCCGGAAGAATTAAAAGAAAGAATCGACGCCGGCGAGGAGGTCACGATCATTGACCTGCGGCACTCGGTGGATTTTGAGACAGACCCCACCACCATTCCCGGAGCCTTCTTTCTCCCCTCGGAGGAATTTGAGGAGCGGTACCGGGAAATTCCGTCTGACCGTGAACTGGTCCTTTTCTGCACTTGACCGAACGAAGCTACCAGCGCCCGTGTGGCGCTGATGTTGAAGCGCCGCGGCATCACGCGCGTTCGGCCGCTGGCGGGCGGCCTGGCAGGGTGGAAAAAGCGGGGATTTCCGCTGGAAAAGCGGCAGGTCGTTCCAAAACAAACCACTACAGAACAGAGGAGCGCGGAGACAGCCTAGTCCCGGCTATCAAATCCAAGGTGCTCTTGGCAAACTACAGCGCCATCAGGAGGGGGTTCTCCAGAATCTGCTGGAGGGTCTGCAGGAACTTTGCGCCGATAGCGCCATCGACTACACGATGGTCACAAGACAGGGTCATCCGGCAGCGGTAGCCGATCTTGATCTTCCCATCTTCGACGACGGGCTTTTCCTCCACCGAGCCAATGGCTAGGATGGCGCCCTCGGGTGGATTGATTATCGCCGAAAATTCCACAATGCCCATCATGCCGAGGTTTGAGACGCTGAAGGTCCCTCCAGTGTATTCTTCGGGCTTCAGTTTGCGAGTGCGGGCCCGGGCAATCAGGTCCTTGGATTCGGATGAGATCTGCTGAAGGGTTTTGACGTTGCAATCGCGTACTACCGGGGTGATGAGCCCGCCGCCTTCAATGGCTACGGCGATGCCAAGGTGGATGCGGTTGTGATAACGAATGGCGTTGCAGGTGTAACTGGCATTGACGTCAGGGTGCTGGGTCAGAGCAACCGCGCAACCTTTCACGATGATGTCGTTATAGGTCAGCTTCAAATCGGGGTTCAGCTTGTTGGCCGATTCGCGCAGTTCCCTGGCCTTCTTCATATTCACATCAATGGTCAGATAGAAGTGGGGAACCGGCCCCAGGCTCTGAGCAAGCCGCTGGGCAATGGTCTTGCGCATCTGGCTGAGAGGTTCATCGCGAAATTCGGGGCCTTGGGGAGCAAACTGCGACGCCGCAGCGCGCAATGGAGCGCCTGCTGCCGTCGCTGACTCGACATCGCGGCGAATGATGCGTCCGCCGGGCCCTGAGCCCTGAATGGATGCGAGATCCACCCCGGCGTCGCGGGCAATGCGCCGGGCCAGAGGGGATGCTAAAACCCGTCCGCCCTGTGCCGCCTGGGGAGCTGGCGCCGCACCCGGTGCCGGTGCCTCGGCCCGCGCCTCGTGCTGAGACGGTTCGGATTTCTTGGGCTCGGTTTCTTTCGATTCAGGTCCCTTAGGCGCGGTCTCTTTTTTTTCAGGTGCCGCAGCCGGTTTGGCTGCTGCGCCTCCACCGTTGGAGGAGACAAGAGATGAAATATCTTCTTCGGCCTTGCCGATAACGGCCAGCATTTCGCCGACCGGCACCGTTTCGCCCGCCTTCACCAGGACTTTGCGCAGAACGCCGGAAGCCATGGATTCGACTTCCATATCCACCTTGTCGGTTTCAATTTCAACCAAGGGATCGCCGTTTGCGACTTGTTCGCCTTCATTCTTAAGCCATTTCAGGACCTTGCCCTCGGTCATGGTGTCGCTGCCCTTGGGCATAAGAACTCGGGATGCCATGCGTAACCTCACGGAGAAAATTGGCCGGGCTAATTCTTATACGTTACCCGGTGAACGGCGTCAATCACGCGTGCCTTATCCGGCGCGTGAAGGTGCTCGAGCGGCTTGGAGTAGGGCATGGGAACATCAATGCCCGTTACACGCAGAATGGGCGCATCAAGATAATCGAATGCCTGATGCTGTATGGTATCTACAACCTGGGCCCCGATGCCGCAGAAAGGCCAGCCTTCTTCCACAATGACGGCCCTATTGGTCTTCCTGATAGACTGGAGAATGGTTTCGGTGTCGAGCGGGCGAAGCGTTCGCGGGTCGATCACCTCTGCGTCGATGCCTTCCTTTTCAAGCTCCTCGGCGGCCTGCAGAGCCACGTGGACCATCTTGGCGTGTGCAACCACGGTGACATCGTTGCCCGGGCGCTTGATGTCCGCAACGCCCAGCGGAATGGTGTGCTCGCCTTCAGGAACTTCGCCCTTCAGGCCGTAGAGGACTTCCGACTCGATAAAAATCACGGTGTTATTGTCGCGGATCGATGACTTCAGCAGGCCCTTGGCGTCTGCGGGAGTGGAAGGTGTCACCACCTTGAGGCCCGGGACGTGGCAGAACCATGATTCCAGCGCCTGGGAATGTGTCGCGGCCAACTGATGCCCCGCACCACCCGGCCCCCGGACGACCATCGGCACGCCAAACTGGCCTCCCGACATATAAAGCATCTTGGCTGCGCTGTTTATGATCTCGTCGAGAGCCAGCAGGGAAAAGTTGAAGGTCATCATCTCGACGATAGGCCGCAAGCCTGTCATGGCTGCACCCACGCCGAGGCCGGTAAATCCCAACTCGGTGATGGGGGTGTCGAGGACGCGCTTGGGCCCGAATTCGTCCAGCAAACCTTTGCTGACCTTATACGCGCCGTTATAAGCGCCGACTTCCTCGCCCATCAGGAAGATCGTCTCGTCACGCTGCATTTCTTCGCGCATGGCCTGATTCAGCGCCTCGCGAAAAGCTATTACTGCCATGGGTATTCCTCACTTTTTCTTTAATGCGGTGGTTAAGTGGCCCGGCCATCTCGCTCTAAATTTACTCACGGGCCGGGTCACTGCGGATTGATAAAGCTTTCAAACTCTTATCTTTTCCCGATTTACGGGAGATAAACGTCTGTATACAGATCTTCGGGATCCGGATCCGGGCTTTCATCCGCAAAAGTCACCGACTGGTCGACCACTTCACGGATCTTGCTGTCAAGGTCGTCGATGTACTCCTGATTAATGATGCCAAGCGCTTCCAAGGTGGATGTGAAACGCTTGATGGGATCGCGCTGGCGGTGCTCGGCCAGTTCTTCGCGCGTCCGGTAGGTGCCGTGGGCGGGATCGGACATCGAGTGACCCATAAAGCGATAGGTCCTGGCCTCAATCAGCGTGGGAAGATCTTCCTTGCGCGCCCGCTCAATGGCTTCAGATAGCCCGTCATAGACCGACAACACATCCATTCCGTCCACAACCGCCCGCGCCATGTCATAGGACCCGGCCTTTTCTGAAAGATCCCGGATGGCGGAGGTCTTCAGAATGGGAGTCCCCATGCCAAACTCGTTGTTTTCGATAATATAGACGACTGGCAGCTTCCAAAGCTGGGCGAGATTCAGGGACTCATGGAAAGCCCCGATGTTGACCGCGGCCTCGCCAAAGAAGCAGAGTGTGACTCGCTGTTGGTTCAGATACTTGGCAGAAAAAGCCACGCCCGTCGCCAGCGGAATGTGCCCGCCCACGATCGCGTGACCGCCCAGGAACCCAAGCCGCTCATCGAACAGATGCATCGACCCGCCCTTGCCCTTCGAACAACCCGTTTTCTTGCCAAAAAGCTCCGCCATAACCGGGCCTGGCTCCATCCCTCGCGCCAGTGCATGGCCGTGGTCGCGATAGGAGCAGAGAATGGCATCCTGAGGTTCGAGCGGCGTGATAGCGCCCACTGCGACGGCTTCCTGTCCGATGTAGAGATGGCAAAACCCGCCGATCTTTCCCAGCGTGTACATTTCGGCTGCTTTTTCTTCGAAGCGCCGGATCAAAAGCATCTTTTCAAGCAGGTCTTTTAAAAATTGCGGATCTCTACTGCGTGCGCGTTCCTGCTGTTCAGCCAACTGGGCATCAGCCCCGCTGTCGGATACATGCACGCCTCCTCGGCTGGAATTGCCGGATTTCATAATTAAGCCTCCTCCGATTTTCCTGTTCTCCCCAAAAAATCCGCGAGCCTTGCCCCTTCAGTCGCTCGCAGCCCATCAGGCAAACGGCTATAAGGATAACCCAACATTCTACAATAAGCTTACGATTTTGGGCAGGGAATGGTCAACGTCATCGCTTATACACTGTATAGAAAACGCTTATAGAAGGCAGGTGGAATATGAAAGCTTACACGCAGTATCTCTGGTTTAACACGAAGAAAAAGCGGGAATTCGTCAACATCACTTCCGAGCTCGAAAAGGCTCTCGCCGCCGCAAAAATCCGCGAGGGCCTGGTGTTGGCTTCCGCCATGCACATCACCGCAGGCGTCTATATCAACGACGCCGAGGACGGCCTCATCGCCGACATCGAAGAGTGGCTGGAAGAGCTCGCCCCCTTCCGCGCCGATTATCGCCACCACCAGACCGGCGAAACCAACGGCGATGCCCACCTGAAGAACCTTCTGGTGGGCCACCAGGTGCTGGTGCCCGTCACCGAAGGCCGGCTTGACCTGGGACCCTGGCAGCAGGTTTATTACGCCGAGTTTGACGGACAGCGCCGCAAGCGCGTCCTTATCAAGGTACTGGGAGAGTAGCCGGCCCGGGTCATTCGATCTTTTTGCCGTTGGTATCGTAGACCTCGAGGGTCCCGTATTTCTTCAGCACGTCCTTGATCTGCTTGCCGTTGCCGACGCAGACCACCTGGAGATGGTCAAGGTCGATGTACTTCCTGGCTGTTTCCTGCACCACTTGCGGAGTCACTTTCGCCACTTGTTCGGGATACTGGTCCCAATAGTCCTGAGGAAGTTTGTAGTAGTCCACGGTCAGCCAGGCGTGCAGCAGCGTAGAGGGTTGTTCCAGCGAAAGGGCAAAGCCGGCCACGATGGCACGCCGCGACTCGTCCAATTCCTTTTCGGGGACGTCCTCATTCCGGATCTTGCGGAACTCATCCATGAGGGCTTGCATTGAGCCATCCGTCACTGCAGTGCGGACCTCTGTCGAGGCGATCCAGGGCCCCGGGTAGATGTCAGGCCGGAGGTAACTGTAGGCGCCGTAGGTATAACCCTTTTCCTCGCGCAGGTCCAGGAACAGCCGGGCTGCCGGTCCTCCGCCCAGAATGTGGTTGGTCACGACCAGGGGGATGTAGTCAGGGTCATTGCGGCTCAACGACTGGTCTCCGGCCATGATGTTGGTCTGGACGGAGTCGGGCCGATCCACCAGGATCACCTTGGCTGCTGCAGGCCTGGGCACCGGCGGCATCTTGCCGTTGTTGACATCCTGCCTTTTCCAGCCGCCGAAATATTTTTTGATGAGGGGGACGATGGAGTCATACTGCACGTCACCCACCACGCCAAGGATGGCGTTGTTGGGCACATAATATTCGTTGCGGAACTTTTCCAGGTCCTCGCTCGTCACCTTGTTAACCGAGGCCGGCGTGGCGGCAACTTCGGAAGCCGGATAATCGCCATAAAGCACGCCGTAGAACCGCTCGCGTGCCAGGAAACTGGGGTCCGACCGCATCTGTTGCAGGTTGGCGAGCTCCCGCTTCTTGTATTTGGCCAGCTCATCCTGCGGGAACGTCGGATTCAGGACCACGTCACTCATCAATTCCAGGATGCGGTCGGTGTTTTCCACCAGGCCTGAGGCCGAAACGCTAGAAATGTTCTGGCCAAAACTTGCTGAAGCTCCCAGGCTGGCCCCAATGTCATCAACAGCGCTGGCAATCTGGGCGCTCGTGCGGTGGGTCGTACCTTCGCGCAGCATGTCGGCCGTGAATTTGGCCAGGCCGGGAAGGTCGCGAGGGTCTTCAAGCGCGCCGGTCTTGATCCAAAGCATAAAGGCCACCGTCGGCAGCTTGTGACGTTCCAACACCAGGACGTCAAGGCCATTGTCCAGCTTGACTTCACGGGGACGCGGCAGCTTGACGCGCAGGATTTCCTTGTTGACGGGCGCCCGATTCAGCCGCACGACTTTGCTGAGCGGAACCGCCTTGCTCCCCTCCATGCCTTGCGCCAGGAGGGTGGTGGCGCAGGTTCCAAACATCAACACCGCGATGACTAATGCAAAGAATGTCCGTTTCACTTTCACCCTCCTCTAGCGGCTAGCCGCTGTGATTTTCTGTTCGGCAGGCAGGTCGATCACCACCGCCTGCTCCTGTGCAACCAGATATTTGTTTGCGGCTTCCTTCACCTGCGCCGCGGTCACGGCGTTGAATTTGTCAAAGATGGTGTTGATCAGATCGGGATCATTGAACATGACGGCATATTCGCCCATGCGCATGGCGGTGTATAGGTCCGACTGCCGGGCCTGGATCTGCTGCCGGCGAAATTGTGCCCGGGCTTTTTCCATTTCGGCGTCTGTCACACCGTCTTTCTTGACTGCCGCGATCTCCTCGTTGAGGGCATTTTCCAGGTCTTCGACCTTGACGCCGGGGCGCGACACTGCAACCACGTAGAAAAGGCTGTCACCTGTGCGCGCATCCGCCTGCGTGTCGACTGAAGTTGCCAGTTGCTTGTCCTTTACCAGATGCTGATAGAGCCGCGAGCTTTCGCCCGTGCTCAGAATGCTAGCCAGGACCTGCAGCGCGTAACTGTCGGCCGTATTCCCCGGAGGCGTGTGAAAGGCCATCAGGATCATGGGCAGACGCGCCAACGGGTCCATCATGGTTTCCCGCCGCTCGCCGTAATGTTCCGGCTCCGTCAGGTCCGGCTTGGGAGGCGCGGCCTGCGAGGGAATATCGCCGAAGTATTTCTTCACCTTTTCCAGCGCCTCGGTGGGATCCAGGTCGCCTACCAGCGTGAGGACGGCGTTGTTGGGCGCGTAGTAGATGCGAAAGAAATTCTGCACGTCCGATTCGGTGGCCGCGTTCAGGTCCGCCATCGAACCGATGATCGAGTGCTTGTAAGCAAAGTTGTCGTACGCCAGGTTGTCGATTTCCAGTTCGGCCTTGCCGTAGGGCTGGTTGTCAATGCCCAGGCGCCGCTCTTCCTGCACGGCGTTGCGCTGGTTGTCCAGATTGGCCTGGTTCACAGCCAGCGAGCGCATTCGGTCGCTTTCGAGAAAGAGCGCGAGGTCCAGTTGGTTCCTGGGTAGCATTTCGAAATAGTTCGTGCGGTCCTCGCTGGTGGTGCCGTTCATATCGCCGCCATTGTTTTCGATCAGGATCATGTGCTCGCCCTTGCCCACGTTTTTCGAACCCTGGAACATCATGTGCTCGAAGAGATGGGCGAAACCGGTCCTGCCCGGCCGTTCGCTGTGTGAGCCCACGTTGTAGGTAACTGAAATAGCAAAGACGGGCGCGGTGTGGTCGGGAGCGATAATCACTCTCAGGCCGCTCTCGAGGCGCTGATCGGTAAAATTCAGGTGCGGGACGCGGAGTTCCGCGCCGGCCAGCGCTTGCGCCAACAGCAACCCAGCCGCCAGCAATAAGGTGCCTGTTCGGTATCTTTTCATATGCACGACTCCCTGGAGCCTCAAATGGACCTTGCTAATTTAGAAGGCCGGAATTGTCGGACTTGGATTTGGGACGTCAAATTTCTTATGCGCTGTAATCGAATCTGAAGTTCTGGCGCCGTCATTGCACAGCGAATTCAAGATTACATTTTTATATGAATGCAACTGCGGAGATTATACCTTAGCTCTGGTTGAGCGTGTCTAGCTGAAATGCATTATTTAAAAGCCCATGGCCACGCAGAGCGCGGCGACGTCGCCGATCTGTTCATCGAGCTGGGCCGGAACCACCTGGCACACGGCGGTCGAGTAGGGGAGCGCTTCACGAAGGAGCACCTCGCGCGCCGGGCCCAGCAGCGTGTCGCCCAGGCGCATGGCCAGTCCGCCGATCACAATCCGCTCGGGATTCAGGATGTCTACCAGGATTGCCATCGTTTCCCCCAGCCGCCGGGCGGTCGATAAAAGGACCCGTGCGGCTACGGCGTCGCCTTTGCCTGCTGCAAGCGCTACATCCCGGGCGGTGATGGGTTTGTCTTGCTCTAGTTGTTCAGTGAGCAGGGTCGGCTCCTT
>DASSJE010000159.1:0-11549 GCA_035691365.1 Terriglobia bacterium
ACGATCACGGTGCCTGTCAATTCGAGCGGTACGGACACAATCATGGTGACGCCGTCCGGCGGCTTTACCGGGAACGTGAGTCTCAGCCTCACCGGGTCGCCGCGGCGCACCAGCTCCAGTTTCACGGTGAACCCCATTTCAATCACCAGCAGCAGCCCTGGAAGCTCCATCCTGACCATCAGTGCCAGCCGGAGCGCAACAACAGGAACTTACGGGCTGGCCCTTACAGCCACCAGCGGTAGCCTGACAAAAACGATTAACCTGACTCTGGTAATCGGAACAACGGCCGCACCCGACTTTTCGATTTCGGCATCGCCCTCCAGCCAGTCGGTCAACCCCGGATCGGGGACGTCCTACACCGTGAATGTTGCAGGCTCGGGCGGGTTCACCGACACGGTTGGGTTGAGTGCCACTGGTTTGCCCAGCGGGGCGGCGGCCAGCTTCAATCCGGCTTCGATAAGCGGCGGGTCCGGGTCATCCACGATGAGTGTCACAACCGGCAGTTCAACGCCGACAGGCACCTACACCGTCATCATTACGGGAACCAGCCCCAGATTGACCCATTCGACGACGGTGACGCTGGTGGTGGGAACAGCGGGTGGCGGGGACTTCTCGCTCTCAGCATCGCCGGGCAGCATTACGCTCCACGGCGGCGGCACGGCCAACTATACGATCAGCGTGACGCCCGCGAGCGGGGCCAACCCGACCGTGGGCTTCACGGTGACGGGACTTCCGGGAGGTGGGACGACCGCCGGTTTCACCCCGACTTCAGTGACAGGTTCGGGCAGCACAACCCTGTCGGTTGTGGTTCCCTCGGGAGTCACGGGGAGCTATACGCTGACGATTACCGGAACCAATACTCAGGGTACGTCGCATAATGTTTCAGTGGCATTAAAGCTCCACTAGAAGGCCGAATTCAGAACTGCCCAGGGGGCCGGACAGGATCCTGGCTGGTCCCCATTTTGTTTTTGTGGGGTTTTCGCAGCTTTGGAAGCCTGCTACCGCTTCGGAAATTCAAGTCGAATTCCTCTCGCGACGGATGCATCTTCAAGCAGTCCAGGGAGCAGCAGTTTTCTTCCGGAGGCATCAGTCTGAAAGCAAAAACCCCTGCCCACACTGATTTCGCGCGTGAAGAAATCAATGCGAACAGGGGTTGAGAATTTCGCGGTCGACGACCGCCCCGCAAAACAATGCCAGGCCCGCGACACTTCTCTTTAGCCTCAGGGCTTGGGTTTGGCTGCCGGCTTCGCGGCTGGCCCGGACTCGGCGCCGCCTGAGGAGGTTGAACCCGCCGCTGAGGGGTTCGAGCTGTCATAGAGTTTGACAATCGAGGAAGTAATGTCAACACCCTTCGCAGCGTAATAGACAGGCACCTGGCTGCCATCGATCACCAGCGCCAGCCCGTGTGTGGAAGCGTACTGGTCGATCACTTTCACCATCTTCTGCCCGAGGTCCCGCATCAACGAGTCGCGATCATACTGGAAAGACGATTGAGCGTCCTGCTCCAGGCGCTGGAGGACCGTCTGCTTTTCCTGGAGTTCATGCTGCATGCGGCGCTGTTCATCGGCGCTCAGCGTTGTCATCTGCTTCTGCAATTGTTCCCGCAACTGCTCGACATCCTGCTGCCGCTGGTTGATTTCCGTTTCCCGCGGCTGGTATTTTTTCTGGAGGTTCTGGATGGCCTCCTTCCCCTCCCCAGTGCTCAGAATGGCCTGCTGGATGTCAACGACGCCGATCTTCTCTCCAGTTGCCGGCGCGCTTTGTGCCCCCAGGTACATCGGAGACGCTACAAGGCCCATCATAAGCATCATGATCCAAATACGATTTCTCATTCTTCCTGACTCCTTTGCTATCAGTAAAAGCCGCATTTTATCTTGCCACCGCCCCCTGAACAACTGTCAAGCTAAAAAGTTCTTGCCACGGTGAACCCCAGCCGTGTTTTCCGCTCTTCGTACCGGAAACTCTGGAAGTAGGGGAAGGCGCCAAGGTACGTGGGTGTATTGGGGAAAAGCGCCTGGACCTCTGCGGAACCCTGCGGCGGCGTGATCACTTTATTTAGCCGCAGCCAGTTGTACCCGTAGTAAAGACGGAACGGGATATTGAAGTGCGGCACGATAACCTGCAGTTCGATCCCGGCGGAACTCCGCGGCTGGTAATTGGTCCCCTTGGCCAACTGGAGTTGCGAGGGCGGATTAAAGAACGGGAATTCCTGCGTAATATTGGTGAGCGAGTTTGGCTTCAAATCCAATTCACTCGTATGCCAGATGAAGTCCATGCCTGCGTCAAAAAAGGGCGCGACGGCCACGGGACCAATAATGGGGATCCGGTATTCCAGGTTGGTCACCCATTCGGTGTCGCCACCGGGGAAGATCACCGTATTTACAGGGAACCGGGTAAACGAACCGCAGCCTCCGGTGGGGGTTCCGTCAGAGTTGAGCGCCGGAATGCTGTTTCCGGCCGCGTCACGATTGCAGACGGAGGCCACCGTGGGGAAAAAAGCCACAGGGCTGACCGAATAGATATCAAAACCACGAATATCGTTTTCGCCGCCCATATAAAACCGCGCAAACGGAGGCGGAACCTTGCCGCCGTATCCGCTGATCGAAGTCGCCAGGGCGTGGAAGGCCAGCGTGTTGCGGTTGTGGTTGATGGGGTGGTAATACTTGAACTCTATCGTGGGCGTGATGGAGTTGACATTGCCCCCCAGCACGCTGCCCGCAAACTGCAAAGAGGCATAAATTGATTTCCCGTAATGCGGCTCAAGATAATTGGGGCCCACCGTGTTGTAGTTGTAGGTGGGCATGAAGGAACTCGTGCGGATGCCCGTCAGCGAGTTGGGGCCCTGGGTAATATTCTGGAAATTCAGGGCCTTAAAATACTGCTGCGACGCCAGGCTGAAGGTCTGCAGGCTGCTGGTTGAAAAACTGTAGGTGAGGCCCAGGCGCGCAAAGTGGCGCTTCATCGGGTAACTGAGAAACGCCGTGAAGCCGGTGGAATTCTGCGCAAAATTCTGGAACGAAGTTGCCCCATAGGCCGAGGCCAGGTTGGTCTGGCTGATGCCGGAGAAAATGCTGGTCTGCTGAAGCTGGTTGAAGTTGATATCACTCTTGAAGACCGTGAAACCGGTGGTGATGGGGCGGTCAGCCACGTAGGGTTCGGTGAACCCGAAGGTATAGAGCTTTTCGTATTGTCCGGTCTGGATGCCCAGGCTCAGAGTTTCACCCAGCCCCATAAAGTTGTTGGTGGAGTAGTTGAACCCGAAGAAATTCCCGGCAAGACCGCTGATGCCTCCGGAAAAACCGATGGAATTGCGTCCCTTTTCATGGACCTTCAGATCGATATCAACCGTATGGTTCTGGGCGTTCTGATTGATCTTGTAATCTTCCTTCTTGATCTCCTGGAAAAAGCCAAGCTGGTTCACGCGCAGGACGCTCAGGTCCCAGTAACGCGTATTGAACATCTCACCTTCGTTCACCAGCAGCTCCCGCCGGATCACTTTGTCCCTGGTTTTCGTGTTGCCCGAAAACTCAATTCTGTGGACCGTGAACTGATGGCCTTCATCAAAATCGAGGGTCAGGTCAACCACATGCCTGGTGCGATTTGCTTCAGGATCGGGAGTCGCAACGAAGTTGATGTAGCCGAACTCGCCGTAAAGTTTGGTGAGATTATCAATCGCCTTCCGCATCTTGGAAACATCAAAGACGTCGCCAGGCTTCATGCCCAGGATGGGCGCCAGTTGCTTCGTCTTGAAAAGCTTATTACCCCGGATGTTGAACTTGCCCAATCGGTACTGCTGCCCTTCCTCAACGGGAATGGTGACATCCACGGATTTTCCGTGGCCCCAGCTCCAGAAGAAGAACGGCCAGTGGTGCGCCGTATTCCGCATTTTGACTACCGGTTCTCCCGGCGTCGCATAAAAATAGCCGTGGTCCTGGTACAATTCACGCACTTTTTCTAGATCGTAGAGCACCTTGTCGTGATCGTACGTTTTGTGAAACCAGTAAAACCAGGGAGGCGCTCCGGCAGGCCGGGACAATTTCATCTGCCGCTCCAGCGTCATATTTCCAAATACGGTATTGCCGGTGAACTTGATGCTCCCGATCTTCACCTTGGGTCCCTCGTCCACAATAAAGGTGAGGGCCACGGAATTCGGCGGGATATTGCGCGTTCTGTGGCGGACGGTTGCAAACTGCCGCCCATGGGCCCCCAGCATTTGCTGGATCACCACTTCCGCCCGCTTGACAACCACGGGATCATACTGGGAATCCATGGTGAGTCCGACTTTCTGTTTCTGGAAGGCTTCCAGCACATCCGATTGCTCTACGGAATGCAGACCCTTGTAGGTAATGGCCCGCACCAGCTTTTTTTCGCGGACAAAAAAGATCACGATCTTGCCGGTTTTCCCGTCCTCGGCTTCCAGGCGGATGTCGTCAAAATAACCGGTGTTCCACAGCGCCATGAAGTCGCGCTCCAGCGCGCTCACGTCGAAAACATCGCCCGGCCGCGTAAAAATCCGCGCCTGTAATGAAGCTGAGGGGATCCGCCGGTTGCCGCGAAATTCAACGCCCTCCACCAGCACCTGTTTGGGTTTGGCAGGCTGCGCCTGCCCTGGGGGCGCCGGCTTTCCCGGTGCCGCAGGCTTGGGGGTGGTCAGTTGCGGAGTGGTAAGTTCCGGCGTGGTCAGCTTCATCTGCTCTGGTGTTGACGGCGCCTTCGCAGGAGGCTGCTGCTTCTTCTGGTTTTGCTGTTGTTCGGTCTGCGTAGGCGGCGTGGCCTGTTGCTGCTGGCCCTGGCTGGATGCGGCCTGCGCCCGAAGCACGGGCACGCCCATCATGAGAACCAGAACTGCGGCAGCCAACAGCGCCCAGATCGACTGATCTTGCTTTCTACCCCTGCCTGTCAAAAACCTCAAGAAACAGCCTTTCTCCCGCGCTCTGATTTTAGGAGCTTAAGCATCTCCGATGCGGCGAACTCCCCTAAAGTTGGCTGGCGTCCCCCACGCAAGACAAGCCGACTCACAAGCCAATGTGTCTAGGGATGCGTTGGATATTCAGGTTACTCGCGGATTCCCCGGCTCCCCGAAGGAGTCATTCTAGTGAGAAAGTGGCGTGGCCGCAACCAGCTTATCATTTACAGGGCGATAGTAGAGTGATTCGTTCTCTACCAACACCTCCAAAACCGCAGGAGGCTGGATTTCACCCTGGATCAACGCTTCCGAAAGCGGGTCCTCGATGTACTTCTGCAAGGCCCGCCGCAAGGGCCGGGCACCGTATGACCGGTCTGTACAGGTCTTTTCCAAAATCCACTTCCCGGCTTCGGGGGAAAGCGTTAAAGAGATGTTCTTCTGCGCCAGGTGCTGATTCATGGTATTCACCAGCAAATCGAGGATCTGGAGCAGATCGTCGTCGCTCAAAGCATTAAAGATAATGATTTCGTCGAGGCGGTTCAGGAACTCCGGATTGAACAGCCGCTTCACTTCGCCCATCACGAGGTCGCCGATCTTCTTTTCCGTGGCGCCTTCCGCGGCGGATTGGAACCCCAGGTTGGAGCGGCGTTCCAGATACCGCGCCCCGATGTTGGACGTCATAATAATGATCGTGTTCTTAAAATCAACCGTATTTCCCAGCCCGTCCGTCAGTTGCCCGTCTTCAAAAACCTGGAGAAGAATGTTGAAGACGTCCGGGTGGGCCTTTTCAATCTCATCCAGCAGGATCAGCGAATAAGGCGAACGGCGCACCCGCTCCGTAAGCTGATCACCTTCTTCGTATCCCACGTAACCCGGAGGCGAGCCGATCAACTTGGATACGGAGTGCTTTTCCATGAATTCCGACATGTCGAAGCGAATCAACACTCGATCGCTGTTAAACAGAATGGCCGCCAGTGAACGCGCCATTTCGGTCTTTCCAACCCCTGTCGGGCCCAGAAAGAGGAACGATCCCACGGGACGCCCGGGAGGCTTTAATCCGGCGCGCGAGCGGCGAATGGCCCGAGCCAGGGCTGAAATCGCCGAATCCTGGCTGATGATGCGTTTGTGAAGTTCCTCCTCCAGGCGGAGGAGTTTGGCCATTTCCTCTTCTTTGATGGAACTGACAGGAATGCCCGTCCAGCGCGCCACAACGTCTTCGATGTCCGCTTTGGAAACCGACCCGATGGCGGTTTCATCAATGTTGTACTTCTCGCGCAGCAGGCGGAGGTTTTCGCGTTCTTTGCGTTCCTCGTCGGAATAGAAGCGCGCCTTCTCAAACTCATGGTTGGCGATGGCATTTTCCATCCGGTGGACGACAAACTTGATGCGCTTCTGAACGTCAATCATTTCTTCCGGCAGGGTGCTTTGCCGCAACTTGACGCGCGCGCCCGCCTCGTCAATCAGGTCGACGGCCTTGTCGGGCAGGAAGCGGTCAGGGATGTAGCGGCTGGAAAGGTACACGGAATTTGTGATGGCCTCGTCCGCGTAGGTCACCGCATGGAATTTCTCATACCGTTCCTTGATGCCGAAAAGTATTTTGATGGTCTGCCCTTCATCCGGCGGGGGAACCTTCACCGCCTGGAAGCGCCTTTCGAGCGAGCGGTCCCGCTCGATGGACTTGCGAAACTCGCCCGGCGTGGTTGCGCCAATGCACTGGATTTCGCCGCGCGAGAGGGCGGGCTTCAGGATGTTCGCCGCGTCCAGCGATCCTTCGGCTGATCCGGCGCCCACCAGGGTGTGGAGTTCGTCGATAAAGATAATGGCGTTCTGCGCCTCCATCAGCTCTTTCATGATGGTTTTCAGGCGCTCTTCAAACTGGCCGCGATACTTGGTGCCCGCCACAATCAGCGAGAGATCCAGGGCCAGAATGCGCTTGTCAGAGAGGAAGGATGGGACGTCGCCCTCCGCGATGCGCTCCGCGAGGCCCTCCACAATGGCCGTCTTGCCCACGCCGGGCTCGCCAATCAGCACAGGATTGTTCTTGGTGCGGCGGCAGAGAATCTGGATGACCCGCTCAACTTCATTCTCGCGGCCGACCAGGGGATCCAACTGATTTTCAAGCGCGGCCTGGGTGAGGTCGCGGCTGAATTCGGAAAGCAGCGAAGTCTCCTTTGCGCGGTTTGCGGACACCTTCTCGCTCTGTGTGCGGCTCAACTCTTCCCGAAGCGTCGACAACCGGAGTCCTCGTTCGTGGAGAATCTCCGCCGCGAATGACTTGTCCTCCCGGAGAAGTCCCAGCAAGAGATGTTCCGTCCCGATATGTTTGTGGGCCAGGCGCTCAGCCTCTTCAGCAGCGTAAGCCAGCACGCGCTTGCATTCCTGGCTGAGAGGCAGTTCGACGGAAGTCGAAACCTTTTCCCGTATAGGAATGTGGCCTTCCACCTGCTTTCGAATGGACTCGATGGATGCGTGGGAGCGCAGGAAACGATTGGTGAGGGCCTTGTCTTCGCGCAACAGTCCGAGCAGAAGGTGCTCGGTTTCGATATAAGGGCTTCCGAACTGGCTGGCCTCATATCGGGCGAAGAAGATGACACGCCGGGCTTTTTCTGTGTATCTCTCGAACATAGCTCCTCAGTTCTTCCGTTGACCCTGCCCGTCACTCCTATTATGCCAAAAAGCAGGTTGTCAGTTAAACCGTGGAACTACCACCTCGGTCAGTTGGCCGTCTTCCAGACGCAACATCCGAGCCGCGCGCTGCGCGAGTTCCATATTGTGAGTGGCCAGCACCGAAGTCAACCCATGAACCCGGTGCAGCCGTTCGAGCAGATCCATAACGTGCTCGGCGGTCCGGTGGTCCAGGTTTCCTGTCGGTTCGTCTGCCAGCAGCAACGCTGGCTTATTAACTAACGCCCGTGCAAGCGCCACACGCTGCTGCTCTCCACCAGAAAGCTCGCCGGTCCGGCGTCCCAAGGCATCTTCCAGGCCCACCTCCGCCAGAAGTTCTCTGGCGTGACCCTTTGCCTTATCAAAATCACTTCCTGCAATGAGCTGCGGCAGCATCACATTTTCAAGTGCGCTAAATTCAGGCAGTAAATGGTGCATTTGCCAGACAAAACCAATTCGCCGATTCCTGTATTCTGCCTGCTTTTCAAAACTGAGCTCACTCAATCTCTGCCCCTCAAAGTATATCTCACCTCTCGTCGGAGTGTCTAGCGCCGCGAGCAGGTGCAGCAGCGTCGTCTTGCCTGATCCGGACCTTCCAACCAACGCCAGCAGCTCTCCCTTTTCCACCTCGAGGTTGAGGCTGTCAAAAACATTTACCTCCTGCTCGCCGGAACGGAAAATCTTGGTCAGATTTTCAACACGCAGCATCAGGCCTCGATTCCGGAGCTCCGAGCCTAACATTAACATAAAACTCTTCTAAGGCAATCAAAGTTTGCCTCGACTTTCATTCGTAACGGAGAATCTCTGCCGAGTCCAGCCGGGCGGCGGAAAACGAAGGATAAAACGCCGCCAAAAAGCTGATGCTCAGAACTGCCAGCGCGATCCAGAGGCCATCCCAGGGCCGCGGAACGAATGGGACATAGGATAGGCCATAAACATCCGCTTGCAGAGGTATCAATCGGTAAGCGTCCCCCAGCCACGCCCCCCCGTAACCCAGAATCAAGCCAAGCAATGTGCCCACCGCCGCAATCAGTACCCCGTGGAGTGTGAAGATCGTCCAGATGTGCCGATTCTTCGCTCCCATCGATTTCAGGACTGCAATGTCCCGGTTCTTATCCATCACCAGCATAGCCAGCATAATAAAAATGTTAAGAGCGGCGACCAGAACGATCAGGCCGATGGTCAGGATGGTGACCAGCCTTTCCAGCTTTAGGGCGCTGAACAGCGCATGGTTCTGGTCCATCCAGGTGGTGGTGGCAAAGCCGGAACCGGCTGCTTTCTGGATGGTCTCGGCCACGGAATCAGCCCGATAAACGTCATCAAGCTTGAATTCGATCACCGAAACCACGTCCCTCAGGTCAAACAGGCGCTGGGCGGCACTCAGATTGGTAAAAACCCACTGGGCGTCGAAATCGAAGAAACCTGAATCAAAAATCCCCACCACGCGGAAATGCCTGTACTTGGGAACGTCCCCGAAGGGCGTCAGCGTCCCCTGCGGGCTGGTAATCATCACCGTGTCGCCAACAGTTGCCCCGAGCGTCCTGGCCAGTTCCTTTCCGATAACGATCGGGTCCGCGCCGGGAAATGTCTCAGAAAGCCCCTTCAGCGATCCTGCAGTCAGCCGATGAAGCAGGTCACAAACTTTCAGCTCACGATCCAGATCAATGCCCTTGATGACCACGCCGCTGGACCGCTGCTGGTGCGAAATTAAAGCCTGTTCGTAAATGGCCGGCGCGTCGGCTACCACGTGCGACAGCCCCGAAAGGCGCTGGGTCAGCGCTTCGTAGTGGCGGATACTGTTGTCGTTGGTGGTCTTGATCAGATTAATGTTGGAGGTGGCGCCCAGAAGCTTGCTCTGTAATTCCTGCCGAAACCCATTGTTAACCGCCAGCGCGATCACCAGCGCAGCCACGCCCGCCATCACGCCAATTACCGAAATGGCCGTGACTACCGAAATGGCCGCCTGGCGCCGCTTCGCCTTCAGATACCGCAATGCTACAAACAGTTCGAACTTCATAAGCCAAAGTTATTATCCGATGATATCGGCTGGAAGGGAAATTTCAGTTGCAAGGACACACGGGCTTGCCCCGTCCTTCCGATCGCAACGTGCGCGCCATGGTCGCGAATATACCCGGCAACATGGTCACAGCGGTTAGGCGGGCGCGCAGATGGCGTGCCTGTAGCCGGGGAAAAAACAGGGTGCCAGATAGAACGGCCGCCGCCGCGTCCTGTTCACGGCGAGCGCCAGCAGGTGGAAATCGGCATCACGCAAACTGCCCCGCCCCTTGACCAAGCCCCCGTGACAAAGGAAATCGGTCAGAAGGAAATGGACGCCGGAACCGCGACATGGCGCGAGATCACAACGTGGTGAGCAAGCGTCAACAAGAACCACGGAATCACACAACCGGGGTCCCAGCTTTTATATGCCCGCTAAGCAGACATGCCGATTTCATCCCTGCTCCTTTCGAGTGGCCAGAATCATCTAATTAAAGGTTGAACGCCTCGCCCGGTGAAGGTCGCGGCAGTAACCATGTTCTTTCGCGCGTACAATCCGAATGCATCGCTCTCCGATTTCGTTGAGAATTTCTGGGCTTATAGCTTCAACTCTGTGCGCTTGCGGGAGCGGATTTTCCCTAGCGGTACGTTTGAGCTCGTCTTTAATCTGCACGATAACCAGATTCGAATCTATGAGGGTGTGCAGTCTAATGCTTTTCAGCGATATTCCGGCGCAGTCATCTCGGGACCACACGCCGGACCAATTGTAACCGACACGACTCTCGAATCGAGCGTAATGGGTGTCCACTTCAAGCCGGGAGGAGCTTTTCCGTTTCTCGGCGTTGACGCGGACGAACTGCGCGGACGTCACACTGATCTTGAGGTTATATGGGGACGTGCGGCGATTTCGCTTCGCGAGCGGCTGTGTGAAACGGCATCGGTGCAGCGTCGTTTCCGCCTGCTGGAGCAATTCCTGAAAACCCGACTTCGGTTCCAGCGCCATAGCGCGGTCGTTCTTTCGCTTCCCACTTTTGGCCGCACGCGGTTGCAGATGACACGCGAACTCGCTCATGATGCACGGTTGAGCGAAAAGAGATTTATTGAAGTCTTCCGCCGCGAAGTCGGCGTTAATCCGAGACTGTTGACCCGAATCTGCAGATTTCAGGGGATTCTGGCCCGGACGGCCCAATCCGGCACACTGAATTGGGCGGAAATCGCGCTGGATCATGGGTACTTCGATCAATCCCATTTAATTCGAGACTTCCTCGCATTTTCGGGTTTCAGCCCTGCCGAGTACCTTCGCCGTGTGAAGCACCTGAGGAACTGCGGCATGCACGCCAAGTTCAATCACCTGCCGCTCGCGGAATAACTTCAATTTTTTCCAATACAGCAGCCTGCCTCATTGCTTACTCTGGCGGTAAGGAGGCCCAATGAAGATGATTGCGAGAGTTTTCACAGTGTTCCTTTTTTCTGCCGCTGCCGCAGTGTTCGCGGCCGGCCCCCAATTGAAGGAGGGTACAGATATGACCACAGTCAGAGTGCGGTATATGGTCAACGAAATCGATCCGGCTGTCGAGTTCTACTCGAAGTATCTCGGTTTTCAGGTAAAACGAGAGAACAGGCCAAACTTCGCTATGCTGTCACGAGGCAACTTGGAACTGGTGCTCAGCACCCCCTACGGACCTGGCGGTGCGGCGAAACCCATGCCGGATGGACGCAAGCCCGAGCCTGGCGGGTGGAACCGCATTATCATCAATGTGGACGACCTATCGACGGAAGTAGCCCGGCTCCGCAAAGACCAGTTGCACTTCCGCAATAACATCGTGACTGGGCCGGGCGGATCGGAAATTCTTCTGGAAGACCCGTCTGGAAATCCCGTGGAACTGTTCCAAGCGAGCAAGTAGATACAAGCGCGGCTGGCGCATCTATGAAGGGGGCGGCGGAGTCAAGGGAAAAATGATGGTGCTTTGTTTTGTGGGGCGGA
>DASSJE010000160.1:0-3682 GCA_035691365.1 Terriglobia bacterium
TCGTGGCTCTGCCCCTGAACCTGCCGCAAGCCTGCCAGTCGGGCGTTGCCACAGAAACGGCTTGTTGCCGTGCAATGCGCCTTGCGTGCCACACCAGCAGGGCGCCCGCCGCGTGCTGCCTTCGCAATGCTCCACTCCCGGCACCTGGAGTTACGCTACTGCCCGGAAAGAGAACCTCGGCTCCTTCACCCTTGTTCGCCCTGGCCGGCATTGCCTCTGCTTCATATCAAAATTGGAGTGCGGCCTCCGCCCTTCATTATCGAGCTTCTCTCGGGGGCCACTCTCCGCCGGGTAAAGTCCGCATCTTCCTCCTTCATTCCACACTCCTGATTTAGTCCAATGAGCCCAACTTTCTTGAGACGCTAGTGAGGCGAGCGTGTCTCAGCTTGCGACGTGGGTGCTTTGGTGTCAAACGAAATGCGCCTGACGATGCGGCCGCACGCATGTAATCTGACCTTATTTCGCCCTCACGATCCGCTTTACCTTTTTTTCCACAGTGGAGGTGGAAGCTATGTTCGATTATTCTTTTCGCTCTTCTCGATTGATTCTTCCGGTGGTTTTGATCGCAGGCCTCGCAATGGCCAAGCCTGCGAATGCAGAGGACCCGCCCCAAGCTGACCTCAACTGGCAATCGCCTGCGCGGCTGCATCTTGGCTTGCGAAAGGAGCGCGGGACGCTTGTCATCAATGGGCAGGGTGTTGAATTTCGCTCTGAGGGGAAGTCTTCCCATTCCTGGCCCTATATTGAGATCCAAACCTTCGACCTCGCGCCGCACCGCTTCATCCTGACCAGTTACGAAAATCGTGGCAAGCATCTCCCTGGAGACCGCCGGTTCCGATTCGATTTCTCCGCCGACATGACGCCCGGCGTCGCCGCGGAACTGGCCCATCTGGTTGCCAAACCGGTGCGAAATGCCGAACCTGACGCAAGCCGCCCCGCCTTTGACTCCATCCCGGCACGTCACACCACGCGCACAGGCGGCACTAGCGGCGCGCTGAGGTTTCATGATGGCGGCATTGACTACGTGACGGCGTCCAAACAGGACGGGCGCAGTTGGCGTTGGTCCGATATTCAAACTCTGGCCAATCCGGATGCGTTTCATTTCCGTGTGGGTGCTTACCGGGAAATTTTTGAATTTGAACTTAAACAACCAATGTCAAGTGAGCTGTTTGACAGGCTTTGGAGCGAGCTTTATACGCGCGACCTGAATGGTCTGAGACTAGATGGAGGTTTGCAACGATGATGAGATCGAACGACAAGAAGATTGATGTGACTGGATGGTGGGCTGCAGGCAACATGGCGGGCCGCACTGCCGCCATCATCTTAGGAATAGTATTCGCCGTGCAGCCCGCGGCCGGCCAGGAAACCGCAGTGACGCTTTCCGCGGCTCACGTCTCGCAGCAAATGGAACAGGGGGCTGGCGCAACTCCGCTCGCGAAGTTGGTGAGTGAGGCGGAACAAAATAATCCCAACATTCTCGCTGCGCGCCGGGCCTGGCAAGCAGCAACGCAGGTGCCCTCGCAGGTTTCCACGCTGCCCGATCCCGAAGTCATGGTTCAGCACGTCTCGGCCGGAACGCCCATCCCGTACTGGGACTTCCGCAAAGTGGAGATGACTTTCACCGGATTTGGAGTCTCGCAGGAATTGCCTTATCCAGGAAAACTGCGTCTGCGCGGTGAAGCGGCACGCAGCCAGGCGGACTCACTGGGCAGCCGCGTGGAGTCATTGCGCCGCTCGATAGCCGAAAAGGTCAAGACCACTTATTACCGCCTATCTTACCTTCAAAAGACTCTGGAGATTCTCGCGCGGGACCAGGAGCTGATTGACCAGATAGAAAAGATCGCCGATGCGCGGTACCGCGTGGGGCAAGGCAACCAACAGGATGTTTTGAAGGCGCAACTCGAGCGGACCAAACTCCTGCGCGACGCGGCAGAGTCCCGGCAGCAGCAGGGAGGTCTCGAAGCCCAGCTTAAGCAGTTGCTGAATCGCCCGCCCGAATCCGCCGACATTGTCGCCGAAACGCTTACCGAAACGCTTCTGCCCTACAGGTCAGAAGAATTGCTCGCAATGGTTCCCGCGGGCAATCCGGACGTGACCGTCCAGCAACAGATGGTACGAAACAAGAGCCTGGGCCTGGAACTGGCACGTAAGGATTTTCTCCCCGACTTCAACGTGCAATACATGTGGGAGCACACGGCGCCGAACTTCCCCGACCGCTACTCTCTGAGCCTGGGCATCAAAATTCCCATTTACCACGCGCGTCGGCAGAACCCTGAAGTGGCCCAGGCTGCGGAGGAGTTGAACCAGTCACGCCGCGAATACGAAGCTCAGGTGCAGCAAATATATTTCGAAGTGAAGGACCAATTTCTCGCCGCGGACGCAAACGCGAAAGTGCTGAAAATCTACCGCGAAGGTCTGATCCCGCAGGCCACGGCCAGTTTTCAGGCCGGAATGGCTGCTTATGAGGCGGGCCACGAGGATTTTCAATCGCTGCTGGCGTCGTTTCTCGACGTGCTCACCATGGACAAAGAATACTGGCGGACTCTCGCCGACCATGAGAGCGCCCTTGCGCGGCTCGAAAGCCTGACGGGAGCATCGTTGCGCTGAACGGATTCAAGCGGATCACGCGCCGCCGCGAACCAATCCGGCCCGGATTGTTGAGAGGGTGAACACCATGAACAATTATCGAAACGCTTTCATCGCTACTTTGACCCTGAGCTTGCTGCTCGCCACAGGCCTTGCCTTCGTGGGCTGGCACTATGTTCTCCATCCCGGCCCGACGGTTGCGGGCGCCGCTGCACCTTCGTCATCCGCCATACCTGCGGCAGCCGAAGAAAATGTCCCGCAGAGCGCGAATCCTCAATCGCCGCTGGTCCCCGTCCAGTTGACGCCTCAACGGATGCAAAGCATTGGCCTTACCAGCAGCGAAGTTCTGATGAAGTCGGTTGCTAACGATGTCAGGGCAGTGGGCAACGTGGCGGTGAATGAGCGGCTTCAGGCCTACGTGCAAACCCGTTTCGCCGGATGGATTCAAAAAGTCTATGCGGATACGACTTATCAATTTGTCCGCAAGGGCCAGCCGCTATTCACCATTTACAGTCCAGACCTGGTCACCACGCAGCGCGAGTACCTGCTGGCTAAAAACAACCGGAACCTGATGGAAAAGAGCACCGTGCCCGGCGTCGCGGAGGGCGCGGATTCTTTACTTACTGCTGCCGAGGAGCGCCTAAGGCAGTGGGGAATTCCTCAGCGGGAGATTGACCACCTTGAATCCACGGGAGAGGTTCGCCGCGAATTGGAGATAGATTCTCCCGTTTCCGGCAATGTCACGGAGCGAAACGTATTGCCCAATCTATATGTCGAACCTTCCACCCGGCTGTACACCATCGCTGACCTTTCAACTGTTTGGGTCATTGCAGAAGTGTTTCAATCCGACATGGGGCAAATCAAAGTAGGCGAGGCCGCCGAAGTCACCTCAGACGCATATCCGGGACACCCGTTTTACGGCCGCGTGGAGTTTATTTATCCGGAAGTGGATATGAACACGCGCACGGCCAAGGTGCGGCTGGTGTTTGCCAATCCCGGAATGAAGCTCACGCCCGGCATGTTCGTCAATGTGAGTTTGAAGATTCCTCTGGGCCGCCAGCTGGCCATCCCGGCCACGGGCGCGTTCCACACGGGC
>DASSJE010000161.1:0-2102 GCA_035691365.1 Terriglobia bacterium
CAAGAACTCGACAGCCGCCACTACCGCCGATCCGCAGGAGGAGAGTTTCATTAAGCAACTGTGGCCCGACCAGGAGACCTACAAACGTGAGGAGCAGAGGCGGTTCGAAATCCTGCAGGCGCATTGGGATTTACCGGTAACCGATATCACCCCCGTTAAATAAGGTTAGAAGGAGCGTCTGCCTGGGAATGGTTCGTTTCATCGCATCGCAGTTACGCCGGCCCCATGGCTGGTTCGGGTCGCTTGTACTGAGCCCGGTGATGAACCGGGTGAACGGTCAGATTGTGGAGTCCACGCTGGCCCTGCTGCAGCTCCGGCCGGAGCATCAGGTGCTGGAAATCGGATTTGGGGGTGGCTTGGGGCTGAGGCGGCTGGCGCGATTGTTAGCCGGGGGTCGAGCGACCGGGGTAGATATCTCGCCGGATGTCGTGCGGGACGGCGAGCGCAGTTTCCGCCGCGAGATAGCAGCCGGTCGTCTGCGGATACTGGGAGGGGAAGTTTCCAAGTTGCCCTTTTCGGATGCCGAATTTGACCGCGTGTTCACTGTTAACACTATTTATTTCTGGCCCGACACGTTGCAGGGTCTGGGGGAAATTCGGAGAGTACTTAAGAACGGCGGACTGGCGGCGGTTGGGCTTCGTTCCCGCGAGAAGATGGAAAAACATGCAGTCAGCAGGTATAACTTCCGCCTGTTCTCTGCCGAAGAAGTGGCGGGCTTGATGAAGCAAGCCGGGTTCCGCGACATCAAGGTGCAACATCGCGATCAGGACAGAGTATGGGACGAGGTGATTGTGACGGGTCGCCGGTAACAACCGAGGAGCTGAATGAAAAAAGCACTGGCGGTGGGAACAGTCGCAGTGGCGATGTGCGGTGGAGCACTGGCGCAGAAAGCTGTAACAGCACAAAGCTGCGAGAAGCTGGCCAAGCTGCGGCTGGCGAAGGTAAAGATCACATCCGTGCAGATGGTGGCGGCGGGTGCGTTTACGCCACCGGAGAACTTATCACCCTGGCTGCGCGGCGAACCCGACTTCTACAAGAAGCTGGCGCCCTTCTGCCGAGTGATGGCGACGGCGAGGCCGAGCAGGGATTCGGATATCAAGATTGAGGTGTGGCTGCCGGCGAGCGGCTGGAATGGCAAATTTCAAGGCCAGGGGAACGGCGGGTTCGCAGGCGAGATTGCCTATCGCCTGCTGGGCCTGGCCATCAGCGAAGGCTATGCCACCGCAGGGACGGACACCGGGCATGCGGGCTCAGGAACGGACGCAAAATGGGCGCTGGGGCATAGGGAAAAGATTATTGATTTCGGTTATCGCGCCATCCACGAGATGACCGAGGTGGGCCAGGCGGTGACGCAGGCGTTCTATGGCGAGCGCCCGCGGCATTCGTATTTTGCCAGCTGCTCGAACGGAGGGCGGCAGGCGCTGATGGAAGCGCAGCGCTGCCCTGCTGATTACGACGGCATCATGGCCGGAGCGCCGGCCAATTTCTGGAGCCACCTGCTGGCCAGCGCTTTGTATGGAGTACAGGCAACCACCTTGGATCCGGCCAGCTATATTCCGGATAAAAAACTGCCGGCCATCGCCGCCGCGGTGAATGCGGCCTGCGACGCTCAAGACGGTGTGGCAGATGGGATATTGAATGATCCGCGGCAGTGCCATTTCGAGCCCTCGAGCCTGGTTTGCCAAGGTGCGGATTCCGATAAATGCCTCACCGCCGCCCAAGCGACAACGCTGAAGAAGCTATACGAAGGGGCGCACGACTCACAGGGGAAGGAGGTTTATCCCGGCCTCGTGCCCGGGGCTGAGCTGGGAGACGGCGGATGGAAGACATGGATTACAGGCGAGGCGCCCGGCAAGAGCCTGATGTTTGATTTCGGAAACGGATACTTTGCCGACATGGTGTACGGCAAACCAAACTGGGACTATAAAACGGCTAAGTTTGACCAGGCAGTGAAGAAGGCCGACAGCACGACCGCAGGAATTCTGAATGCCACCGACCCGAATCTGAAACGCTTTCAGGCAAGGGGCGGCAAGCTCATCATCTATCACGGATGGAATGACCCGGCGATCTCGGCGCTCAACAGCATTAATTATTACCAGCAG
>DASSJE010000162.1:0-4264 GCA_035691365.1 Terriglobia bacterium
CAGACACCGCCGTGAAACGCGTGGGGCAGCCGGATGAATTCGCCGATGCGGTGGTGTGGCTGGCCTCGGAGCGCGCCTCCTATATCACGGGACAAACGTTGCTGGTGGATGGCGGCAGCTATAAGGGAACGAGCTAGATTATGGCAGCCAGTAGCTGGTAATTGATAGTTGGTCGCCGATGTCAATTCACGTTCTGTTGAAAACCGCAACGGCAGCAGCTTCATTCACCAACTTCCAACTGCCAGCTACCAACTACCCCGACTCATTTCCCGCCCATACCCTTCCGAACCTTGCTGAATTGCTGTAAACTTCTCGCCATTCCCAGGGATTCTTACCCTTTCCCCGGGGCTTTCACATCTTTTCGAGTTGTTTCGCGCGGCATCGCTGATCGGGCTCCAGGATGCCGGTTACGGACGCCGCGCCACACGCAGGGGCTCCCGGCGGGAGCGACTTTCAGGGAAGAGGTGCAACATGCGGACGATTCTCAGGGTTGTGGGTCTGGCATTATTGCCGGCATTGCTGGCGGCAATGGTATGGGCGCAAGGCGGCGCTACCGGCGCCATCACCGGGCAGGTGGTGGATCCCAGCGGCGCGGTGGTGCCCGGCGCCAGCGTGAGGATCGTCAACCACGCCACCGGCCAGGTGGCCCGCGTGCTCAAAACCGATGCCAGCGGCTCCTTCACCGCGCTTCTTCTCCCCGTGGCCACCTATGACGTCACGGTGAGCGCCTCCGGTTTTGCCCAGGGCACGGTTAACAGCGTGGACGTGCGCATTACCGAGACCACCCGCATGACCGCCAAGTTGGTGCCCCAGACCGTCCAGCAGCAAGTCGAGGTGCAAGGCGAGGTGGAGACGGTTCAGACCACGACTGCCACGACAGGTGAAGCCATCGAATCCAATACCATCCGCACCCTGCCGCTCGCCACACAAAACTTCCAGCAGCTGTTGAGCCTTTCCGCCGGCGCCTCCAGCCAGTTGAATGCCTCGGCGCAACTGGGCCGCGGTGACGTGCGCATCATCGTCAACGGGCAACGCGAGGACAACAACAACTACCTGGTCGAGGGCATCACCGCCACCGATTACAACGTTGCAGAGCTCACCAACACGCCTCTGCCCAACCCTGACGTGGTGCAGGAATTCAAGGTGCAGACTTCGCTTTACGACGCCAGCCAGGGCCGCAACGGAGGCGGCAACGTTAACGCCATCCTCAAGTCGGGCACGCGCGATTTCCACGGGGATGTGTACGAGTTCTTCCGTAACGACAAACTGAACGCCAACGAGTTCTTCCTCAAGCGCAGCGACCAGCCCCGCCCCGTGATCAAGCAGAACATTTTCGGCGGCAGCCTGGGTGGACCCATCGGCAAAGATGGCAAGCTCGGCTTCTTTTTCGTGAATTACCAGGGCACGCGGCAGCGCAGCGGCCTTTCCGGCGGCACCTTCATCAGCACTCTTCTGCCGGTACTGCCGGCGGATCGTTCGGCGCAATCGCTGCTCAACACTTTTTTCCCGGGGCAGGCTGGGGTGCAGATTGATCCTGTGGCGCTGAAGCTGCTCAACTTCAAGAGCAACCAGTTTGGCAATACTCCTGGCGGATACCTGTTTCCCAGTGTCCCGGGCCAAGCCGGCTTCGACAGCGCCGGCAACCTGAGAACTGGTCCTTTTGCCTTCAGCAAACCTGGCCGCTTTACCGATGACCAGTTCACCACCAACTGGGACCGCGAATTCCGCGGCGGCAAAGATAAAGTCGCGTACCGCTATTTCTTCTCCAACTCCGAGCAACTGGTGCCCTTCGGCGCCGGCGGCCTGCAGGCTTCGCTGGGGGGCAGCATCAGCGGCTCCGACCTGAACTTCCCCTTCGACCTGCCGGTGGACGACCGCCTGATGTCCGTCTCCGAAACTCATCTTTTCTCTGCCACCCTGGTGAACGACTTCCGCTTCGGTTGGGTCCACATCAACAACAGCGCCATCAACGTGCCCCCGGTCACGGTGAATGATGTGGGCATCAACCGCCCCACCAACAACCTGACCAAGAGCATTTACAAGTTCACCCTGCTGAGTTCGGGCTTCCAATTCGGGCCTACTCCGCAAGCCGACCAGTTTCAGGATCAGAACAACTACGATTTTGTGGAGACGCTGAGTTGGGCCCACGGAAACCATAGTTGGCGCTTCGGAGGGGAAGCCACCCGCGTCAATCTGGATAAGAAGTTTCCCCAGACCTTTAATGGCCAGCTCTTCTTTGTGAACAACGGCCCCCTGACTGACTGGCAGGAGTTTCTAACGGGCGAACCCCTATTCAGCTTCGGCGGCGGCGGCGTTTATAACCACGCCTATCGCCAGAACAACTTCGGCTTCTTTGCCCAGGACGACTGGAAAGCGCGCCCCGACCTGACGCTCAACCTTGGCTTGCGCACCGAGTTAATGGGCGCATTTACCGACGGCGACTGCCACATCGGCAACCTGCAGTCTTCGCTCACGCAGAGCGGCCGGTATCCCTTTGTTTATCCCAGCTGCGTCAACAAGCTGGGAGTACAAGGCTTCACCGGTAATGCCTCCGGTTCAACCTTCAACAACGAGATCTCCACCGGCCTGGGCCCGCGCGTCGGCTTTGCCTGGGACATCCTAGGCCGGCACAAGACGGTGCTGCGTGGCGGCTATGGCATTTACTACGTGCGTGAAGATGTGGGTAATATTGATCAGCTCAGCTTTCAGGCGCCGCTGCTTCCCATAGCCTTCGGCGGTGGCGCACCGGGTAGCTTCACCAACTTCTTCTCTGGCACGCTGGCGACCAATCCCAACGCCCTGCCGCCCGCAGGGCAACTCAGCGCGGCTTACATCCCGTGCTTATCCAGAATTTCGGGCTTCCCCAACGGCACCGATCATGCTGCTGATTACGCGCCCTGCACTGGCGTGCCTTCGGTCGGCATTTTCGGCCTGGAAGTGCCGCGCCGCTTCGTGGTGCCCAACACCCAGCAGTGGAATTTGACCCTGCAGCGTGACCTGGGCCGCAACTTTGTGCTGGAGGTCGGTTACGTCGGCACGCATTCCATTCATCTGCGTGAGACCCGCGACGGAATCCAGTCGCTGCGGGTGAGCCCCGCGAACCCTTTTATTGTTACGGATACCAGCGGCGTGCAGCACGCCATTACAACCAACACCTTCGACAATGCCATTGCCCGCACGCCCACTCCCGGTCTGAACGGCTACTCCGGCTATCAGATTTTCGCCAATGACGCCTACTCCCATTACCACGCCCTGCAGGTCAACCTGACGCGGCGCTGGGGACGCGGGTACCTGCTGGCGGCTTACACCTTTTCGCGTTCCACGGATGCCACCTCGACCGGCAATACGGCCTTCAATACCGCCTACAACGACCAGAGCAACATCAATGCCTCGCGCGGCCTCTCTGACTTTGACCGCACCCATCGTTTGGCCGTCAGCTACGTTTACGACCTGCCGATATTCCAGAGCGCCAGCGGCGCCAAAGCGGCTCTGCTGAAGGGCTGGGAAGTGAGCGGAGTGACTGTATTTCAGTCGGGCACGCCTTTCTCCATCATTGATTCGGCGGCCGGCACCGGCTTCCTGGGCGCGGGCAGCACGCCGCTGCTGGGCGCCAGCCTGGCTTCGGGCGCAACCCTGTCGCAGGGCTTGACCGGTGGCGACATTTTCAACCGCATCAACGGCTACCTCAATCCGGCTGCATTTACTACCGCGCCCCTGCTCTATCCGGCCCAGTGCACAACCGATCCCAACTTCTGCGGCACTGATTTCGGCAACCTGGGCCGCAATATCTATCGCGGGCCATTCCAGCAGAACTGGGATTTTTCCGCGATCAAGATGTTCCGTGTGACGGAGCGTCAATCGCTGCGCTTCACCGCCGATTTCTTCAACCTGTTCAACCACCCCAACTTCGCCAGCCCGGCGTTCACTGACGTGGAAAGCCCGTCGAACTTCGGCCAGATCACCAATACCACCGGCACGCCGCGTCTGATACAGTTCTCCCTGAGGTATGCATTCTGATGAAGGGCCACAACCATCCGCGCATCCCCATGCTGGAGCGCAACCAGGTGCCGGAGGAAGTTGGCAAGCTCTACGACGTGCTGCTGGAACAGCGCGGAGTAGTGATCAACATGTTCAAGACGGTTGCCCACACGCCGGCGCTGGCGCTGGGCATCGCGGCCTTCCTCAAGCCGCTGCTGGGCGATGGCGCGCTTTCGGGCTGGTACAAGGAACTGGTCGCCACACGCGTGGCCATTCTGCAGGGTTG
>DASSJE010000163.1:0-2466 GCA_035691365.1 Terriglobia bacterium
GGGCGTTATGCGCGAATTCAAAGTTTCGATCTGGCTCAATGTCCCTGAGCCAAATACCTGGCGCGAAATCGTGGAGGTCCTCGACGGGCAATCGGAGGTCGAACTGAAGGGCGTTCGCATTGGCATCCAGGAACACGGCGAAGCGAGCGAAAAAATGTACGCTTCGCTCCGCGAACGCGGCGCAGGAGTTTTCCCGGCCCATGTGTATCGCTGGGAATTGCCGGAAGACGTCGAACCGTTAAGGGCCGCTGTCAAAGCCGTGTGTTCGGGCGGAGTGGATGTGGTGCTCTTCACATCTTCGATTCAGCTTGCCCACGCTAACGAAATCGCTAACCAACTCGGACTACAGCCGCAGTTTACCGAAGGGCTGAAACGAACGGTGGTCGCTTCGATCGGACCCAGTACGTCTTCGACCTTGCGCGAGCATGGTCTGGTTCCGGATTTAGAGCCTTCGCATCCCAGGATGGGGTTCCTGGTAAAGGAAGCAGCGGAGAAAAGTGCCGCGCTTGCATCCGCAAAGTCCGCTGTCCGCTGAAGACAGGCAAATAAGAAAGGGGGCGGATGGACCGCCCCTCGGAATACTTCCCTTTGCAGTTAGAACTGCAGCATGCGCGTGCTCAGGATCTGCAGCGGCGAATCGCTTGGGTTGCCATTGTACTTCTGCAATAATGCGTCGGCCTTGCAATGATCGTAGTTAATCTGATTGGTGCCGCCGCCATTCCAGAGATAGGTTGGCGTCCCCAGGGCCGGTAACGGATTGCCTGCCGCATCGTTCGTCTGCGCGACATAGACAGCTCCATTGAAGGTACCGTTGCCGCCACCGTTATGGGTGATCGACCCTTGTCCGATGACCAGCACGACGCCATTCCAGGTGAAATTCCCCTGGAATGTCATGTTGCCCGTAACGATCAGGACACCAGACCCGCTTGGATTCCCGCTCAGCGTGAGATTCCCATTGATGTAGGTCACGGAACTCATGGTGGTCGCCGGCAAGCTGGTTACGTTTCCAGAGTAGCTGGCGGTCGCATAGGTTGCGAGGTTCTGAACGTAAGCATTCATTGCAGCGGGAGTGGCACTTGCACCACCGATCGCCGTATACACGTCTTCCACCGAGGGAGTACCTGCGGCACCCGTGTAGTTATTCTGGCGGTTTCCAGGAATAGCGCCAATAACGTTGAGCTGCGACTGATTGTCGTAGACGCCGATCGCAGGCTTGGTTGCGGCAGCCGGTCCAGCGCAGCTATTCGCATCGAACCCACTCACCGCGAAGTTGCTGGAGTTCGGGAACAGACAAGAAATATTGATGCTGGCGCTGCACGTGGTCGAAGGCTCAATACCCGCCAACGTGATGGCCCCGCCAATATTCAGCGAGAAAGGAGGTCTTATCCCCACTTCCATCTGCGACATGGTTTTAGCACCGGTCTTGGTGGCCGCCATTGAAGTGAGCATGTAGATCGCTCCCATAGAAGTGTTGACCGAGCCCGCAGAGATCGTGGCGCTGGCCGTGGCTCCAGTTCCTCCACCACCCGTCAAGGTAACGTTCGGCGCAGAAGTATATCCCGAGCCGCCATTCGTCACGTTGTATCCGTTTACGACGAAGCTTCCGGAGGCCGTGCCAAAGGCGGTCGCCCCGGAGCCCACGCCATTACTCGGTGTAATGGTCAGCGTGTAGTTTTGTCCCGGTGTGTAGCCGCTTCCGGGCGACGTGATGTTAATCGCTTGAATCGCTGAAGCCGTGCTCGGCCAGGGATTCGGCAACGCCGTGAGTGCCGGCAGCACGAACGCTGACGGAGCGGATGGGTTCGTCCCGCCCAAGGTCACCGATGGCTGGCTCATGTAAGCGCCGCCGCTCGTCACTGTGACACTCTGTATTTGTGAACCAGTCGTGTATGTAGCAGTGACCGAGCAGGCGTTGCCCTTGTCGTTGACAATATTGATCGCAGAAGAGCCTGAGCTATATCCGCTACCCACGCTCGTGATGGTGGCACCGTTGACTTTATTGTTGTTGCCGAATGTGACGGAGCCAACAAAACCACTTCCGCCAGGCAGCGAGCCAGTAAACGGATAGCTCTGGCCCGTGGTCACGTTGCTGCAAGAACCGCTCGCGCTCAGGTTGCTAATACACCCCGAACTGATCATATTCACAGTTCCGCTAGCATTATTGGAGAGTGGGCTCGTGGCGAAATTAACCGTTGGTGTTCCGGAATAGCAATAGTTGCTGCCCGCCGGGTTGCCCGTCACACCAGTCACCGGTGCGCTGGCGATAACTGCCTGAAAAGTCGCTCCCGCGGGCACGATGGAAATGAGAGGCATGGCGGTGTAGCCGGAGCCGCCGTTCGTGAGCGTCACGCTCGTGATTCCATCCGCCGGACCCGGCCCGATCTGGGCTGTCGCCGTCGCGCCAGCTCCACCTCCACCTGTAATCGAGACAGCAGGAACTGAAGTATATCCCGACCCACCGGTGAG
>DASSJE010000164.1:0-17209 GCA_035691365.1 Terriglobia bacterium
GCATCCTGCCCGGATGTTCCATCGCTTCAATGGGAATCGTCAAGAGCGTTCTCCTGCTCAGCAAAATACCTCTCGAAAGGGTGGAGACCGTCGCGCTCGACAACTCCTCGCGAACCTCGGCGGCGCTGGTCCGGGTGCTGCTGCAGAAGTTCTATTCGCGAACCATCCAGGCGGCCACCGTGGACCCGGAACCGGCAAAGATGCTGCAACAAGCCGACGCAGCGCTTCTGATTGGCGATCCGGCGCTGACTTTTGATGGCGGCGGACTGAGGGTGTACGATCTTGCTGCCGAGTGGAAGAAATTTACGGGATTGCCTTTTGTCTTTGCAGTCTGGGCCGGCCATGAAGACGCCGGGCTCGGGCGTTTCTGTCAGGATTTTGAAGAGTCGAGAGACTACGGTCTCGCGCACATCGACGACATCGCTTGTGAGTACGCGCACAAGCTTGGGTTGACGCCTGAAGCGGTAAAGGTTTACCTGAAAGAGAATATCGATTATTCTTTGGATGAGGAAAACCGCAAGGGTCTGGAGCTTTTTTACGGCCTCGCGCACGACATCGGCCTGATTCCGGAGAACAGGGAAATCCAATTCGCTTAGCTGCGAGGGCTTGACTTCCCGCAGGTGCGTCAGGCAAAGGTCTTCGTCATCGAGTAAAGAAGGATGGGCTTAACCCACGCACAAGCTCTGGAAATGTTGCGCTCCGACGATCTGATCGGCGTGGGCATGGAGGCCGACTCTCTACGCCGGAAGCTGCATCCCGGAAAAATTGTCTCCTACCAGATTGACCGCAACATCAACTACACCAACATCTGCACAGAGTATTGCTCTTTCTGCGCGTTTTACCGGCCTGTGGGTTCGCCGGAAGGGTATGTGCTTCCGCTCGAAACCATTTATCAGAAGATTGAAGAAACGCTGGCGCTGGGTGGCACCGGCGTTCTGATGCAGGGCGGCCTGCACCCTGACCTGAAGATGGACTACTACGAAAACCTCCTTTCCAGCATCAAGCAGCGGTATCCCCAGGTCCATCTGCACTGCCTTTCAGCGCCGGAAGTCCTGAACATCGCGGAAATCTGCGGGCTGAGCGTTCGCGATACGTTGAAGCGCCTGATGGATGCAGGGCTTGATTCCATCCCCGGAGCGGGTGCCGAAATTCTGGATGACGAGGTTCGAAGACGTATCGCGCGCCTAAAGTGCAACACGGAGGAATGGCTTTCCGTGCATCGCGAGGCGCATATGCTGGGCATGGGAACCACCGCCACCATGATGTTCGGCTGCGGAGAGGCTTTCGAACATCGCGTCGCGCACCTTGAACGTGTTCGGCGGCTGCAGGAAGAAACCGGCGGCTTCACAGCATTCATCCCCTGGTTTTTCCAGCGCGAGAACACCTCGCTGGGACGCTTTATCAAGGAAGAAGTCACGGCTGTGGAATACCTCAAGATGCTTGCTGTCAGCCGCCTTTACCTGGACAACATTCAGAACGTTCAGGCATCCTGGCTGACCCCGGGTCACAAGGTTTGCCAGATTGCTCTTCGCTTTGGTGGCAATGATGTTGGCAGTATTCTGATTGAAGAGAATGTTGTCTCTGCCGCGGGCTGCGGGCGCACCTCTTCCGAAGAAAAACTTCGCCGGATGATTCGTGACGCCGGCTTTCGCCCCATCAAACGCGACACGCTTTACCGCAATTACTTCCTGAATTAAGACAGCCTCGCGAACGGCCAAGCGGGTGCTGCACGCGGCTCTACGCAGATGACCGAGCTTCGATGGAATCCGACGCTGCGCGATTGGGTCTCAACCGCATCGCACCGCCAGAACAGACCCCAGATGCCACGCGATTGGTGCCCTTTCTGTCCCGGCTCTGGGCGCGTTCCCGACGATTACGACGTCTATATTTATCCCAACGATTTCGCTGCCTTCACGATTCCCGCCCCGCCCCCCGCAATCCAGGGTGACGATTTTTATCCCGTCAGGCCCTCGCACGGCAGGTGCGATGTGGTCCTCTACCACCCGGACCACAACACTTCGATTCCGCAGATTTCCGTCGCGCACCTGACGCGCCTGGTGAAAACATGGCGCCAACGCTTTGAGGAGATGAAAGCAACGCCGGGCATTCGATACGTGCTGATTTTTGAGAACAAGGGAGAGGTGATCGGGGTCACCATGCCCCATCCGCACGGGCAGATTTATTCTCTCCCCCTTATCCCGCCCATCATTAAGAAGGAGATGGCCGCGGCGCGCGCCCACCACCACAGGCACCGTCGCTGCCTTTTCTGCGACATTCTCGAGAGAGAACGAAAAGACAAGCTGCGAATTGTGGCAGAGAACCGCGCATTCACGGCTTTTATTCCGTTTTATGCGCGCTGGCCTTATGAGGTGCATGTCTATCCGAGGCGGCATATGGGGGCGCTCGACGAATTCAAACCGTCGGAAGAGACTTCCCTGGCGGAGATGCTGAAATGGATAACGCAGAAATACGACAACCTATTCGAGATGTCATTCCCCTACATGATGCTGCTGCACCAGACGCCCACGCGAGGCCAGCATCCGTATTTTCATTTCCACATCGAGTTCTACCCTCCGCACCGTAGCAAAGAAAAACTGAAGTACCTGGCCAGCATCGAGACGGGTGCGGGAACGTTTCTGAATGATTCGCTGGCCGAGGAAAAGGCAGAGGAACTGCGCTGCGTTGCGCCCAGGACAATGCGCGAAGTTTCCTGATGGTATTGGACCTCGGGAAGCCAGAAATGATCAACGAAGCCTTTCAAAAGACCTACGGATCAGCGGCCGACGTTACTGTCCGTGCGCCGGGGCGGGTGAACCTGATCGGCGAACACACTGACTACAATGACGGCTTTGTGCTTCCTGCCACCATTGACCGTGCTATTGAATTCGCCGCCCGCCGCCGCGACGACCGTATCGTGCGTGCTTACTCGATCGACTTCCGGGAAAAGGTCGAGTTCAGCCTGGATGCGATTGAAAAGGACGAGGGTTTTCCCTGGAGCAACTACCTGCGGGGCGTGCTCAAGTTCCTGCAAGAGGGCGGGCACCGGCTCGCCGGCGCGGATATGGCGTTCGGCGGCAACGTACCGCGGGAGGCTGGGCTCAGTTCGTCAGCTGCGGTCGAGGTCGGCGCGGTGGCGCTTGCGATGAAGTTGTTCAACATCCAACTGGAGCCGCTTGAAGCCGTTCGCCTCGCCCGGCGTGCGGAGAATGAATTTGTCAACGTCCCCTGCGGGATCATGGACCAGTTCGCGTGCGCACTGGGCAAACGTAACCACGCTTTGTTCCTCGATTGCCGTGATCTTGCTTACCGGTACGTTCCCCTGTCGAGGGGGATCAAGATCGTAGTGTGTTATTCGGGCGTCCGGCGGGCGCTGGCTGCATCGGAATACAAAATCCGTCTGAAGCAGTGCCGCCAGGCAGTGGCTCAGCTCGGAACCACGGGGCTGGCGGCTATGTCGCTTCGTGAGATCGACCTGACGGACCTGGAAGTTGCGAGCCATAGCCTAAGTGAGATACTGCTGAAGCGCGCCCGGCACGTGGTGAGTGAGAACGATCGCGTGCTCAAAGCCGTCGAGGACCTGGAAAAGGGTGACCTTGAAAGTTTCGGCAGGCAGATGGTCGCTTCGCATGAAAGCTTGCGGGATGATTACGAAGTCAGTTGCAACGAACTCGACGTTCTGGTGGAGGTGGCACTCAAACAGCCCGGCGTTCTGGGCGCCCGCATGACCGGCGCAGGCTTCGGAGGCTGCACGGTCAATCTGGTTCGCGCCGGCGCGGCAGAATCATTTGCGGAAGCCGTCCAGGAAGGCTACCGCAAGGCAACCGGACTGAATGCGGAGATCTACGTTTGTGAGGCTTCAGACGGCGCGCTGGCAGCCGCGTGAACAGGAGTTGAATTCGTCAGGGTTGCAATTTTGCCTCCCGGCGCCGCAGTCTCGTGAGTGTCAGGAGTTTTCCCGGTTGGGGAAGATTTCTTCGGCCCTTTCAGCAGCATCATCAGAGCACTGAGCAAAAAAAATATCAGCAGGATGACGAGCAGGGTGCGGGCAACCCGGCCGCCTTCGCCTTCGATAAACGGGCAGGGCGCTTTCGGTGTTCTCCTCCGCGCCAGGTACCAGGGAAAAATAATCATCCACAACAGGAGCGACCCGAGACTCCAGCGGATAGGTGTGGGAATATTCTTTTCGCGGGCGTCGCGGTAAACCCATACCGATGAAAGGGCGACCAGACTGAACAGCGCCACCTGGCTGGGTACAGGTCCCAGCAGGCTCTCAGCGATTGCCGCCACTACAAGCCAGACCCCCAGTGCCGCGAAAAAAATGCTCCATGAAAATTGTGCATACTCTTTGACTGGCAGGGGAACAACTTGTTCGGCAAGCACCAGGTTAACGGCCGGACGAACGATCTCACTGACGTCAACGGCCCGCTTGCAGGAAGGACATACGCGGACCGATGGCGCGAGCATCTGGCCGCAGTTGGGACAGGCAAAAGGTTCATCCGGGAAAGTGGCTGCCGGCCGCAAACTGGTTCCTTCAGGTAGATCGGCCACTAGCAACCCTCTCCTTCCGTGGTGTGTAGGTAACCCTGTTCATGGTGTTGAATTCCAGCCCTGGTGCTCTTCCCAGTCTAACACCTGGCGGTATTCAATCTTGCGGGGTAGCCGGGTGAAGTCACGGATGTGCCCCTGCGCACGATTCCCTCCCTGTGATTGATAATACCAGCCCGCCTCCTGGTTCAGGGCCATCACCTCGCCGGAGACATACAGAACATGGTCTGAATAATGATAGGGAGTCGAAGGGATCTCCTTCGGATTATAGACTCTGTCCACATAGAGCTTAATGCTTTTCGGGTCCAGTTCCTTTGCTCTCACCATCTCCTGCATAGCCCTCACCACGAAATAGTTGTTCACAATGTGGTCGATGTGCCCTTCGGCGGGAGGATGTGCCGTGACCACCACATCCGGATGAAACGCCTTCAGCAGTCTTTTCACTGCCGCCACAACCGATTCGCGCGAATAAGGCAGATTGGGCTGAAAAACGTTCGGATAGGGCGTGTGGTCTGACGCCAGCAGGACGGAAAGATAGGGATGAGCAGGGTCGGGATGGTGATACCAGATTTCGCCTGACCCGCCATCCGGCAATCCGAGAAAATAAATGTCGTCTTTCGGCACGCCCTCGTGCCCCAGGACCGCGCGCGTCTCATCCATGCGCAACATGCCGAAATTCATAGCCTCGGCCGGGCTGCACGAGTGCTGATAATAACGATCACACGATCCGGCATCACCGCCGGTAAAGTAGACAAAGTGGATGGGGATGTCGTTCTCAATGGCCGCGCGGGTCAGCCCGGCCCAGCCGCCCTCGTCATCCTCGTGCGCGCAAAAAATCAGAATCGACTTGGGCAGCGAATTCACTCCCAGTTCAAGATCATTCTCAGCCATAGCGTTTCCAGCCGAATCGGTGAGGACCACTACGGCCCGGTAGAGTCCCGCGCGGCCGGCGGGAAGCTTAAGCGTTACCGACTGCTCCCGTTGAGCCGAACCCGGCTCCAGATCAATTGGGCCGGCAACAATTCTCTTCTCGATCGCCTTTCCATCCGGGTCCAGCAGTGATGCCGTGGCGGTAATCTGTTTCCAGGCGCTTTTCCCGGGGCTGCTTATCGTAAATTGAATCGTCGCATTCTGGCCGGGCATCAACATCGTGTGGCTGGTGTCAAAACGGATGGCGCCGGCGTTCAGCCCGGGAGGATAAAAGTATCGATAGTTTCCTGTATCAACCTTACTCAGCTCGGGATATGTATACTGCAAGGGAAAAGGCCTGGGCTCAGTAACTCCCGGCGGCCGGATCAGGACCAGCCGGCTGAAGGAGATGTCTAGAACATTTTTCCGTTCCTGGTCCCACACCACCACTCCGTACTGATGGATCGTCGGTTCTTCAACCTTGCCGGCAACGGCAGCTTCGCTCGAGTGGATAACCTGCTGCGCGCCTGCTTCCAGTGTCAGGTCCTTTTTCAGCGTCACGATGCTTGCCGCGGCCTGCTGAGCAGGGCCGGCGATCCAAGGCCAATAACGGTTCGAGAATTCAACCCGAAGGCCATTGAGCGGCTGGTCCGTCAGGTTCTCCACCGTAATGTCGCAAGTCACCCGATCGCCCGTCACATAGAATGTCTTGTCCAGCTTGATGCTTTCGATCCTGGCCAGCTTGCGATACACGGCGAATGAACCGGCCTGCCGCGCCGTAAAAAAAGTCTGTCCGGAGATGCGATCGTATCCCAGCAGGTTGATTTCATAGCGGCCCGTGCGGGCATCCGCAGGGATTTTCCAGAGCAGCGAATAGGAACTCCCGGCCGGCCCTTCTAGAAGCCTCCAAGTCTGGGAGGGCAAAGTGGTGTAGACCGGCTTCGAGGCGCCCGCATAACGTATCTTCGCGGAAAAAACCATATCGCTGCGCACCGAGGCTCCCGGAGCCGGGGCCAGCCTCATCAGAACTTCCGATCCGGCATCGTAACTGGTCCGATTGGTGACCGCGATGACGCTGCTCTGCGCCTGGGCCAGCAGGGGCAGCAACAAAATTCCAGCGACGATCACAAATTTTGTGCAGATGGACTTAGGCATATGTTTCGACAATACAACCTCCTCCGCTCCCGGGCAGGTAGAAGACTGCTCGTACACAATCAATGGAATAAGGTCTGCCGCGCCTGCCAGTCGCCCTGAATCGAGGTCTGTACGCAAGGTCACTAATTTATCATGAAGAACGGACCGGCGCTCAAACGCCTCCCCCCAGAAACGGCGACGAGGAATGGTGCAACACTTGGACGGTCGCGCAGCTGGCGGCCGCTGCATGGAGATTTGACGGGGCGAACTCGCAGTTACGCTTTCGCGCCGGATTTCAGTTCAGTTTGGGGGATCAGTTCGGGCCAGGCGCCTGCCTTGGCAAGAATGAGGTAAAGCACAAAGCCCACGACGAAAGAGAAGAGGACGGCGGGCCGGTCGATCCTGACCCAGCTTGTGGGAATGCCCGGGATCTTGTCGAGGATTCCAACCACAAACCCGACTGCCCACGCTACATATCCGGCCCAGTTGATTCCCTTGCGGGGACCTGACCATTTTCTCCCGGCCAGCAGGTAATCGGCCGCCATCGCACCGCAGATCGGTCCGAAGGATGCACCGACAATTGAAAAGAAGACAATCAGGTTTTGCGCCACGCCGGTGATGGCCAGAATCACCCCAATCGTCACTCCGACCAGCGTGGAAACAGGGCGCGGAATCTTCGGCAGCATGGTTCCAAAACTGTTGCCGGCGATAAAAGTGCAGAAAGTCGTGGGCACCATGGACGCCGCCGCGAACAAAAAGAACATCACTGGCGCCAGAGCGCCAACGCTTTTGATGGTTCCTGCAAAGGTGAAGTCTGAGGCATTTCCGAGATTGCCCAGATGGCCGGCTACCGCAAGAACCGGCAACCCGCCTGCCACCAGGATTGCCAGCGCAATTCCCGTCAGCCCACCCCAAAAAACGTCCCCGCGGTTCCTGTTGTTCAGGCCAAAGTCGGCGCCAGCGGCGCCGGCGGACGCAAAAAATCCGATAACGATGGCAAGCATTGCAAGAAAACCACCCCAGGCGTCGTTCTGCGGAGGTTGATAGCTGGCTACACCTCCTTTGTTGGCCCAGAAAACGATGATGATCATTACCAGCGGCACCCAATTTAGAAACTGGGCGATGCGCGCCATATGGGAAATCCCTTTAATGGCTACCCAGGCCAGCCCATAACCCCAAACCAGCGCAAAGATAATGAACAGCACTTTCGAATGGCTGCCGAGACCCTCCATGATGTAATCCACAGCAAAATAAGTCGCCACGGCAAACCATCCGATCTGTAGGCAACCCATCAGCAGGCCGGGCATCAGGTAGCCACCCTTCACTCCGAAGGTGGAGGTCCCGACAATGTAAAGCGGGCGTCCGGTTTGCATGCCCAACATGGCCGGAGCATAGTAAAACAAGGCGAAACAGAGCAGGCCGGCCACCAACAGCCCAAGCAGGCAGACGGCAGGACTGGCCTGGATCAACGTCGGCGCTGAAAGGCCCAGGTAGAAAGCGACCCACAGGAAAATTCCCGCATAGGAAGGAAATGTGCTCTTGTACCAGGGGACCCGTTTATCCGCAGGATTGGGAACGGACGATTCAACGTAATTCGGCAGTTTGGCGGCCATGTTACCCCCAATTGAATACGCGCGATAGAGTCTGGTCGGGGACAAAGAATAGTCTGTGCCGGGGCTTTATGCAAGTCGAAAAGAAAAAATCCAGAGGAGGGGCTTGCGCCCCGTGCGGCCCCGCCGGATGGCCTGGCAGGTGGGCCCAGAATCGCGCCGGGCTATGCCTTCCCGCCTTCCGCAAACAACTCATAGCCGGGGTTCGGCGGAAACAGTTCCGCCATCAGAATCATGCGCCGGCGCAGGGCAGGAACGGGCAGATGCTCGGGGCCCAGCCGGATCTGGACATCGTGCCAGAGCCCGTGGATATATTCTGCGCAGGTGCTGGTGAAGGAGACGTCACGATACTTGAGGAACTGCGGGCCAGTTCGTGACCACCGGTTGCGCCGGCGAAGCGACCGCTTGGCCTCGTAGCCTTCCTCATCGATTTCGCCCTCGAACTCCTGGGCCAGTTCTTCCTGCAACATCGAGGTGTAGCGCGCCACTTCCTCGGGCGTAAGGCGCGCGCGGAGAAGCTCGGCGACGCTCGCCAGAAATTCCCACCCGGTGTCGTGGGGATCCAGGTCCCGACAGGCCAGGACCATGTCAATCCGCTCCTTGTTTTCCAGCCAGACGGCGGAATGCTTTTCGCCCTCCGGGTTGGAAAAGGCAACTATGTCGCCCGAGGGAAGGCATGCCACAAAAGGGACCAGCAAAATTCTCAGTTTGCCGATGCGATGGGCAATCGTCTGAGGCACGGCCCTGGCAGGTTCGCGAACCATAGTGCGTTCTTCAGAAGGACTCAGCGCAACCGCCGAGTGCGTTTCCCAATCATGCGCAAGCCGGGAGAGCGGCACAAATACCTGCTGGACATATTCACGAACCGGAATATTTTTCTTAATAGATGCCTGCGAAACGTTCAAAGGAATCCTCGCGAACCAGATCTTCATCTTATTGTGGAGGATAATATTGCCCGGTGTCCAGCGCTCGACCTGCGCCAGCTGGCGGCAAATCGCGAGCGGGCTTCACGTGCTCAGAGCCGCCTGCGCTCCCATACCAGAAAAAGAGTTGCGCTGGGCATGGAGCCGGGGCAAAATGAAAGGGTAAGGACTTGAGTAGCCTGAGGAATTCCCAGGCAGCGGAAGATTTGGCGGACTCCGGCAAAAGAATCACAAGGGAGCCGTGTCTTCGTTGGCGAGGGACCGCGGATAACAGCATTGCAATTAACCCCTGAAAAATTCCCAGTATTATCACTTCCCGACGACAAGTTCCACGACCATTGTGGCGTGTTTGCTGTCTATGGCCATCCTGAAGCTGCCAAACTCACCTATCTGGGCCTGTACGCCCTTCAGCATCGCGGGCAAGAAAGTGCCGGCATGGTGGTCACCGATGGCGAACGGTTGAATGGCCTCAAGAATATGGGCCATGTGGCGGAGGTTTTCAGCGAGAAAGTTCTGCAGGACCTCCCCGGACATGCCGCCATCGGCCACACTCGATATTCGACAGCCGGCGATACCAACTTGAAGAATGCACAGCCCCTCAGCGTCAGTTGCCAGAAAGGCCAGGTGGCCCTGGCCCACAACGGAAACCTCGTGAACGCCTCCAGCATCCGGCGCGAACTGGAAGCTCGCGGTGACATCTTTCAGACCACCAGCGACACGGAAGTGATTCTCCATTATTTTGCCCGTTCCCGGCACAGTGGCATTCCCGAATCGATTGCCGAGGCGCTGGACCGTGTTTCAGGAGCTTACTCGCTGGTGATGCTTTTCAAAGACAGCGTTTACGCCATTCGCGATCCTCGCGGGTTCAGGCCGCTGGCGCTGGGACAGTTGAACGGCGCTTACGTCGTGGCGTCCGAAACCTGCGCCTTTGACATCATCAGCGCCACCTACCTGCGCGAGGTGGAACCAGGTGAGATGGTGATTCTTGATAAGCGCGGCATCACCTCCCTTCGATTTTCCCCGCCGGCCAAGGCGGCAAAGTGCATCTTTGAGCACGTCTATTTTTCACGGCCTGACAGCATCGTCTTTGGGCGCTCCGTGCAGAGCAGCCGCGAAATACTGGGCCGGCGCCTCGCAAAGGAACAGCCGGCAGAGGCGGACATTGTTGTCCCAATCCCTGATTCCGGAGTGGCCGCGGCCGTCGGCTTTTCGGAAGAATCGGGCATCCCGCTAAAGTTTGGGCTCATCCGCAACCACTACATTGGCCGCACGTTTATTGAGCCCTCACAAGCCATCCGCGATTTCGGAGTAAAGCTCAAGCTCAATCCCGTGCGCAGCCTGCTGGAGGACAAACGCGTCGTGCTGGTGGATGATTCCATCATCCGCGGCACCACCAGCCGCAAAATTGTACGCCTCGTCCGCGAGGCCGGAGCGCGCGAAGTCCATTTCCGCATCAGCTGTCCGCCTACGGTTTCACCCTGCTACTACGGCGTGGACACGCCAACGAAACAGGAGCTGATCGCATCCAACCACAGCCTGGAGGAAATCCGCGACTACGTTGGGGCCGACACGCTGGGGTATCTCTCCCTGGAAGGGCTGCTCGAGGCTGTTGGAAGCGACAAAGAGAATTATTGCCTGGCCTGCTACACGGCCAACTATCCGACGGCTGTCCAGGAGCCTCTGATCGCTCTGCGAAACCGGGATTAAAGTTTATGGAATCATCCGAAACCTTGAATGCCACGGAACAACAACCTCAGCCACCTGGTGAGCAGGTTCCCGCGTCATCGCATCGCGCCGCGCGCCGCGACGGTCTTTGGGAAACCGTCCGGTCGCTCCTGATTGTCCTGATCGGAGTTTTCTGCATCCGCACCTTTGTGGCGGAAGCCACAGTGATTCCGACGGGCTCGATGGAAAACACCATCCTGATCGGAGACCACGTCTTTCTGAACAAGCTGCTTTACGGCCCTCAATTGCCTTATACCGACGTCCGCTTTCCGCGCATCGCTCCTATTCACCGTGGCGACATCGTGGCATTTCATTATCCGGTGAACCCCTCTCAGATGTTTGTCAAGAGGGTGATTGGAGTTGGCGGTGATGTCATCCGCATCGCTGATAAGAAGGTCTACGTCAACGGGGAGCTCCAAAAAGAGCCCTATGCCCGGTTTCAGGCTGGCGCGGTTCTGCCGCTCTGTGTCAACTTTCCGCCGCCCGTGCGGGAGATCAAGGACATGCCGGCGGTCTGGGGCTTAAACCCCAAATGGGCCCGCGAAATGCCCGACTATGTTCACAAAGACGGCCTCCATGTGCCCACGGGGCATCTGTTTGTGATGGGCGACAATCGCGACGATTCGCTCGACAGCCGCTTCTGGGGATTTGTGCCCGTCCAGAACGTGGTGGGCGAACCGCTCTTTGTCTACTGGTCTTACAATGCGCCCTCAACCGAATGGCTTGACGACAGCCTTCGAGACCGGCTGAAATTTGATGCTTCCATCCTCTGGAACTTTTTCGCCAAAACGCGCTGGTCCAGAATGGGCAAGATCTTCTGACGGGTTCCGTCCTTCTGAATTTCTTTTGTGATTCCGCCAAAGGAGTCCTTTACAACCGATGCGCTACCGAGACGCGGGCGTCGACATCAATGCGGCGGGCCGCGCCAAATCACAAATCAAAGAGCTGGTCAGCAAGACCTTCAGCCCCCGCGTTTTGAGAGGGTTTGGCGCCTTTGGAGGTTTTTTTTCTCTCAAGGGGCTTCCTTCCGACGCTGTGCTGGTTTCCAGCATGGACGGCGTGGGCACCAAGCTGAAAATCGCCTTTGCCGCCGGCCGTCATGAGGGCGTCGCCCGCGACCTCGTGTATCATTCGGCGAACGACATCGCCGTGCACGGCGCGCAGCCGCTCTTTTTCCTGGACTATCTCGCAACAGGAAAAATCCGTGGGAAAGTTATCACTGATCTTGTTCGCGGTCTTTCCGACGCCTGCCGCGAACTGGGGTGCGCGCTCATCGGGGGAGAGACCGCCCAGATGCCGGGTTTTTATGCCCCAAACGAATACGATCTGGCCGGCTGCATCGTGGGATGGGTGCGGCAAGGCGAGATCCTGGACGGCAGCCGGGTTCGTCCAGGCAATGTCATCCTCGGGCTGCCGTCACTCGGCCTGCACACCAATGGCTATTCTCTCGCCCGCAAAATTTTGATCGACCAGGCAGGCATCCGGCTTTCGCAACGCGTGCCCGAACTGGGGCGCCGTCTCGATGAAGAACTGCTGGCGCCGCATCGCTGCTATGCGCCACTGCTCCTGCCGCTGCATCAGAAAGGCTGGCTTAGCGGGCTCGTCCACGTCACCGGCGGCGGCATCACAGATAACACGCCGCGCATTCTTCCCGCCGGGTGCCAGGCGGAAGTTCGTCTGGGATCGTGGCCCATGCCACCCGTCTTCAACATGATCGCCAGGCTCGGAAAAGTCCGCCAGCCGGAGATGCTGCGCACTTTCAATATGGGCCTCGGCATGCTCCTCATCGTTCCAGAGAAGAATGTGGAAAAAGTGGCGGGCGCGCTCAAGAACAAGAGGGAGAAGTTTTATACCGTGGGCAGGATCGTCCGCGGCACGGTGGGAGTAGAATATGCCTGCGAGGGACTGACGTGAGTTCCCCGGCAGGCGCAGGAGACGAAGCCGGCCTGAGGCCCACGATAACGCAACGGGCAATGTTCAGTTCTGCGCGGGGCCTTTGCGCCTTCGCGCCTCTGCGTGAGGTCCGCTGGCTTTTCTTAGGTTTTTTTAGCGAGCTCAACCTTGGATGACGCTGCCTGCGCACCTTGTTTGAGTTTCAATTCTATGAAGAACATCGGCATTCTGCTTTCCGGCCGCGGATCGAATTTTGAGGCCATCGCGCGCAACGCTGCGGCGGGGAAAATCCCGGGGAGAATCGCCCTGGTGGTCAGCAACCGCGAGCAGGCTCCGGGCCTCGAACGCGCGCGCCAGATGGGGTTGAATACCCTCTTTATTCCACCCAAGGGCGTCGAGCGTGACGCCTACGACGGCAAAGTGGTCGCCGCTCTTAAAGAGGCGCAGGTTGACCTGGTGTGCCTGGCAGGATTTATGCGCATCCTCAGCCCGGTGTTTATCCGGGCCTTTCCCGGGCGCATCCTCAACATCCACCCGGCGCTGCTTCCTGCCTTTCCCGGCCTCGATGCGCAGAAGCAGGCCCTCGATTATGGCGTCAAATTCACTGGCTGCACCGTCCACATCGTTGATGAAGGCATGGATACCGGCCCCATCGTCCTCCAGGCGGTCGTCCCCGTGCTCAATGACGATACAGTGGAAACACTCTCGGCCCGCATCCTGAAAGAAGAACACCGCATCTATTCGGAAGCGGTCTGCCTGATGCTCGAAGGTCGCGTTCGAATCGAGGGGCGAAGAACGGTGCTCGGATAACCAGTGGCGAGAATCCGGGCCTTCCCGAACACTCGCCATTTTGGATTTAGGGCATCTCACGATTGCGTTTTGGCGGAAGCTGACAAAATAGACGACTGCGCCGGAGTATGATAAATTATCATACCGATGGGCACTACAAAGGTCGCAATAAGCCTGGAAACAAAAACGCTGAAGGAAGTCGATCGCCTCGTGCGGGAAGGCTGTTTCCCCAGCCGAAGCCGCGCGGTTCAGACGGCCCTGGCGGAAATGACAGCGCGGCGCAAGCACCAGCGGCTCATCCAGGAACTCGCTAAGCTCAACCCGAAAGAAGAGCAGGAACTCGCTGAAGAGTTTTTTGCGGGAGAATCACCCTGGCCCGAATACTGAGGGGGGAAATCTATTGGGCGGACCTTGACCCAGCACGGGGGAGCGAGCAAAAGGGCGTCCGCCCGGTACTGATCATCAGCCACGACGTTTTTAATGAACGCTCCGGCACGGTGATCGCTCTCGCCCTGACCAGCCGGCCACAGAAGGTCGGATTGCCGCTCGCGCTGAAACTCGAGAGTCCGCGACTCCCGCAGCCCTCATGGGTGAAGATTTCACAAGTCCGCGTTCTTTCCACTCTTCGCCTGGGTAGGCGGGTTGGGCGCGTCAGCGCAGAGGAGATGCAGCAGGTGATCGAGGCCCTGTTCGAGCTCGTAGCCTGAGCATGTGGCAGTGGTTCCCTATCAGGCTGTGCCGCGATTCATTCAAACACAACAAGTGACCCATGACGCTTAAAGAACAGCTCGCTTACCTCACCAAAGGCGCGGAAGAAACTATTCGCGCCGAAGACCTCTTCGCCAAACTCGAGCGCGCCGGGAAGACGGGCCAGCCGCTCCGCGTCAAAGCGGGCTTCGACCCTACGGCGCCGGACATTCACCTTGGCCACACCGTCCTGATCCGAAAGCTGAAACACTTCCAGGACCTCGGCCACACGGTTATCTTCCTGATCGGTGATTTCACCGGACTCATCGGCGACCCCTCCGGCCGCAACGTCACGCGCCCGCCCATGACGCCGGAAGAAATCGCAGCCAACGCCGAAACCTACAAGAAACAGGTCTTCAAGATTCTTGATCCGGAAAAAACCGTTGTGGACTTCAACAACCGCTGGCTGGGCAAGCTGACGAGCCACGAGTGGATGGCCCTGCTTTCGAAATACACCGTGGCCCGGTTGCTCGAACGCGATGACTTCAGCAAGCGGTTCAAGGAAGGCCGTCCCATCACCCTGCTTGAGCTGGTCTATCCGCTGGCCATGGCTTACGACTCGGTTGCCCTCAAAGCCGACGTCGAACTAGGCGGGACTGACCAGAAGTTTAATCTGCTGGCCGGGCGCACCATCCAGCAGGAATACGGCCAGGAACCCCAGGTCATCATGATGATGCCCATCCTGGAGGGGCTCGACGGCGTGCAGAAAATGTCAAAGTCACTGGGCAATTACGTGGGCATCAACGAGCCGCCGCAGGAAATGTTCGGCAAGCTGATGTCCATTTCCGATGAACTGATGTGGCGCTACTACGAACTGCTCACCGACCTCTCACCGTCGGAAGTCGCCGGCCTCAAGAATTCGGTTAGTGATGGAAGTGCTCACCCGCTGGAAATGAAAAAGGATCTCGCTCGCCGAATCATCTCCGATTTCCATGGTGCGCCGGAAGCTGGCCAGGCACAGAAGGATTGGGAAACGCAGTTTCAGAAGAAGAGCATCCCCCATGAAGTTCGCAAGGAGAGCCTGAGCCACTTTCTCCCCATAAAGCTTACGACCTTTCTCGCTACCTACGGACTGGCGTCCTCGAAGACCGAAGCTGCACGGAAAATGAAAGAGGGCGCCGTATCCATTGCCGTGGGTGACGCCGAAGCTCCGTCATGGGAGCGCATTTCGGATCCTACATGGGAATTTGACCCGGCAAAGTATTCTTGCCATGGTTCCGTTACATTTCGTGTCGGGCGCAAGCTGTTAAAGGTCAGCGTTAAGCCGGGTTAGGGAGCCGGAGATTCAGCTCGGCCAATAGATACGGACCAATCCACTACAATTTTTCCCGCCGACGGACGGCATGCACCTGCAATCCATCCCGCGGACAAAATGGAAAACTTCGGCACGCGGTAGCGGCGGAGCTGAAGCCTCGCCCTCCTGGTCTTTTCTGTAACTATTGTTACAAATTCGAATTTGGGGAAGAAGCCTGGCTGAACTTGCTGCTAGTCTTTGGGCGCAGGGATGTGGAGATTCAGCACCAGGTCGAACCGCGTGTCCCAGGAGCTGACCTTGCGCGCTTCAGAAGACTGGCCTTTGTAATGGGCCATGAATTGGTAATCCTCGGTTAATTTGAGATCGCTGAAGGTGAAGTGCCCCTCAGGTCCAGTGTAAATGGCAGCGGACTTACCTGTCGTCAGGTCGGTCATTTCCACTGCGGCGCCGACGATGGGGTTGTCCTGCGCGTCGAACACCTGCCCGACGACGGTCTTTGAGGTGGGAGGCTTACTTTTTTTTGCAGCCAGCGGCGCTGCATCAAACGCCAGCCACAAGGCTGCAAACGCCATTGCGAGGACGCATGCCTGCATGACGGAGAAGGAAAAATACCACCGGCACCGGCAGGACGCGCCTGAAGTCTTAAGCCTCTTCTTCATCATCAACATCAACATCTTCATTTTCGTCGTCCTCACCGCGACTCAAAATGTCGAGTTCGACCGGATCCGTGTTCACGACTTCGAGTTGAGCTCCGCATTCCGGGCACTCGATGGTCTGGCCTTCTTCCACACGGTCTTCATCGATGTCGATCATTGCATCGCATTCCGGACAAGTCGGCATCGCCTACCCCCGTCACAGGTGATATCAACCATAGGAAAGTCTAGTCATTTCTGCGGACGGTGTCCAGAGGGTCAATTCGCCCTCAGGAATATTTCCAGGACCCTCTCCACATCAGGCCGCATGGCCTCCGCGCGGGCCCGCGAAAGTGCTTTTGCCATCGCGCTAAAGACACGATACGCTTACCAGATGGTGAGAAAAATTTTTGGGTAGAGATAACGCTGCGGTTGGAGAAGGTTCCAATCCAAGAGGTGACAAATGGGTAGACCCCTCGATTTTGCGACTCTTGCGGTACATGCCGGCGAAGCTCCCTGTGCTGCAACTGGCGCGCTGGATACGCCGATCTATCAGTCCACGACCTTTGTTTCCGCAGACGCGGACGAGATGGCCGCGGTGTATGGGGAAGAGAAGCCGGGATATATGTACACGCGCTACGGCAACCCCACCATCCACGCGCTGGAAGCCAAACTGGCGGCTCTGGAAGGCGGCGAGGCGGCGCTGACAACGGCTTCCGGCATGGCGGCGGTCTCGACCGCGATCCTCGGCTACGTTAAGGAGGGCGACCACGTGGTCGCGGCGCGCTCGCTTTACGGCGCCACGTACAACTTTCTCAACAGGAAACTGCCCCGCATGGGCGCCTCGGCCACCTTTGTGGAATCGACCCGTGTGGAAGGTTTTGCCCGGGCGATCCAGCCCAACACCCGCCTGATCTATTTTGAAACGCCCAGCAATCCCGTGCTGGATGTTGTGGACATTGCCGGCGTCGCAGCGCTCGGCCGTTCGCACGGAATCCCCACCATGCTGGACAACACTTTCGCCTCGCCCGCGCTTCAGCAGCCGTT
>DASSJE010000165.1:0-5177 GCA_035691365.1 Terriglobia bacterium
AGCATTCCGTAGATTCGCACCAGGGCGTGATTCAGCATCCGCTCTCCGGCGCCAACCTCGACATAGGTGTCCGAATCGCCCGCGCCATATCCGCCCTCGGTGGTTGCCTTAATGGTTGGGATATAGTCAAAGTAGCCATTCGTGTAACCGAGGAAAAAGGAGTCAGGCACCGGGCAACGCACTCTCCAGTCCATCTGAAATTGCACAAAAGGTTCGCCGGCCATTCCCACAAAGGCGATCTGCTTGTCGATCAGCAGGGTCGTGACAGCCACCGGGAGCTTGCCCGGCGCCTGCAACTTGAAGAAGTCGGCATGATCGTCAAAGATCTGCGGCCCAAAGTCCGCCAGCAGACCCTGACGGAATTCCTGCGGATTCCAGCGAACGCCAACTTGCATCACATCTTCAGCGTACTGCAGGCTGGGCTCTGCCGGCGCTTGCGTGTCGATGCCTTTCGCCACCTTCACGACTTCCTTGCCCAAAGTTTCACCGGTCCACTGGCAGTCTTTGACAGCGCCGTCCGCGAGCGCAATGGTGGCATAGTAGGGATTGATATCACCCGGCGCTCCCTGCAGAAAAAAGCAGATCGGGCGGCCGCCAAAAGCTTCTTCCACAACCTTTGCCATGACACCGAGAAAATCGGCGGAATATTCCCGGTTGTCTTCGCCGTAGACCACGGGATGGCACGCATAGTTCACCAGGATGGCGAGCGGTTGCCCGTCGGCGCGATCAATCCGCAAAACTGCAACCGTGGGGTCCACGGGAGAAGTGGGAATCTTGGTGGGATCCGTCCAAAGCATCCTGACGCTGCCGTCCGCGTTGACCACCCGGCGGTTGTAACCAATAAACGCGCTTCCGTAACCCGTTCCAATCCGGGCCTTCTCCAGATGATGGCAGGCGTCCTTGACTGCGGCGCCAATCTTCTCCACCGCGGCTCTTTCCCAGGCCGTTACGTCAGCAGGAGGATTGACATCAATGATATTAGGTCCGGAGTGGGTATGTGACGCAGTTAATATGATATCGGATATCCCATCCTGCCCACGAAGGATGGCCTTCAACCGGTCCATTGAGGGGTCATCGAACGTGCGCCCGAGGTCGAGAGTCACCAGCACCACCCTCGTTTTGCCTGCTTCCAAAACCAGGACGCGCGCAAAAAGGGGATCGCGGGTCCCCGTGGCAACTTCGTTATTTTTGATGCGCGAGAAAAAGCCGTAGAGCGGAAGTCCCGCCGGGGGCGTAATATCAGCGCGCGCTACGCCCGCCTGCAACTCCGCTCCCGAAGCGGAAACCGCGACGCCCAGCACGAAAATAAAGACCCACAGCTTCTTGAGTAACCATAGCATCGAGGCACCTCACACTTTCTCTCGCCGCAGCCGCCGCGCATCAGACGGCGCGCCGCGAAGCTTCAAGCGGGTATCATTGTACCCGGAAATTCCGTCGCAATTGGTGATTTGTGATTGGTGATTGGCGATTGAAAAGCTCAACGCCTCTCTTCCCTCTACCTTGGGGAGAGGGTGGGCGCACAGCGTCCGGGTGAGGAGGATTTTGAAAATTGGTGGTTGAGTGATTGATATGCACCGGTCTTCAGTCTGGTCCTTTCATCCTTCATACTTCACACTTCATCCCTTCTTTGGCTCTGCCCTCCCATTTTCTCATGGCCTGAGGCTGACGCCCCGGGAGCCCGTGGGCTCCCCTACAATACCATCCCCCGCACGTTTGCTTTTGCCCCGGCGGGCTTGACAGCACTTCCGTTAAGATGTATATACAGCTTATATGCGAAAGACGGCTGCCAAACCCCGCCAGACTTTGCCTCTGCTGCCCTGCACCTGCGCCAATCTCCGGCGGGCGGCCAGGGCCGTGACCCGGCTTTTCAATGGAGAACTCCAGCACGATGGGGTTGAGATCACCCAATTCACCCTGCTCATGGCGCTGCAGCAAACGGGTGAAATCCGGCAGGGCGAGCTCGGCAAGCTGCTGGCGCTGGATTCAACTTCTCTCACCCGAATGCTCCAGCCGCTCAAGAAGCGGGGCTGGGTGCGGGTGAAAGAGGGCGAAGACCGCCGATTGCGGATGTTCAGCCTGACGCCCGCCGGCAGAGCCAGGTACCAGCAGGCGCTTCCCCACTGGAAGCGGGCGCAGGACCGGGTGCAGAAGGCCCTGGGTGAGAAGGCCATGGGGCGGTTGACCGGATCGCTGATGGACGTGACGCGGGCATCGCTGCAGGAATAAGTTTTTTTGAACCTTATCAGATGTATATACATCTGTTATAAATGGCGGGCCTGGTGGCCGGGCCGAATGATGTATATACATCTTGCAGGAGCGGAGAGCCTGATGATTAATTTGGCTGAACACCCCACGGTGAAACGGTTCTACGGCGAAAGGCAGGCGGGCAGCGCGCAGGAGGCCCCTTCCCTCCTCGATGCAGCCTGGCTTCGGGAGGTCTGCCTGGACGCCGGCGCCGACGATGTTGGTTTCGTCGAGGCCGGCCGGCCGGAAATTGCCGGCCAGCAGGCCGATATCCAATCCGTCTTCCCGAAAACAAAGACGCTCATCAGTTTTGTGTGCCGAATGAACCACGAAAATATCCGAACGCCCGCGCGCTCAATCGCCAATCTTGAGTTCCACCACGGCACGGACGATACCAATGAAGTGGCGCGCCGGATTGTGGCGAGGCTTGAAGGGATCGGCGTCGCCGCGATTAACGGCGGGGCGGCGGGTTTCCCCATGGAGGCGGACCGCTGGGGCTCGAAGATGTGGGTGATTTCCCATAAGCCGGTGGCGGTGGCGGCCGGCCTTGGCCAGATGGGAATCCACCGGAACGTCATTCACCCGAAGCTGGGCAACTTCATTGGTCTCGGCACCGTTCTGATGGCCGCCGAGGTCAGCGAATACTCCCGGCCCATCGCCTACAATCCGTGTCTCGAATGCAAGCTGTGCGTCGCGGCGTGCCCCACGGGAGCGATCAGTCCCGAGGGCGAGTTCAATTTCTCGGCATGCTACACGCACAACTACCGCGAATTCATGGGAGGCTTCAACGACTGGGTTGAAAAGGTCGTTGAAAGCGGCAGCGCCCGCGAGTATCGGCAGAAGGTGTCGCCGGCGGAAACGGTTTCAATGTGGCAAAGCCTGTCGTTTGGCGCCAACTATAAAGCGGCTTATTGCATGGCCGTCTGCCCGGCGGGAGAAGACGTCATCGGGCCGTTTCTGGACAATCGAAAGCAGTTTCTGGAGGATGTTGTCAAGCCGCTTCAGAACAAACCGGAAACAATTTACGTGGTCCGCAATTCCGACGCTGAGGATTACGTTGCCCGCCGCTTCCCGCACAAGAAGACAAAGCGGGTCTCGAACGGGCTCGCCGGCCAGGGCAGCGTCCGCAGTTTTCTGGGCGGGCTGCCGTTTGCATTCCAGCCTGGCAAATCCAGCGGCCTGGACGTGACCTACCACTTCACCTTCACGGGCGAAGAGGAGTTGAAGGCAACCATCGTGATTCGCAACAGGAAACTGGAGGTGCAGGAAGGCCACGAGGGCGAAGCAGACCTGCGAATAACCGTGGACGGCGAAACCTGGCTGCGCTTTTTGCGCAAAGACACGAGTCTCCTGTGGGCGCTTCTCACGCGAAAGATCCGGATCCATGGGTCGCCCCGGTTGCTGCTCTCTTTCAGCCGTTGCTTTCCATCCTGACCCCGACGCGCAGCGCGGGCCTGCACGGCTTGAAGGGCGCTTGAACATTGGTGATTTGTGATTGGTGATTTGTGATTGAAAACCAGCGGGTGCATTGAAGGTTTCCGAACAACACCCCAAGCGTCATTCTGAGCCCGATTTCCAGCCGAAGAATCTGTTTTTAATCTCGCCGGCGCACTCCCCAAGCAATCAACGCCCTCTCCATTGGTGTACGGGCAGCGACCGGGGGAGGGGTCATTTTGTTTTCCCTACTTCCTACTTCCTATTTCATACTCCTGCTTTCATTCTTAACAACCCACACCCCAACTGCGGGCCAATAATCGCGACCGCATCTTCCACGAACGGAGATACAATACTGCCCTGTTATGAAGAAACCATCAGAAGAAAACAATTCATCTTTACTCGACCGCCGGATGTTTCTGCAAACGGCTGCGGCGGGCTCGCTGGCGGTGGCTGCGGCCAACGCCGCGCCAAAACGCAAAATTACCAGGACGAGCGTGATCCGGGCCGGCCTGATTGGGCGCGACGGCCATTATGAAATCCTGCTGGGGAGCATTCCGCGCCTCAAAAACGTGGAGTGGGTGGCCTACGCCAAAGGCGAACCCGGCGAGAACCCTGCGTGGATTGAAAAGCAGCGCGCCTGGACGAAGAAAACGCGCGTGTTTGCGCACTGGCAGGAAATGCTGGAGCAGGCAGACCTGGACGTGGTGGCGGTGTGCCTGCCTTTTTACGAGAACCCCGGGGCCGCGATGGCGGCGGCGCGGCGCGGCATCAACGTGCTTTCAGAAAAGCCTGCGGCGACCACCCTCGAGGACCTGGCGCATCTGGAACAGGCCGTGCGCGAGAGTGGAATCCATTACAGCGTAATGCTCGACATGCGCGGCATGCCGATTTTTCAGGCGGCGCACCAGGCCGTGCGCGGGGGCGCGGTGGGCGAGCCCATCCTGGTGACCGGGCAGAAATCGTACATCTGGGGAAACGACCGGCCTTGGTATTACAAGCAGCGAAAAACTTATGGCGGCTCGATCGGCTGGGTGGGCATCCACGCGCTTGATTATATGCGCTGGGTTTCGGGGCAGGATTACTCCCGCGTGGCCGCCTGGGAAGGCAACAAGGCGCATCCGGCTTACCCCGGCTGCGAAGACAACGCCGGGCTGGTCTTTCGGCTGGCCAACGGCGGCACCGCCACCTGCCACCTGGATTTTCTGCGGCCGCCGAAGGCGCCGACGCACGGGGATTCAAGGCTGCGCGTGGCCGGAAGCGAAGGCGTGTTGGAAGCGTTCGAAGTGGGCGAGAAGGTGAGTCTGATCAGCCCCAAAGGCGCTACGGGCAATCTGCCGCTGCCGCCGGCCGTGGACCTGTTCGAAAAATTCGTGGGCGCCATGCGCGGCGAGGGCGATCCGCTGGTCTCGGCGGAAGATTCGCTCTCCATCACGCGCGTCTGCCTGAAAGCCCGCCAAGCCGCCGACCAGGAGACGTGGGTGAAGCTGTGACGCGCC
>DASSJE010000166.1:0-2333 GCA_035691365.1 Terriglobia bacterium
ACGCTGCGATTCCCAGTTTTCGGCACCGGGATGCATCGCCCCGTTGACCCCCGGAAGTCAGCATCATGATTGTGGCTCCGGAAAGTGCTGGGTCTTCTTTAATACGTTCAGCGAGGGTAAACCCGTCCATCTCCGGCATCAAGGCGTCAATCAGAATGAGGGGGAAGGATTTGCCCGCCGCCCTGGCCTGCCTCATGGTTTCCAGGCCCGTCCATCCGCCGTCTGCCATGGCGGGTTTCATTCCCCAGTTGGACAGCAGTTCCTCCAGCAAGCGGCGGTTGGTTGCGTTATCATCCACCACCAGAACTGGCAATCCATGCAGGTTGGCGCGTGCGGGTGGGTCGGTGTTTTCCCCTTCCGAAATTGCGGGGCGGCAGCGAATGGTAAAGTGGAAGCTGCTGCCTTTCCCTTCCGTGCTTTCCATCCAGAGCCGGCCCCCCATCAACCCGGTAAGCTGGAAAGAAATGGTAAGGCCCAGGCCTGTACCGCCATATCGCCGCGTGGCGGAACTATCGGCCTGTGTAAAGGGAGCAAAAATCGTCTCCTGCTTGTCAAGCGGTATGCCGATGCCGGTGTCTGTTACGGTGAAATGGAGCAACATCTCATTTTCGGCCTGTGATTCTTTTGCAATGTGGAGAACCACCTCTCCCTGGTCGGTGAACTTGATGGCGTTGCCGACCAGGTTGACGACGATCTGCCGCAGGCGCGTGGGGTCGGCGTTTACGCGGTAGGGTACGTCGTGCGCGACGTGCAATGCGAGTTCCAGGCCTTTCTCGTGGGCACGCAGGGAAAGGGTCCTCAGCGTATCCCCGAGGGAATCGCGCAATTCAAAGTCAATGGGGTTGATGTCCAGACGTCCGGCTTCAATTTTTGAGAAGTCCAGGATATCGTTAATGACGGTCAGGAGCGCCTCTCCGGAGCTCTTCACCAGCGTCAGATATTCGCGCTGTTCTTCAGTGAGCCTGGTGTTCAGGGCAAGGTCCGTCATGCCGAGAACACCGTTCAATGGCGTTCTGATTTCGTGGCTCATGTTGGCCAGGAATTCGCTTTTTGCGCGATTGGCCGCCTCGGCTGCCTCCTGCGCCTTCCGGCGCTCGAGTTCAACCTGCTGACGCTCTGAAATGTCCCGGGCGATTCCCTGGAGCCCGACCGGATTCCCGTTCTCGTAGATCAGACGGCTGCTGATTTCGAGGGGAATCCGGCGGCCGTTTCTCGCCGTAATTTCCATCGAGTAGGTCGTGGATGTCCGTTCCCGCAGGTTTTCTTTGAGCATCAATCGAACAACCTCGAGATATTCTTCGGCAACGTAAAGCGAGACGTTGGCGCCAAGAATTTCCTGGCGGTTGTACCCCGTTACCCTCTCGGCTTCCTTGTTGATGGAGGTGAAGTTTCCTTCCAGGTCCGTGGTGTAAATGATGTCGTTGGCGTTCTCAAACAATTCCTCGTACTGATCTTTGAGCGCGATCTCGCGGCGCGTCCACTCCTGCAGCAGGCTGTTCTGGCGCCGGATGCGCTGCCGGAGAATTTCCGTCCAGAGAAATGAAAGCAGTGTCAGGAGTGCCGCCCAGCCAAGGATCCAGTTCCACTCGCGCGCTTCCCATCGGCTGATTTTGCTGATATCGGGAAAGCCGCTCGCAGTGACCATCTGCCGCAAGCGCACCCGCATTTCGTCCGGCGCCCTTGAGGATTCGACGGCTGCAATCCCGACGGGGCGCTTCAGCCCATCAGGCGGGTGTGGACCCGCGAAACCTGCCCGGCATAAAGGCGCCGCAGACAGGAACAGTGCCAGCGTCGCCACGGCCGGCAGTCGACGGCGCACCACACGATGACGTGTGCGGGCAAAGATCTGGATGTGAGCCATGCAGACTTCCTTCCTGGTCTTTCTCACTCAAGCTGGGATTTCATGAACTTTTCATAGCATCCGGGGCAGATCCCGTGGCTGAACTCTGCTTCCGAGTGGTCGCTGATGTAGGTTTCAACCTGCTGCCAGTAGTCCCTGTCGTTTCGGATCTTTTTGCAATACATGCAGATCGGCAACAATCCCCGCAGTTGCTTCACCTGCTTCAGGGCCGATTCCAGGTCACGCACACGATCCGCAAGTTTACTTTGCAGTTCCAGGACTCGGAGTCCAACCCGGACCCGCGCGCGTAATTCGGCCCGGTGGAAAGGCTTGATCACGTAATCGTTAGCTCCGGCTTCGAGTCCGCTCACGATATCGCCGTAGTCGTTCCGGGCGGTCAGGAGGATGAGATAGGGATTGGTGATGGATGGCGCTGCCCTGGCCCGCTGGCAGATGGTAGGCCCATCCATACCGGGCATCATCCAATCCAGAA
>DASSJE010000167.1:0-2382 GCA_035691365.1 Terriglobia bacterium
AGCGTTCAGTATCACCCGGAGGCTTCGCCCGGGCCGCACGACTCCGAGTATTTGTTCGACCAGTTTGTGAAAATGATGGAGGAGTTCAAGCCGGCGAAGAAATAAGGTCCGCCACGCCGTCTTTTGATGGACACGCGATTTTATTCGCAATTCAAATCACAGAATTGAGTCAATGCCCAAACGTACAGACATTCACAAAGTTCTAATTATCGGCTCAGGTCCGATTGTGATCGGCCAGGCGTGCGAATTTGACTATTCCGGGACACAGGCCTGCAAGGCGCTCAAGGCCGACGGTTATGAGGTAGTGCTGGTGAACTCCAATCCCGCCACCATCATGACCGATCCGGAGTTTGCTGACCGCACTTATGTCGAGCCGCTGACAGCCGAATATCTGGACGCCATTATCGCCCGCGAGCGCCCTGACGCCGTGCTGCCCACGGTGGGGGGCCAGACGGCCTTGAACCTGGCCATTGAACTGGCGGAGAAGGGCATTCTTGACCGCCATGGCGTCAGGCTGATGGGCGCCTCGCCCAAGGCTATCAAGATTGCTGAAGACCGGCTCTGGTTTAAGGACGCGATGAAAAAGATCGGCCTGGAAGTGCCTCGCAGCGTGCTGGTTAACACTGTGGAGGCGGCGCTGAAGGTCTCCGATCAGATTGGTTTCCCCTTGATACTCCGCCCGTCCTTCACCCTGGGAGGGACCGGTTCCGGCATCGCGTATAACCGCGAGGAGCTTGCGGAGCGAATCCGGTTTGGGCTTGACCTGAGCCCCGTCCATGAGGTGCTGGTTGAGGAATCCGTCCTGGGGTGGAAGGAATTCGAACTGGAAGTGATGCGCGACCACGCGGACAATGCCGTCGTGATCTGCAGCATTGAAAACTTCGATCCGATGGGAGTTCATACGGGCGACTCCATTACCGTAGCGCCGGCCCAGACCCTCACCGACAAGGAATACCAGGTGATGCGCGACGCCGCGTTCAGGGTGATCCGCACGGTGGGGGTAGAGACCGGCGGTTCCAATATCCAGTTTGCCGTGGAGCCGGGAACGGGACGCATGGTAGTGATTGAAATGAACCCGAGGGTTTCGCGCAGTTCGGCGCTGGCGTCGAAAGCCACCGGGTTCCCCATTGCCAAGATCGCAGCGCGGCTGGCCATGGGTTACACGCTGGACGAAATTCCCAACGACATCACGAAAAAGACGCCCTCCTGCTTTGAGCCCACGCTTGATTACGTTGTGGTGAAAATTCCTAAGTGGGCACAGGAGAAATTCCCGGAATCCGATCCACGCCTGGGGACGCAGATGAAGTCCGTCGGAGAAGTAATGGCCATCGGACGGACCTTCAAGGAAGCTTTTATGAAAGGCGTGCGTTCCCTCGAAACAGGTCGCAAGCCTCCCAAACCGCCGGCCGACCGTGAAGAAATCCTGCGCCGTGTTTCCACGCCCAATCCAGAGCGCTTGTGGGACTTGCTCTATGCCTTCAACATGGGCGAAAGCGTCGAAACCCTGAACGAAATTACCCAGATCGATCCCTGGTTTCTGGATCAGGTTCGGCAAATGGTGGTGATGCAGAACGAGCTCAAGCGCTTTGATGCGAAGTCGGCGCCCGCAAGCGTGCTTCACGAGGCAAAGCGCCTGGGCTTTTCAGACCTGCACCTGGGCGAGTTGTGGGGGGTGAGTGGGGCAGAGATCCGTCAAAAGCGGCAGGAGAGTAACGTCCGGCCGGTTTTCAAGCGCGTTGACACTTGCTCGGCGGAATTTGAATCCTTTACGCCTTATCTCTATTCCACCTACGAGGATGAGGATGAAGCCCAGCCGACCGATCGCAAAAAGATCATGATTTTAGGTAGCGGCCCGAACCGCATCGGGCAGGGAATCGAGTTTGATTACTGCTGTGTCCACGCCTCCTACGCGCTGAAGGACCGGGGTTATGAGACGATCATGGTGAACTGCAATCCTGAGACCGTCTCTACTGATTACGATACTTCAGACCGCCTTTACTTTGAACCCTTGACCTTTGAAGACGTCATGTCGGTTGTTGAGGAAGAGAATCCGACTGGCGTCATCGTTCAGTTCGGAGGGCAAACGCCGTTAAACCTGGCGCGCCAGCTTAAGGCAGCAGGAGTTCCCATTATTGGCACTACCCCGGAATCCATCAATCTGGCAGAGGACCGCAAGTACTTTGGAAAGCTGCTGAGAGACCTGGACATTCCGCAGCCCGAAAATGGAACAGCCATGAGCGTAAAAGATGCGCTCGAGGTGGCCAAACGAATCGGGTATCCCGTGCTGGTTCGTCCGTCATACGTGCTGGGCGGGCGGGCTATGGTGATTGCTTACGATCAAAAACACCTGGCAAGCTACGTGCGCCGCGCCGAGGAACTTGA
>DASSJE010000168.1:0-10933 GCA_035691365.1 Terriglobia bacterium
CGTCAGGTGGCCGGCAGGTACGGCAAAGAGCCGGACGTCGCGCAGGATCCCGCCAATGTAGTGCTTGGCGTAATTGCTTTGCCAGGAGATGTTGTCCCATTCGTCCGTCACGCCCACGGTGATCCAGGCCCGCTGCCCCGGCGTGACCAACGGCGTAATGTCGCAATCCCAGGAAGTGAATCCGCCGCGATGGTCGCGCACGTGGCGCCCGTTCACCCACACGCGCGCGTAGCTGTAGACGCCGTCAAATCGCAGAAAGATTTTCCGGCCTCGAAAATCGGCGGGAATGTCCACCGCCCGCTTGAAGGGATATTCGGTGTCGCGGGCGATCTGGAACCCCTGCATCGCGCACTCGCCGGGAACCTCGATGTCGTCCCAGCCGGAAGGGTCCGCATCATTTTCCCAGAAGCGCGCAGGCGGACGCAGAGTGAACTTCCATGTACCGTTCAGGCTGATGGCCGGGTTCGCCACTCCTGCCGTGGCCTCCGGAATCGGAATGATGGTGGGGCGCGGCCAGACCGGGTTGGATGCGGAACCTTTGCCGCCTTCGCCTTGCCCTGATGGCGGTAGCACCGCGCCCCGCGCCTGCTGCAACGCGCCCAGCGCCGCCGAGATCCCAAAAGATGCTACAAAGCGGCGGCGGTTCAGCGCGGCCCTCCTGATAGGTGGCATCGGGCCGGCGGCGCGAACCTCCGGGTTTTAAGTCGCCTGCCTTTCGGCGGTCTGAATTCAGTTTCTTCCGGTTGGCGCTTGATCACGGCGCTTTATTCTACTGCCTTGTCGTGGCTACGGCGTCTCATTCTTTCAAGGCGTGGCGCAGATGCTCGCTTTGTAGCGTCTGCGTCCTCGCGAAGCGATAAGCGCTTGATGGGTCTCATTCCACCGGGCCGTCGCAATTCCTGCGCTTCGAATCGCCAACCACAAATCGCAAATCACCAATTCGTCGCCGGTTACCGCTTTTTTCATCCTTCATCCTTCACACTTCATCCTTCTCTTTGTTCCCCTTTCAGCTTCGCTGAACACAGACATCAAAAATCAATGCCAGCGCCAGCCGCCTCTATACGTGATGCCCTGCGATACGCGGGGACACGTGCGGCCACATACCCTCCGAGGGTAACGTCCACCACCAGGCAGGCAAAGATGTACCAGTCCGGCATGTAGGTCGAGCTGTGGTAGTGCCAGGAATCCCAGGCCACTCCGTGGAGGGCGATCCCGGCGGCCAGGAACCAGGGAGAGAACTTCACGCCGAGAACGGCAAGCGCGGCAAAAATGGCGACGCTCAGGATCTCTACCCAGAGCCACCGGCCCGCCGCCATTTCTGTATGGGCGAACTCGTAGCGCATGACATACACAAGCGCCATGAACACAAGGAAGCCGGCAAGCAGATATCGCTCAAAGTTTGCTCCGCGCAATCCCTGCCAGCGAGTTGCCCAGAGGAGGATGGTGATGACTACCGTGGCAGCAGCGGCAATGAGGCATGGGTCTTCAGAAACCTGCCACGGAACCCTGTAAAGGCCTACCCAAGTACCGACGAGCGTAAGGGCAATCAGAAGCAGCGTTTGGACTGTTCCCTGTGCAATGGTCAGGCCCGCACGCGCCTGCGGCGTCGCGCTCATGTTGGGATTATCTTCCTTTCCCCGGGATGGGTCCAGCGGGTAACGCGGCTCTCCGGTATTAAGGCCCGCGGTCCTTCTGATTGGCGCTTGCTCACGGCGCTGTATTCTACCGCGATATCGCGCCTGCCGCGGACCTTTCTTTCCGGCCAATGTTCACAAAACCCCTGATGTCCGTCATTCTGAAGCCGAATTTTGGCCGAAGAATCTGCTTATCCTTCCTGGCGGGAAAAGCAGATTCCTCGCTTCGCCCCGTCCCATCCGGGACAGGGCTTCGCTCGGAATGACGGGCATGAAGGGGTCTTGCGGAGGGTGTCTTGCGCCACTCCCGGGCTGGGCAGCACTTGTGGCGCGGGCATCTTGCCCGTGAAGAGCATGGCCAGGATGGCCATGCCACTTGGTCTGGTGGCACGCGGGTCTAACTCGTGACCCCGCCCATCGCGCGTCGCCAAGCCAATCTTGGAGTGCGGTAGCGCCAGCTCCCGCCTTGGACTGCGGCAGGACTACCTGCCGCCTTTTCTTTCTTCCAAGGCGGCAGCTTTGCAGCCGCACTCCAGGGGCTTCGCCATAATTCACAAAATGCTCGACGCGCCGCGCTAGCGGTCCCTGTCGGCGGCAAACGGACGCGCGCAAGGCGGCAGCTTTGCAGCCGCACTCCAGGGGCTGTGCGGCTTGGCTGGCTGCCGAGGCGGTTCCACAATTGCCTTTCCCCGATTCCCGACTGCCGACTCACGACTCCCGGTTGCCTTCTGCCTTCTGCTTTCCGCCTACTGCTTTCTGCCTTCTGCCTTCTGCTTTCTGCTTTCTGCCTACTGGCTCGCCTGGTCGGACTGGTCCTGGAGGGCCTGTTGTTCCACCTGGCCTTCGGCCGCATTGGCATCGGATTGTTGCTGCTGCAACTGGCCTTGCACGTAGTTTGCGCTATCCGGGTTTGGCGGCGGGGCGCCGGAAGGGCTGGAAGAGGTATCGGGGGCCGCCGGCATGCCGCCCTGGCCCTGGTCCTTCGCCAGGTTATCCATGCCATTGTCAATCTGCGCGCGGAAATCGTTCTGCATTTCCTGCAAGTCCTCGACGGCGATTTCCACGTTGGAACGCACGGGACAATCCGCCGCCTTGCTGCTGGTGACTTTCATGGTGATGGTCTGGTTCTCGCTGGGCGCGTCGCCTATGCGGTAGAGAACGTCACCCGCCGTCAACTCGCATTCCTGCCCGTTGGCCGTGGTGTCCAGATTGTTCGACACGACGAAAACCTGCTGGGAAGGATCGAGCGGCGGCAGATCTCCCTGCGGCGCGGAGGCCTCCTGCTGAGGATTGGCAGCGGCGGCTTGCTGGGCCTGGAGCTGCCGCTGGACCTCATCGGCTATCAACTGCTTCACCTCAGGGGTGAGGGTAACGGCAGCGGAGGGCTGGCCCTGCTGCTGGTAATCCGCCGGCGGAGGTTCATCGGTGGGCGGAGCCGCGGCCGGCGGCGGGGCGTATTCCGCCGATTGCTGCGCCGCTGCCGCAGCCAGCGCATCCTGCCGGGCCTGCCATGCCGCCTGCAACTCCTCGGCGATCAGGAAATCCGTGAGCCATAGAGAGGCCGTGAGATACCAGGGTGAGGGCGCGAAATACGGGCCATAATACCCGTACCACGCAGGCCGCATACTGTACCAACCCCACCGGTAATAGACCCGCCCGGGCCATGGCCGGTATGCCCACCCGTAAAAGGCCGGGTGGTAATAACGGACCGGAACGTATTGGTAATAGACGGTGTTCCGCCAGCGATAGGGCCGGTAGATCCGCGCGTAAGGCCGGCCGCCCGCCCAGTACGTCCGCTGGTAGTATCCCTGCGCATAAGGGCGTTCATAGTAGCCGCGGCGCGGGCCGAAACTGACCACGCGGTCTCCGCGAGCGCCCACTGTCACAATTCGCCGGCCGCCGCGAAGGCCATGCTGCACCACCAGGCTGTTGTTCGCCGTGCGGAATGATCGAATCCTCCCGTTGGCCCGGAACGCCGCCACCCTGCCGTCGGGCATTTGAACGCGCGCCACGGTCCGGTTGGGACGCACCACAATTCGCCGGCCGTCCTGGGTCCGGATGGTCTGCCTGCCGTTTGTTGCCACGGACACTTGTCCGCGGGGTAAATTCCTGGCGTTGATTCCCGCCATCCCACGCCTGCCTCGGTTCAGGTCCTCAATGTGGCGGTTTGATTCCTGGGGTTGCAATACCACAGGCGGCCTGGCGTTGGCGCCTCGGCCGGGCTGGGTGGTACGAGGCTGATTGATAGCGGTCCGGGGCTGTGCCGGAGAAGGTTGGCCGGCCGGCGGCCTGGAGTAGGAGCCGGGAACAGGCTGTGCGGTACGAGGTTGGTTGAGGACCGTCCGGGGCCGCGCCGGAGGTGGCTGATCCACTGGCGGCCTGGAGTAGGAGCCGGGAACAGGCTGTGCGGTACGAGGTTGATTGATAGCCGTCCCGGCCTGTGCCGGAGATGGCTGGCCCGCTGGCGGGACGCTACGCGACGGGTTGGCATTGCCGGGGCCGGGCAGCCGAACATTTTGCTCGCGCGTCTGAGGGTTGCGGCCATAGGTCGCGGGACTGGGCACCCGCCCTTCGCCCCGCGCCGGGGGCTGCTGGCCACGCGTCTCCGGACGGCCCTGCGGCCTGCGCTCCTGCATCTGGCCCTGCGGCCTGGACTCCCTCCCCTGCGACTGGGGTTTTGACTCCCGCGATTGTCTCTCCGACGGCGGGTGTTTCACTTCCGGTTTCTGGCCCTGATTTGTATTCTGACCTCCCCAAGCAAAGACGGGAATGAGCAGCAAGACCACGACTGTAAGCCACGTCGATGAAACCCTTCCATTTGCCTTGTTCCAATCCATCATTTCCTCCTGATCATCCGGACGCTTGCCGGGCTGCGGCAGGAACGGAAAGTTGCCTAATCAGACGTGACCCTGAATGTCCCTCCAAACGAGCCGGGCTCCGCCGGCTATCACGACGGCCGGAAGCGCTCCGTTAACCAATCCAACACCTGGATAGGCGGAAAGTTGCGGGCCGCGGTTGCAGGCCGCCTGGGCAGGACACGGCTTAAGGCAAGGAACTGCCTGCGCTTTTGTGCCACGGGATTGCCAATCGATGCTCTGGACTGCCTCATTCTTGTCTGCGGAGTGGCAGGAAACCCTGCGGGCTGGGAACCCGTATAAATGCTTGCCAGGCAGTTGACTGCGCTCACCACGCCGCTTGATCTACGGGCCTGCGGGAGACTGCAAGCTTCCCTTTGGCCCCTGGAAGATAATCTGAATGCGAAGCGCCCTGCTGTGATTTCAAGCACGCGCAAATGTGATGAATATCACACGGAAACGCACGGCTACCCGGCCACGCTCGCGCATCCAGCCTCGTCCCCCGTTAGGAGGCGGGTGACGCAACCATGTGGCGCCATTATAAGGTGGCCGGGTCCGCCATGCAAGTACGTTGCTTCGAGGCCTTGCCGGGCGGGCGTGGGGGCAGGAATCGGCTAACGCACAAATCTAGGCTACATATTGGGTTGGGCGAGCCCCAAATGGGACGCATGGGACGTTTGGGACGAAAAATTTATAAATCGTAGGTTATTGATAATAGTGCAATTATATAAAAATTTGGCCGTAAAGATTGGGATTGAAGCAAAAAGATGTCGCATTCTGAAACAGTGGGTAAAAATTACAATTTGTTGCATTGGTTTGATTTGTAGCCCTTTTCGGAGGGCTCAAATCCGGGCCAGTGCCTGGTCGAGATCAGCAATGAGGTCTTCGATGTCCTCGATGCCCACGGAGACCCGCACCAGTCCGTCGGTGATGCCCAGGCGTTGGCGTTCTTCGGGCGGTACGCTGGCGTGCGTCATGCTGGCAGGATGCGAGATCAGCGTTTCCACGCCGCCCAAGCTTTCGGCCAGCGAGCAGATCCGCACCGAGTTTAGAACGGCCCTGGCGTTCTCCAGCGAGCCCGTCTCGAAGGAGAGCATGCCGCCCGGGCCGCGCATCTGCTTTTTGCCCAGCTCATACTGCGGATGCGACTCGAGGCCGGGATAGTGCACCAGCTTCACGTTCGCATGTCCAGCGAGGAAGCGCGCCACCGCCATGCCGTTATCGCTGTGCTGGCGCATGCGCACGGCAAGCGTCTTCACGCCGCGCAGCACCAGCCAGCTGTCCATGGGGCCGAGCACTGCTCCGGCGGCATTCTGCAGGAACTTCAGCCGCTCGGCAAGCGCTGGATCGTTCATCACCACCGCGCCTCCCACACCGTCGCTGTGCCCGTTCAGGTACTTGGTGGTGCTGTGGATCACAATGTCGGCGCCCAGTTCGAGCGGCCGCTGCAGATAAGGGCTCATGAAAGTGTTGTCCACTGCGACGAGCAATTTATGACGATGCGCCAGTTCCGCGGCCGCTGCGAGGTCGGTGATTTCCATGACGGGGTTGGTGGGCGTTTCCAGAAACAGCAGGCGCGTGTTTTCGCGGATGGCTTCTTCAACGCTTACCAGATCAGTGGTGGGCACGTAAGTGAATTCGAACCCGAAGCCTTTCAGCACGCGCTCAAAGAGGCGGAACGTTCCACCATAAAGATTACGGCTGGCCACGATGTGGTCGCCGCTTTTGAAAAGCGTCATCACGCCATTGATGGCCGCCATGCCGGAAGCAAATGCGAAGCCGAACCGGCCCGCCTCCAGCCGCGCCAGGTTGCGTTCGAGCGCGGCGCGCGTGGGGTTGGACGTCCGTGAATATTCATAGCCCTTGTGCTTGCCGAGTTCGTCCTGCACGTACGTGGAGGTCTGGTAAATCGGAACGATGATGGCTCCGGTGGCCTGGTCAGGTTCCTGGCCGATGTGGATGGCGTCCGTTGAAAATCCCATAATGCCTTTCCGGGCGGGTTGCCCATTGTCGCGTTGGAAAAATGATCTCAGCACTGAAGCTATCGGAGTCACGGAGCGGTGTCAATCCCGGCCTTTCAGCGGGCGGATAGAGAATGGAAAGGATGACGCAATCATGATAAAACTTGTACAAGGATTGAAGCATCGAAAGGAACGTTAGGAAGGGGTGGGGAGGATGTTCAGCACACTTTGGAATCAAAGCAGACTGGTCCGGCACGGGATGATTCTGGCCGCTGTAGTTGCCGTCTGCCTGCCAATCAACCTTGCGGCCGCGCGCATCACCACGGTTCACGTGCAAGTGAACGATGCCAAGACAGGCGAGCCCATCTATCAGGCGCGTCTGACGTTGCGATATAGGCAGCAAGGTGGTTTCATGCGCCGCTCCCAGATCATCTCTTATACCGCAAAGACCGACAAGAATGGCAAAAGTCAGTTTCCCGTGGTACCCATGGGAACCATCACGCTGATGGTGACCGCGCCTGACCACAACACATTCGGGAAAGAGATTGATATCACCCAGGACAATCAGTTGATCAAAGTCGAACTTCAAAAGCCCCACGAGGTGCTCTAGCTCCCTGGGTTTGCGCTTATCTAGAAGCAGGGACTGGAACGCTGGCGGAAGAATGTCTTCAGGCCGATCCCGCCGCCATCTTCTTTCTCCACCTGTACCAGAAAAGTTCCTAGGGGAAGGACCTGAAAGGCAGTTCGTTTCCTGGTGGAATCAGCGTACCCCCATGTTCAATCAGTAAGATTCCTACTCCCATCAGGAAAGCACGTATCGCGAATTGCTCAAGGTTAGTGCAAAGAGTAGAAAGTTATTTGTTTGCTGAGTTTTATCCTGTTGAAAAGGATGATTTCCACAAGCTTTTCAACAAACCTGTTGAATATCTTTTATCGCGTTCGCAAGGTGCTTGCAGGCGGTTGTCAATTGTTCAAAAGGAGTTGCGACGGGCGTTATTAAACGCGTCCCAGCCTATGCCGGGGACGACTGAAATTCCCTGGAACAGAATGACGCTCCATCACGTAACTGAAAACTTTCTCATTAATGAGCCGCGGGCGCGTTGGGCGTTTCGGATTCGTTTGACGGCGGCTTGGTTTCCTTGAAGTAATCCGGGTCCATCCAGATATTCGCCTTGGCCTTCATGTCATCCAGCACGGTGTGGAGCTTCTGCTGTCGGAGATCATTTTCAATTTGAGGCGTCACGGTTTTCAAGTCCGGCTGTTGGCGCGAGAGGAGTTGGAGAAGGACCACCGCCTGCGCTGTCTCTACGGGGGCAGAGAACTGATTGGGTTGAAGATCAAAGGCCGCCTTGTCCAAGGATGGAATCATCTCGCCTTTGCGGACAGTAACGGGTTTGGGATTCACCATGACGGTGTTAGGGGCGTCAAATTTCTTTGCGACCTCGGCCACGTCGGTTCCGGCCTGGACCGCCTTCTGGATTTCTGCCAGTCGCGCCCTGGCGTCCGTGGCGGAAAGTCCAGGATCATCGGGTTTGGCGTCGGCAGCCTTCTTTCTGACGACAAATTCACGAATCTGGGCTTCTTCTGGGAAATCGCCCTTGTGGGCCGTAAAGTAGGTGCCGACCTCGTCCGGACTGACCTGGATGCCCTCTGCAATTTTCTGATACTCTTCCTGGGCCAGAATCTGGATTTTCTCCAGCGCAATTTTGCGCTGAATATCCGGCACGGCGTCCAGGTGTTCGTCGTGCGCCTTCTTTGAAAGGAGGAGCATCATGGCATACTCGTCGCCAACGGGCTTTCGGCCCCGCGTCGACACGGCACTACGCACCTGCGGGCTGAGGTTTCCGATGAGATAATCCACATCCGCCTGGGTCACCTGGGTAGTCCCCACCTTAAGTACTATCTTTTGCGGTGAGGATTCCACCGCGGCACTTTGCGATGCGGGATTGGTGGCCGACTTTGTGGCGGGTGAAGTCTGCGGAAAGCAGACGAGCGCCGAAATGGCGACTGCCAATAGGCTGCTCGAAATTAAGAATGCCGTTTTACGGCGAACAATCTCCATGCCAATGACTCCTTGGTCGAACTGACTCATACGCAAAATGAACCCATTTTACCACAGCCCGGGGCCACGCGCCTGCCTTTCAGCATCTTCAAAGGGCGTTAAGTTCTGCGTAGAGGTTTCATGTATTCAGAAGAAATCCGCGGTTGTTGAGACATTTTCCCCGGGCCGGATTGCCAGAAGCTGTTACCAGGAAGAAATGCCATTGCCAATAAGACACTGCTCCTCGCCGAAAAGAGCGGTCTTCAATTGTGGGTCGCCGCAAATCATCGATGCGTGAGACGCCGGGCAAAGACCGCAATGCCGGAAGCTCCTTCCTGTTCCCCAAAGAGTTTCCAGCATGTGACTACAGCACGCAAAGAATCTGCCTTCCTGGCGGCGTCGTTATTTTGCATTCCGCTGAGGGGGCAACAGACCCAGCGATTCCGCTGATGGGAGGGATTGCCCGTCGTAGAACCGGTTCTGTATGCCGGAGAACTTTGCGATGAGACCCTGCCACATGTCGCTGTTGAGCTTATAGAGTTGCAGCATGTTCGGCATCCAGTCCGGCAGGTTTTCACTCAGCCAGAGCTGGTGATACAACTCCGTCAGGCGGGTGGTGTAATCGCGCAGGTCCTCCAGCCGCCCGTCGGTGGACTCAATATCTTCAAGATCGGTGGAAGCCATTTCGTGGTTTTTCACTTTTTGCTGCGACACCGCGTCGGCAAAGCGGTCGGAAATTTCCTGGGCAAACTGGTAGCGCATTCCGAGCGCGTCAATTCGTAGTGCGGCAAACTTCATGCTCTGCAATGAATCGGCGTTGCGCCTGGCGCGGCCGGCGCTGTTGGCGAAGACGTCGTAAGCATTCTCGGCCGTGCGCCGGATCAGCGACGCGACGGGCAGCATTTTCTCGGCTTCCTTGCGGCCGGCGGGCGAAAAGGGATCCCGCCAGAAAAGCGCGTCGCTGGCGCCGCCGTACTGCATGTCAAAAGTTTTCACGGGCTTGCCCGCGCGCATGACCTCATTCAGGTGGCCCAGGCTCATCAACGCGCTGGCAAAGCGATGGTCGGTGTTGCGGTAGAAAGCCCAGTCGTATTTCTGATTGAAATCCTCGACACTTGTCTCGCCCGGTTCCCATGCGCATGCGGCGCCGTACACAATGGACCACCAACCAGGGGCGTACATCGTTTCGCCATCATCGTTCCAGACAGTGATGACGGCTCCGATGGCGCCCACCTTCTTGCCGTCGGTGAGAAAATGTTCTATGTTGTAGGCCGCTTCCTCATAATCGGGAACCATGACACTGGTATTGCCCACCCACGGGCATACAAAAATCTTGCTGCCGTGGTCCTGGAACGGCTTCAGCCACTTCATGTAACTCTCATGCGCGCCGTACTCCCAACTGGCGACGATGAGGTTCCTGGGCAGGCTGGAAATCATTTCCGGATGCTCAGTGGCGATGTCGCCCCAGAACATCACCTGCTTGTTGTAGCTCTCCACCAGTTTGGCCACCCGCACCAGGTTGTCCACGTAGGCCTGCCCGTAGCCTTCTTTCTCCACCCGCCCCTTGCTGCGGCCCTTGCCCAGCTCAACCGTCTCGTCACACCCAATGTTGTAGATGGAAGCCGGAAAGACCGGCAGCATCTGCTTGTACATGCTGTTCAGAAAATCAAGCATCTGCGGGTCTTCCGGGGCGAAAACGTGGCCGTGCGGCCGCTCGGCCAGCCCGCTGTACTGCTCAAACCGCAGCACCTTGTGCATGTGCCCGCAGGATTCCACCGAGGGAACGATCTCGACGTGATACCGCGCGGCGTAGGTCACCAGCTCGTTCCAGTCCGAACGCGAGAGCGTGTCGCTCAGAATGCCCCACAGCGGCTGGCCTTCCAGCCGGAACGAGTCCTCCATAAACATGTGGAGCTGGTTCATCTTGAACTCGGCGATGGTGCGAACAATTTTCTTGAGGTAGCTGAGCTTGGGCACCGGGCCGCGGCTCATATCCACCTGCGTGCCACGATACTGCAACGCCGGCCAGTCGCGCGCCTGGATTCCCAGAATTCTGGCTTCCTGGCCTGAGGGAACCACCAGTTGGCGCAATGTCTGCGCGCCGTAAAACAGCCCCGCGCCGTCTTTGCCGGCAACTACAACAGTGTCCGGCCCGACATCCAGAACGTAACCCTGATCGCCGACACCGTCGGTGCTGAGGTTCCGCGCGGCGAGAAGGTTGCGCATGGCCGGCTGATCAAAGCGTCCCATGACGATGGCCGGCGCGCCCTGCGGCGGCGCGGGCAGGGCGACAATCGGAAACATCTGGCCGGTGACGAGTTTCAGCTCCTTCTGCACGCTCTCGGCGGCAAAGCGGTCCTCGTGCTCGACGGGCGTCAGCAGAACGATTTCCAGCTTTGCATTCACCTGAAAAGATTGCGACCGCGTCTGCAGCTCGCGCGG
>DASSJE010000169.1:0-29762 GCA_035691365.1 Terriglobia bacterium
GCTTCAGGCTGGCTGCGGTCGAAACTCCGCCGGGGAGAGAAAGCCTCTCCGGGCGGGAACGGAAGCAAGGAAGCAGACGCGAACCGGCACTAGGCTGTGGCGCAGCCGCAGCGCGGAAGCGAGAAGAGGGTGATGTCACAAGCGGCCAGTGGAGTTAGAGGTTGGAGACGTGCCGCACCCCAGGCCGCGAAGCAGTTTGCGGGCCGGGAAGGGAGCCGATCCAGCGATTGGCCTTGGCAAATGTAGCCTCTGACGGATTTTGGGCGTTGTGGCGGTAAAAATTACGCGCTGTGCCAGAATTGGACACAAATTAAAAACGCGATAACGCTGAAATTTTATAATATGAGTATTTTCAATAAGATAGAAAATTATTTTGCAAATATGGTGAAAATCCCAAACGTCCCATTTGGAGGCCTTCCGGCCGCATGTAGGCTATGTACAGAGCCTCGTAAGGCCTTCGGCGCCGCCTGGCACCGCAACCCCCGCCAGCCTGGGCGGAATTTTCGTCAGACCTTGCGCGCGGCCTGGCACAGCGACCCGCGCCCAATCGCGCCAAACTTTTGCCAGCTCGTCCAAAGGCAGCCACGCCCGCACGCTTTTTTGCGGCGAGCGTTAGAAGCCCAACCATCGTTATGAAGCGGAGAGACCAACAGCCCGCGGCGGGAATCGAGGTTACGGGTCAGACCGTTGCCCGCAACACCGCGCTGAACATTATCGGCCGCGTGGTGCCGCTGATTGTGGCCGTGGTGACGATGCCCTATGTGGTGCGGCAGCTCGGCCCGGACCGTTTCGGCGTGCTGGCCCTGGCCTGGATGGTGGTGGGTTACTTTGCGCTGTTTGGCCTCGGAATCGGCCCGGCCACCACCAAGTTTGTGGCAGAGCTTCTGGGCAAGGGCGAGATCGAGAAGCTGCCGGAAGTAGTCTGGACGGCGCTCGGCACGCAGACGCTTTTTGGCGTGGCGGCGGGGCTGCTGCTGGGGCTGGGCACGCCGCTGCTGGTCAACCGGCTGCTCAAGATTCCAGCCGACGTCCGCCCCGAGGCTTACACGGTTTTTCTGATACTCGCCTTCGCGTTTCCGGTCGATTTCGCCAGCGGCTCGATGCGGGGCGTGCTGGCGGCCTCGCAGCGTTTCGATTTGCTGAATGCCCTGACGGTCCCCGCCAGCTCGCTCAACTATCTGCTTCCCGTTGTGACCCTCGCCCTGGGTTTCGGCCTGCCGGCCATCGTTCTGCTGCTGGTGCTGGCGCGCGTAGCTTCTCTCGTGGTGCTTTTTGTCATGTGCTTCCGGCTTCATCCCGGCCTGCATGCCCGCTTTCGGTTTGACCGCCGGCTGGTCCGGGACCTTCTCGGCTTTGGCGGCTGGGTCACAGTTTCCAGCGTGATCAGCCCCATCCTTGAATACTTTGACCGATTTCTGGTCGGAGCGGTCATGTCCATTGCAGCGGTAGGCTTCTATACGCCCCCGTATATGATTTCGGACAAGCTGGCCATCCTTCCATCGAGCCTCGCTCAAACCCTTTTCCCGGCTGTTAGCGCTTCTGCAGGCCGGGGAGACGAGGCCTGGATTCGGAACGCCCTGGTCCGTTCCCTCAAGTTTCTTGTCTTGCTGGTGGGCCCCGTATCGCTGGTGCTCATCTTTCTAGCACGGCCCATTCTGACGATCTGGCTGGGTCCCAGATTTGGGGTTGAGGGTTCGCTGGCCCTTCAAATTCTGGCTGTCGGCGTGTTTTTCAATTCGCTTGCATGCGTTCCATACCACATTCTGTATGGCGTGGGGCGTCCTGACCTGAACGCCAAGTTTCATCTTATAGAGTTCCCGATTCACATCATTCTGGCGTGGTTTCTGGTTACCCGCTTTGGTCTGCCGGGCGCCGCGCTGGCCTGGAGCATCCGTGTCAGCCTGGATTTTGCGTTACTCATCGCTGCCGCCTGCTGGGTCACACGCACTTCACCTCTGTTCCTGGCCGGCAAGGGTTTGAGGCGAAGCCTCTGCACTCTGGCTGCCCTGGCAACAGGGTTGGTAGTCCTCTTTGCCTCTATTCATACGCTCATAACCGGGGCGGTTATTACGCTGCTGCTCAGCGGGGGCTTCCTGCTCCTGGCCTGGCATTATGTTCTCAATCTTGAGGAAAGATGGCAGATTCGACTCTGGTTCAAGACAGCACGCTGAAAGCTAACACAGGCCCGACTCATTCGCGGCCTGTCTGCGCCATAACGGTGACGCACGGCGACCGCCGGCACCTGATGAAGAGGGTCCTCCTGTCTCTTCTGAAGGAACCGGCCATCGGGAAAATCGTTATGGTCACCAATGGCGTTGCCTGGGATGTGCAGGCGTTGGTGAGCGAGCTGGATTCCGGCCGTGTCGAGGCCATCGAATTTGATTCCAACCGGGGATCCGCGGCTGCCTTCGCCGCCGGCATCAAGCGGGCCTGCGAACTGGCGCCGGAATTCATCTGGCTGATGGACGGTGACAACGAACCGCAAGACGATGCGCTTGCAAAATTGCTTGCCGCCCATGAGGACCTCAATAAATATTTTCCCAAAGACAATATGGCTGTGGTGGCTTTTCGTCCCAGCCAGCGAACGGACCTGGCTGCGGGAATTCCGCTCTCACGCCTGAAAAGAAGGCCCTCGAGCTTCCTGGGATTTCATATTTATGACCTGCCGGCAAAGCTGTGGCGCCGGACGCCCTGGGGACGGCGTTGGACGCCCCAGGCGCTCCCTGCCTTTATTGATATGCCAGTTGCGATGTTTGGCGGCCTGCTGTTCCACCGCGCGGTGGTTGAGAAGCACGGATTGCCGCGGGAGGATTTTATTCTTTACGCCGACGATTCGGAATTCACCAACCGCATCACGCAGAGCGGGGGAGCCGTGCGGCTGGTGACAGCGGCAAAAATAGCAGACCTGGACGCTCCCTGGTTCGTCGAGCGGCGTTACCGAAACGCTTTCCATACCTGGCTTGAAGGCGGCCCTGACTCTCGAGTGTTCTACTCCGCGCGCAATCACGTCTACTTTGACAGCCATTGCCTGCCGCACAGCAGGGTGATGTTCTGGCTCAATCGCCGGGCCTTCTACGCGGTGCTGTGGATGTTCGCCCTGATTTTCCGGCGTCCGGAGCGCTACCGGATGTTGCGCCGGGCTTTTCGGGATGGCCTGGCCGGGCGGCTGGGCGCCGTCCCTGAGCTTCCCGTCTTGTGAGGATGTTACTCGATGCTTGTAGCTGTCGACACACTGTTTCTTTCCGGCCGTTACCAGGACACTGGGACGGGAGTGTATCTCTCGAAGCTTCTGCCGGCGTGCCTCATGAGCGCGGAGGCATCGGGGTCTGGAATGGAGTTCATCGGGTTTGCTTCGCCGGGCGAACACTGGAACCGGAACGGCCTGGGCTCGCCGCGCCTTTCCGTGCGCCGGAGCCGCATGCTGGCGCACCCCAACGCCTGGCTGCTGGGAGGCATGGCTGCGAACACGTCGCTGGCGCGCCCGGACGTGGTCTTCCTGCCCACGGCGCACTGGTCGATCCCCAATCCGCTGATTCCATCCGTGATTACTGTCCTCGACGCCATGCCCTTCCGCCTTCCCGCGGAAATCATCGGGGGCTGCCGGCGTCTTCGCGGAATGACCCGGATCAATGCACGGCTGGCCCGCCGGATCCTTACCATCTCTGCCTGGTCGAAGCGCGATCTGGTGGATATTTTCAACTTCGACCCCGGCAGGGTAACCGTCACCTACATCGGTTATGACAGGAATTTATACAACACGGACAGTCCCGCCGCAGAAGCGGCCGGCCGGCTGCTTTCCCGGTTCGGCATTCGAAAGCCATTCATTTTGCACCACGGAATGGTGCAGTTGAGAAAGAACCTGGTGCGCCTGATCCATGCCTGGGAACGAATCTCGGAGGCTCCCGGGGCACTCGAGGCGCAGTTGGTCCTGGCAGGTCCGCCGGGTCTTGGATATGCGCAAATCCGGCAGGCGGCCGAATCCTCGCGACTTAAGGAACGAATCATCTTTACCGGCTCGCTCGAAGCCGCTGACCTGGCCTCGCTCGTCAAGAGCGCTACGCTTTCCGTTATCCCGTCGCTTTATGAAGGCTTCTGTCTTCCACTGGTGGAGTCGATGGCCTGTGGCGTTCCCACGATCGCTTCGCGGGCTGCCTGCATTCCGGAAGTATCCGGGGGAATTCTTGAATATTTCAATCCCGCTTCCGAAGAGGAGATGGCTGAATCGATGCGCCGCGCGATCGAGGATTCCGGCCTTCGAGAGCGGCTGCGGCGGAACGGCCTGGCGCGCGCCGGCGAGTTCAGTTGGGAAAACTGCGCCCGCCAGACTTTGGAGGTCCTTGCTGAAGCTGCGGCGGGCTGATTCTGGAACCATGCCGCGGCGTCTGGACAATCGAGTTTTTTTCGCGTCCCGTCCGCACCACTCCGGGCGGCAGGCGCTTTGACAGGACGGCAAATGAGGATAGGAATTAACGCAGCGTTTCTGAGCGGCAGTTTCGACGGGTTGAGCACTTATACCCGTTCCGCCATCGAAGACCTGTCGCATTCCGGCGACGAGGTCGTTGTCTACGCCTCTGAAAAGCCGGAACAAAATGGCAACGGCCTGAGCCAGTGGCGGGCAACACCCTCGATCGTCCGCGCGGAGAAGGGGGCACTGGGCAACGCCTTGCGCGCTCTCGTCTGGACGCAGATGGGGCTCCCCGCGCGGCTGCGGCGGGACCGCGTTCAGGTGTTGTTAAGCACCTTGCCGGAAGGGATGATGCGGCCGGTTTGCCCGCAGGTAGTGGTGGTCCATGATTTGTTCCCATTCTTTTTCCCCGAGCTCTACCCGCGCTGGAAGTATTACTTCCGCCACGTCATGCCAAGGGTCCTGAAGGCGTCAAGCTGCGTTGTGGCGGATTCCCAACACACGAGGCAGGACATCATTCGCCATCTCGGCGTGCCGGAGGAAAAAATCACAGTGGTGTATAGCTGGGTCAATCCACTGTTTTTTTCGGAACAATCAGGCACGCCGCCGGAGGGACACGAGGAGGGCCCCTATTTCCTCTTTGTCGGCCGTTCGACTGCCTACAAGAACCTGGAGATGGTGGTCCGCGCGCTTGCCGATGTCTCTCAGAAAATTCCACACAAGCTGGTGTGCGTTCTCGGCCTGTCGAGCGGGCTCGACCGCGCCCACTACTCACATATTCTGGACCTTGCGGCCAGGCTTGGGGTCAGAGACCGGGTGCAGATCTATACGAGTGTGCCGCCGAGCCAGCTTTTGTATCTCTACCGGCATGCCACGGCGCTGGTGCTGCTCTCAAAGTACGAAGGGTTTGGCTATCCGCCGCTCGAAGCCATGGCGGCAGGCACGCCGGCGATTGTGAGTGATTCCACGGCGCTCGCTGAAGTCGCCGGCCCGGCAGCCGTGTGTGTTCCCAATAATGATCCCCGGCCTGCTGCTGAGGCGATGGAGAAGCTCGCCACCGACGCTGCATACAGGGCCGGACTGGCCGAAGCAGGCGCGGCGCACGCAAAGAAATTTCGCCGGGAGCAGAGCGGCCAGGCGCTGCGGCGAGTGTTGGGGAGGTTTGGCGGGAATGGCCGGAGCTGAAGGGGTGACAGGCGCCGTGTAAGTGGCTTGAAATCCTTAAGAGGCGCGCAGGAAAGATACGGAGTCTGAATGTTGCTTGCCAAAGTAGCCCGGCGTTTTCAACAGCGCAGCCCCTCGGCCGTGCTGGGAGAGATCTGCCTCAAGGCGCCCGCGTACTTCAGAAGCGTGGCGCACTGGCAACTTCGCACTTGCAGGTGCTGCCGGAGGCTCTCGATCTTTGCCAGCAATGGCGGGGGTTGTGAGTCCGTCTGGTGCGCGCTGTGCGGCGCGAACCTTCGGTACGAGCTTCTCGCGCAGGAAATCCGGGAAAGGTTTGGACCGGCTTTGCGGAAGCTCAGAATTGTGGAGTTTGATCCTGGCTCGCCGCTTGAAGCTCTTCTGTCTGAAAGCGGAAATTACACCCGGACATTTTTTTCAGAGTCTGTGCCTCACGGGGAGATTGGGAAGCGCGGAGCGCGGTGCGAGGACATCACCAGCCTCACCTTTCCAGCTTCGTCGGTTGACCTGATGGTTTCGAGCGACGTCCTGGAACACGTTGTGGATTTGGAGAGCGCGTTCAGGGAAAGCGCCCGGGTGCTTGTGCCGGGCGGGGTCCACCTTTTTACGGTCCCTTATCACGACCGGACCCGGCGAAGAGTGGCATGGGGCGACGGGCAGTATGTTTACCTCGAAGAGCCGGAGTATCACCTGGACCCTCTGAACAGGCGGGGCATCCTCGCCGCGTGGGACGTGGGGCCCGACCTGCCGCAGCACGTGAGCGCCGCAGGGCTCACGCTGAAAATATGCCGCGGGCCGGTGGGCCCGGACAGGCGGGTTGTGTGGATGGCGGAAAAGACAGCCGGAGCGGAAGTCGGCCGGCGAGCGGAAAGCAAGGCGGCAGTATTGCCCGGAAAATTGAATGCGCCTCTGCCAGCGGGCGGCGCCGGGAAACGTTCGGGCGAGCGAAGCGAAAGACAGGCGTAACGAATGGTTGAAGGTTTGGCAACACGAGATTTCGCGCTGTGGACCATTGTGGTGTCGCTGGCGGTGACCTGCGCCTGCTACCTCTGGCTGAGCCGCCGCGAGGGAAGTTATCTCAACATCCTGACGCCCAGCTTTCTCATCAATGTCCCCGCCTACTACCTGCTGCCCCTGGTTTTTGTGGGATTCACGGGGACTCTGTTCGGAGCTGAATACAGTTCGTACGCGTATGCGTATGTCTACGCGACTCTGGCGCTTGAAAGCGTGGGTTTTGTGGCCGCCTATCTCTGGACAGGAAAGAGGGTGGTCCGCCTGCCGTTCGCCACCGGGTATCGCAAATTCTCGAAGATTGCGCTGATCTGTCTCGGCCTGGGCATGGCGGCTTACCTTCCTGTGTTGCTGGAATTTCGGCAGTTCATCTTTGACCCGCGCCAGATCTACCGCCTGACGCGCACCGGCTACGGGCTGGAAAGCTACGTCTCCGCATTTCTGGCGCTTCTCGCCGTGGTCTTCATCCTGTTTGCGCGCTGCCGCAGGCGGACAAAAATCCTGGTGGTGGCCGCGGCTTCCGGACTCCTCATGCTGCACGGAAGCAAGGGCCAGGTGCTCATGGTGGCCTTCCTGATTATGTTGTTCGAAGTCTACGTGAGAGGACGGAAGCTGTCTCCGCTGCGGGCGCTCGTGGCCGGCGCGGCGGTGGCCGTGGTGCTGCTGGGCCTGTTTGCGGCGACGATGAACCTGGGAAGCGATTCGAGCTCCACCATTGAGAAGATCAGTTCCTACTCGGATTACACGCGGAACGCCATGCTGGTGATCGATTCCCGCATGCCCGCGCAGCATGGACGGCTGACCTTCCAGGCGAATTTCTATAGCGCCATCCCGCGCGCCTTCATGCCCAACAAGCCGAAGGATTTTGGCACGTTTTATCTGGCGAAAAAATTCTATCCCGAGTGGTTTTACTCGGACACCGGATCGCCTGCTTTCGGGATCGGGCTGCAATACGCCGATTTCGGGGCGTTCGCCATCGTCTACCTGCTCTTCTTTGCCTTGCTCGAAGGATGGCTGGCGCGAATTTTTGTCAACCGGCTGAAGGTGACAAAGCACCCGGCTGACTTTGTGGTGATGGCTTTCCTGGCCGGGGTTTCGATCATGCCCTTCGGCGGCGTCGGGTGGCTGTTCCCGGAAATAATTGTCGTGGCGTTTGCGATGCGGTACGTGTCGCGGATCGGAGCGCGGCCGGTGACATTCCGGCCAAAACAGGAAGCGTTAGGGCACGCCTGAGCGGGCGCGCCATGGGAGTGTGACGTTGCAGGAAATTCTTTACGATGCGCGGTGGATCGGGCTGAGCGGCATGGGGCGCTTTGCAGGCGAAGTTTCGAAGCGCCTGCCCGGGCTCACTTTTTACAGGGCAGGGCGCGTCCCCTGGCATGCCGCAGACCCGGCCCTGCTGAGCGCGATGTTGTGGCGCCGAAGGCCGAAGCTTTTCTTCAGCCCCGGCTACAGCCCGCCGCTCTCCTCGCCGTGCCCGTTTGTTTTTACGCTGTGCGACCTTCACCACCTGCGCGTGCCGGAGAATTCCAATGCGGCGAAGCGCGCCTACTACCGGCACATCATCCGCCCGGCGTGCCACCGCGCGGCGTTCGTGCTCACCATTTCCGAGTTTTCGAAGCGCGAGATAGTGGAGTGGGCGGGCGTCCGCCCCGAAAAGGTGATCAACGTGGGCTGCGGCATCGGCCCGCCGTTCGTGGCCGGGGGCGCAAAGCATGAACCGGGCTTTCCCTACCTGCTGTACGTGGGAAGCCGCAAGCCGCACAAGAACCTTCCGCGTTTGATGCAGGCTTTCGCGCTGGCGGAATTGCCGGCGGAATTGCGGCTGATTCTGGCGGGCTGGGAAGGGCCGGAAATCGACGGCGAAATCCAGCGGCGGGGACTTGGCGGCAGGGTCATTTGCAGGAGATGCGATTCCGACGAGGAGTTGGCAAGCCTCTACCGGGGCGCGCTCGGGTTTGTGTTTGCCTCCCTCTACGAGGGTTTTGGGCTTCCGCCCCTGGAGGCGATGGCGTGCGGCGCTCCGGTTGTTACTTCCAACGCGGCGGCCATCCCTGAGGTGCTGGGCGACGCCGGCCTGTCGGTGGACGCCCGCAACGTGGACGAATTCGCCGCAGCCATTCATGCGCTGGTCGAAGATGCCGGCCTGCGCGAAAAGTTGCGCGAGAAGGGCTTTGCCCGGGCGAAAAAGTTTACCTGGGAAGAAACGGCAGGGAAAATTTCCCGGGTCCTGGAGACTTGGAGTGCGCGCGAGCACGTGGCACCCGAACAGGAGACGCACGCTGCGCCGGCCATGCCGCGAAATTGGAAAAGTGAAGACGCAGGATGAGCACTGACAAAATATCCATTCTGATCCTTGCCCGGAACGAGGCGGCCAACATCGGGACGTGTCTCGAAGCGGTCTTTTCGCAGAATTTCGCAAAGCCCTTCGAGGTGGTGCTGGTGGATTCGGAATCGGAAGATGCAACGGTGGAGATCGCCCGTCGCTTTCCGGTGCGGATCGAGCAGATTCCCGTGGCCAGCTTCCACCACGCGCGGACGCGAAACTTTGCCGCGAGCCTGGCCGCGGGCGACTTCCTGGTTTACCTGGCCGCCGACGCGTGCCCAGCTTCCAACGCCTGGCTCGAGAGCCTGCTGGGGCCGTTTGATGATCCGCAGGTGGCGGCGGTTTATGGACGGCACCTGGCCAGAGCCGGCGCCACTGCAGAACGGAGCGCGACGCTGACAACTATATACGGCGAGCAGCCGGTGGTGAAAGACCGGAGCAAAAAAAGAGAACTGGGGCACCGCTGCTATCACTTCTCCACCGTAAACGCGGCGTTGCGCAGGGCGGTGTGGGAGCAGGTGAAATTTCCTGCGGTGCAGGTTTTTGAGGATGTGGCCATCGCCAAACGGCTGATCGAAGCAGGATGGAAAATCGCCTACGAGCCGCGCGCGGCCGTTTTCCATTCCCACAACCACACGACGGACAATCTGCTGAAGCGTTACTTCGACATCGGAGTCACCTGGCGGCGGCTGGGTATCTGGGACCGGGACTTCCGGATGTCGCTGATGCGGGACGCGTGGCGGCTGATGCTCAACGGGAATGGCAACGGACACCACAGCGGAAACGGGTCGTCGCATCGCGGTTCGCTGCGGCTGCACGCCGCCAAATTTGCGGGAGTCGCGCTGGGACTGAACGAGCGGCTGTTGCCGCTGAGCGTGAAAAAGCGGCTGAGCGCGTTTCGTCTGTTCGATTGATCCCACGAACGGATAGGAGCGCAAGCCGGAGAAGTGGCGGAGACGATGCACGAAAGGGACCTATGCAAATGAAGATCGAGTCAAAACCGCTGGAGGGCGCGGCCGTGCTTGTTCCAGAAGTCTTTCAGGACCAGCGCGGGTTTTTTGCCGAAACGTTCCGGACAGACCAGTTCAAGGAGCTGGGCCTGCCGTGGAAATTCGTACAGGACAATCACTCCGGCTCCGTCAAAGGCGTTCTGCGCGGCCTGCATTTCCAGTGGGAGCCGCCCATGGGCAAATTGATGCGGGTGACGCGGGGCGCGGCTTTCCTGGTGGCGGTGGACATTCGCAAGGGATCGCCGTCGCTGGGGAAGTGGTTTGGTATGGAGGCCACGGCGGACAACCGAAAGATGGTGTGGGCCCCGGCCGGGTTTGCGCGCGGGTTCTGCGTGTTGTCCGACTACGCCGAAATCCAATACAAGTGTACCGGGACCTACAACAACAAAGGTGAGTCGGGCATCCGCTGGGACGATCCTGATATCGGCGTCGAGTGGCCCGTTGCGGACGCCATTCTTTCCGACAAGGACCGCAAGGCGCAGACATTCGCGCAATGGCTGGCATCGCCGCTGTCTGAAAATTTTAAGTACCGGAACCATCAACCCTGAACCGAGGTGACGAACATGAAAATACTGATAGCTGGAGGCGCGGGATATATCGGCTCCGTCCTGATTCCAAAACTGCTGGACCGTGGATATCAGGTAGCGGTGGTTGATCTGTTCTGGTTTGGAAACCATCTGCCGCCCGAGGTGGAGATCGTCTCGAAGGACATCTTCGACCTGGCGGCCGCCGACCTGGAAGAGTACCAGCAGGTGGTTTTTCTCGCCGGGCTTTCGAACGATCCGATGGCGGAATATTCTCCGGCGAAGAACTTTGTCTACAACGCGGCGGCGCCCGCTTATCTGGCTTACATCGCCAAGAAGGCCAAAGTGCGGCGCTACATCTACGCCAGCTCCTGCTCAGTCTACGGCTACACCGACAACGACTTGTTTGATGAGACGCGGCCGGTGTCTTCGTCGTATCCGTACGGAATTTCAAAGCTGCAGGGCGAGCAGGCGGTGATGAACCTTTCCGACGAGCGGTTTTCAGTGATCGCGCTGAGGAAGGGCACGGTCTCCGGCTACAGCCCGCGCATGCGGCTGGACCTGATTGTCAATACCATGTTCAAGACGGCGGTGTGCGACCGCCAGATCACGGTGAACAATCCTTCCATCTGGAGGCCGATCCTGAGCGTGCAGGACGCCGCCAATGCTTACGTCCGCGCCATTGAAGCGGGGCCTGGAATTTCCGGCATTTTTAACATTGCCTCGGGCAACTACACGGTGGGCGAAGTCGGCGACCTGGTGCGCGCCGCCGTGGAAGAACACATGGGCATCAGCGTGCGCCTGACCATCAAGCACCTCGAGGACTACCGGAACTACAAGGTCAGCATCCAGAAAGCTGACAACGTGCTGAGTTTTCACCCCGACCACGATGTGAAGTCGATTGTTCGCAACCTGGTGGCACACCTGGAAGAGTTTCAGGATTGGGACAACCCGGCCTATTACAACATCCAGGTGCTCACGGCCATGGACCGCGCGCTCAAGCCGGCCATGATAGGAGCAGTCGAGGAATGAAGATCCTGCTGACAGGCGCCAATGGACAGCTCGGCTCGGACCTTGAAAAAGCGCTCAGCGAGGCGGGGCATCAGGTTGTTCCCAGCCGCCACAGCGAGCTGGAGGTCACGAACTCGGCGGAGGTTGGAAAGGCCCTCGACAGCCTGCGGCCCGGCGCCGTGATCAACACGGCGGCGTTCCACAAGGTGGAAGAGTGCGAGCGCAATTCCGGGCGGTCTTTCGAAGTGAACGCCAGCGCTCCCATGCACCTTGCCAGCACCTGCTCACGGCTGGGCGCGGTCTTCGTCCACTTCAGCACCGATTACGTTTTCGACGGCGCGCAATCCCAGCCTTACCTGGAAACCGACCTGCCCGCTCCTTTGAACGTCTATGGCGTTTCAAAACTTGCGGGAGAGCATCTGATTGCCGCCGTCGCCGAACGTTATTTTGTGGTGAGAACGTGCGGGCTCTACGGTGTGCGCGGCAGCAGCGGCAAGGGCGGAAATTTCGTCGAGACCATGCTCAAAAAGGCCCGGGCGGGTGAACCAATCCGCGTGGTGGATGACCAGGTTCTAACGCCGACCTTTACCGCAGACCTGGCGGGCGCGGTCAGCAAGCTGATCGAGACACAGGCTTATGGACTTTACCACGCAAGTTGCGAAGGCGCGTGCTCCTGGTTTGAGTTTGCTCGCGCCATCTTTGAGCTGGATGGCATTAGCGCGGACCTTTCACCGGTCGCGACCAAATCCATGGCAAGTCCCGTCAGGCGGCCGGCCTATTCCGTCATGAGCAAGGAAAAGTTGCGGCGGCTGGGGATCGAGATGCCTTTCTGGAAGGACTCGCTTGGCCGCTATCTGCAGGCCAGGGTGGCGAAAGGAGAAGTCGGGGTTGCGGGTGGGAATTGAAGGTCTTCCACAGATGGTCAATTTGTTTGAAGAAGTCGGAGGTTTAAATCGAAGAAATGGCACTGCCCGGCGGTCTTCTTTTTAAGGAATTATGATTCGAGGACGGCTCAACCGAACTTACTTCTTCCTGCGGCTGACGACTTACTCGCTGCCCCTGCTGGCGTTTGCCCTCGCTGCGTACTTGCGTTTCGGGCTCGACCCGCAGGTGCTGGACGCGGGAGGGGTTGATCCAGCTCCATATTTTGGGCTGCTGTTGCTCGGCACGGTTGTGTGGGCCATCGTTTCTGACCATTTCGGGCTTTGCACCATTGAGCACCTGTTTGCACCAACTGGCAAAACCCAACGAACGCTGCTTGCCTCCACCATCACCTACGCGGCCATCCTGGTGACGGCGTTCTTCTATGGCGGAGCGAGTTTTTCGCGGCTTTTTGTGCTGCTGAGCGCGATTGCCCTGGTTGTCCTGGCGGTCCTGGCGCGGCTCGTCTTCCGGGTGATCTGGCACCGCCAGCGCGGCCGCAAGAACGGATGGATCAAGGTCCTGGTGGTGGGAGCAGATGAATTCGCCCACCGCGCTGCCGTGGCCATGATGGCGGGCCAGGTGGCGCCCTGCCAGGTGGTGGGCTACATCCGCCTGCCCGGCCAGACCGCAGCAGAAACCGATGCGCCCATCCATGACCTCTCGCAAATTGAGAAGCTCACTTCCGGCAACGGCTTCGATGAAGTCATCCTCGCTCTGCCGTTGTCCCGTTATGACGAGATACCCAGCCTGATGGAGCGGCTGGAATCCCTGTGCGTTCCGGTGCGCGCCGTGATGGACTTTGGCCAGGGCGTGTCCGTAAGAGAGAGGCTGTTCGACCTGGGCGGCATGATGATGCTTGACCTTCACGTGACGGCGGCAGAATCTGTGACCTACTCGATCCTGAAGCGGGCATTTGATCTGGTGTTTTCATTAAGCGCTGTGACCTTATTGTCCCCGCTGATGCTGCTGATTGCAGCCCTGGTCAAGCTGACCTCGCCCGGCCCCGTCCTGTTTGTGCAGGAACGCGTTGGGCTGAACGGCAAGGTTTTCCGCATGTATAAATTTCGAACCATGCGCCTGGGCAAAGGCAAGGAGAGCGACACACGCTGGACTGTTCCCAACGATCCCCGTTGCACAAGGATTGGCGCCTTTCTGCGCGCCACCAGCCTGGATGAGTTGCCGCAGTTTCTCAACGTCATCAGCGGCGACATGAGCGTTGTGGGGCCGCGCCCGGAGCGTCCATACTTTGTTCAGAAATTCCTGCGCGATGTGGCGCTCTACAACGCGCGGCATTACATGAAGGTCGGCATTACCGGCTGGGCGCAGGTGAATGGATGGCGCGGAGACACCTCCATCGCAAAACGCCTCGAGTACGACCTTTATTACCTGACGAACTGGAGCCTCTCCTTTGACATTCAGATTATCCTGCTGACCTTGATCCGGGGCTTGTCAGGCCGCAACGCCTATTAGCGGGAGCGGATGATGGCCGCAGGCCCTCCGTCCGCTGCCGGTCTGCTTTTTCCCGCCATTCAGCCACGCTGCAGCATCCCCCACCTGAGATTGGCCTATCAAAAAGACAAATATGGAATTCGTGTGCCTGGCTGTTGCGGTGCGAGGCCGGGGTGCGCGCGCAGGGGCATTTTCAGCCCGCCGGATGGAAGCCGGGAGCCACAGTTGCTCCACCATTCGTCACGCCCGCTTCCGATTTCAGCTTGCCTGATGCGCCAGGAAAGTTGAAAATAACGGCGCATGAAAAAGGTTAAGCTCTACTGGTCATTTGGCCGGCCGTTCACCCTGATTCCCCCCATGGTGGGAATTTTTTCTGGCTCGCTGATCGGTTACGGCGCCACGCACGCGCGCTTTGTTTTTCATCACGTTCTGCTGGCGCTGCTGGCCGCGGGCGTTCTGAACGCGGCATCGAACGGCATCAACCAGATCTGTGATTTTGAGAACGATCGCATCAACAAGCCGCACCGGCCGCTGCCTTCCGGGCAAATGACCTGGCGGCAGGCGTGGACCTTTGTGGCCATCACCTACTTTCTGGCGCTGGCCATGGTGGCCACCATCAACTGGCAGATTTTTGTGATCTATATCGTGGCGGCGCTGGCGACGCTGGCGTATTCGGTGCCGCCGGTGCGGCTGAAGCGAAGCACCTGGGGTTCCAACATCATTATTTCGCTGATTCGCGGCGGGCTGCTGAAGGTGGCCGGCTGGGCTGCTGTGGCCACCGTGCTGCATTCGGTTGAACCGTGGTACATCGGGTCAATCTACGTTGTATTTCTGCTGGGCGCCACCACCACCAAGGACTTTGCCGATATCGATGGCGACCGCGCGGCGGGCTGCATCACGCTGCCCGTGAGATACGGCGCAACGTTCAGCGCCCGGGCCATCAGCCCGTCGTTCATCCTCCCGTGGCTGATGCTGCCGCTCGGTTTGTGGCTGCACGTTTTGAGCGGGAATGCGACGGCGATCCTGATTCTGAGTGTCATCATGCTGGCATGGGGAGCGTACGTGGTTTATCTGATTAACGACGATCCCCGGCGGCTGGTGACCGAAGGCGAAAACCATCCCGGGTGGCACCACATGTACTGGATGATGATGGTGGGACACCTGGGGCTCGCAGTTGCGTACCTGATCGGCTAAAGTGAGGGTTGCGGCCGGTGTTGGCCAGCGGACACGGAATGCGCTCGGGACGCTGGTTCAAGGCTTGCCCCATGGGCTTCAGAGCATGAACGTTTCGGGGAGAAAGGGCATGCCCGTTTGGACGAGAAAGAGCTTGACGGTTTGGAGGAGAAAGGGCACGACTTCAGTCGTGCCGAAAAGGAGCGCACAACGCCTTGGGCTTTAGCCTCTGTCGCGAATTGGCGGCCCTCAGCGGCTAAAGCCGAATCCGTTGGGCTGGTTTTACGGCACGAGTAAACTCGTGCCCTTTCACCTTGCCGCGACGGCCGCTGAACAGGCGCTTTAAAACGGCTTCCAGGACAATCAATCCAATGATTCTTCTCACAGGTTCAAGCGGATATCTGGGATCGCGCATTGCCCACGCGCTGGTAGAGCGCGGCGCGCCGTTCCGCGTGCTGGTGAGGAACCCCGGGAAGCTCGGCCTGGTGCCCGCAGAAGCCCGTTGCGAAATCGTGGCCGGCGACCTCCTGGACAGGAACGCTGTGGCGGGTGCGCTGCGCGGCGTGAAGCAGGTGATCCACTCCGCGGCGCTGGTGAAGATGTGGGCGCGCGACCCGCAGGATTTCTGGCGGGTAAATTTTGAGGCGTTGAAAGCGCTGCTGGAAGAGGCCGACCGCGCCGGCGTAGAACGCGTGGTCTACACCTCATCGTTTATGGCCGCGGGCGCGTCTTCGAACGCGAATGCCGCCGAAGGCCTGCAGAATTACGGGCCGTATTCGAACCAATATGAGGAAACCAAGGCGCAAGCGCTCGACTGGCTGCGCGACGCCGGCTTTGCGCGATTTCCTGTGGTGGCGCTGCTGCCGGGAGTTGTTTATGGCCCCGGCCCCCCCACCGATGGGAACCTGGTGGGCAGCATGATGCGGCAGTATTTGAGCGGAAAATTTCCCGGGCTGCTGGGTTCGGGCGAACAGCGCTGGAGCTTCGCCTACATTGCCGAAGTTGTGCAGGCGCACCTGGCGGCGCTCGAAAAGGGCCGGCCGGGGGAAGAATATTTCCTGGCCGGCGACAATCGAAGCCTGAACGATCTGTTCAGCGCGGTCGGGCGACTGGCGGGCGTGACGTTTCCGGTGCGGCACATTTCCTTTGCAGCGGGAAAAGCTTTTGGCGCGCTGGAAGTAGCGCGGGCGCGGCTTTTCGACCACCGCCCAAAACTGACGCCGGGCGTGGTGGAGATTTTCAAAAAGGACTGGGTCTATTCGAGCGCGAAGGCCTGCCGCGAGCTCGGCTATCGCGTGGCGCCGCTCGAGGAAGGACTCAAGAAGACACTGGAGGCAGGCATTGGGTGAGGCTTCAGTCTATAACGGTGTGGGGCGGCGGCCGCTGATTACGACGCGGAAAATGGTGCACATCTCCATGCTGTCGTTTGCGCTGCTGCTGCCGTTCCTCACTTGGGCGGAGGCGGCGGGCGCGGCGCTGGCGGCGCTGGCCTTCAATTTGATCATCCTTCCTCGGCTCGAACTGGACCTCGGCAAGCAGGCGGGCGGGGAAGCGGCGGCACGGCCCGTGCAATGGACCGGCATCGTCGCCTATCCCGTCTCCGTGCTGGTGCTGGTTCTGCTCTATGGCCGGCGCATGGAAATAGCGGGCGCGGTGTGGGCCATCATGGCGTTGGGCGACGGCTTTGCCAGCGTGGCCGGCGAAACTTTGCGCGGCCCTGCCATCCCCTGGAACCGGGGCAAAACGTGGTCGGGCTTTATTGCATTTATTGTTGCTGGCACGGTGGGTGGCTTTGCGCTGGGCCTCTGGATTAATCCGTCGCTGCCGGAGTCGAAATTCTTGTGGGTTTGCATTGCCACGGCATTTGTGGGAGCGATGGTCGAAAGCTTGCCTATCGGCCTGGATGACAACATCAGCGTGCCGCTGGTCTGCGGCGGATTCATGTATTGCGTGCTGCTGGTCGCGTGGTCGGCGCTCGAGAGCAACCTGCCTTACCTCGGCGTGCGCGTGCTACTGGCGGTTGGAATCAACGGCGTGTTGGCCCTGGCGGCGCTGGCCATCCGCGCCGTGAACCGCTCGGGCGCGGCGATGGGCTTCCTGATGGGCGCCATCATTTACGTGAGCTGGGGCTACAAGAGCTTCCTGGTGCTGCTGGCGTTTTTTGTGATGGGCACGGTGGCCACGCGCCTCGGCTACGCCCGCAAGGCCGCGATGGGAGTAGCGGAAAAGCGCAAGGGAGCGCGAAGCTGGCGCGAAGCCACGGCCAATACGCTCGCGGCAGCATTCTTTTCCGTGCTGGTGATCACCACGCATTATGAAGCCGCCTTCCTGGCGGCGATGATTGCCGCGCTCGCTGAGGCCGCCGGCGATACCATCTCGAGCGAAATCGGGCAGTGGCTATCCGGCCGCGCCTACATGATTACCACGCTCAAGCCCGTGCCCGCAGGGCAGGACGGCGGCATTTCGCTGCTTGGAACACTGGCAGGCATTGGAGCGAGCATCGTGATCATTGCCGTCGCCTATGGGCTCGGATTGTGCCGCCCCGGCGCCGCCGTTGTCGCCTTTATCGCCGCCGGGGCAGGGAACCTGTTTGACAGCTACCTCGGAGCAACCATCGAACGCCGCGGCCTGGTCGGCAATGGCGCCGTCAATTTTGCCGGCACAAGCTTCGCCGGCGGCCTCGCCATCGGCCTGCTGTTCACGCTGCACCTGGTGTGAAGATTCCACCTTTGAAGGCTTTGTCATGTTCGCAACCTGCCTGAATATTCTTTTCGCTTTGGCTCTGGGTATACCGCAGAGCGCCGGCGCGCCGAAGCTGCCGTTCACCGATCCCGGGGCGTGTCCATTCGAGTGCTGCCAGTACGGCGAGTGGACCGCAGCGTCGAGCGCGCGAGTTTACAAATCCGCGAGTAAAGAATCGGGCGTGGCGTTTACGATTCGGTCCGGCGAAGAGTTGCGTGCGCTGACGGGCATGGTGATCACTCGAAAAGCCGGCATCGTGATCGTCCGAAAACAGACCGCCTTCGGCGATATCACGGTGCCGGCAGGCGGGAAGCTCTATGTGCTGCACCGCGCGGGCGAGGGTGAGGCGCTGTTCTGGTACAAGGGAGCGGCTCATTCCGCCGAACTTTATGCGGATGAAGTCCACAAAGGCAACGAGCGGTATCCGTGGGATGTCATCTCGTTGCCGCAGGCCGAATGGTGGGTGAAGGTCAGAAACCAGCGCGGCGCTACGGGCTGGCTGCTCGATCCGCAAGGCTTCCATGGCATGGACGCCTGCGGCGGATGATTGTGTTACAGCGGTTTGCCGATCTCCCAAGGATGGCCATAAGCGGGTAGCGCGAACCGGCGGTTTTGCGGTCCGCGGCTCCTTTCCTGATTTTTGATGTTGAGGGTAGAAACATGTCACGAAGCATCGCAGCCAGCAGTCGTGGCGTGCCCGTCCCGGCCGTGTACATGGGCGGGACGCCCATGCCACGTGGCCAAGGCGGACTATTCCGGTGCTCAGCGTAGGTTGATGCAGGCGAAAAGCCGCAGACCGCAGGAACGGCGGTCTGCGCGACGGGCTCAGCATGTGACGGGTGTTATGGACACCAGGCTGCGCGACGTGCGCAGCCCGCGCCCGCCATTGGTTCTGTTGCCGGCCATGCCGGGGTAGCTATGCCTGCTCAGCGTGAGGCCGTCGCTTCTTTTACCCACTTCTGGGCCTCTGCTGACTTGGCCCACTCGCCCGCCACCTGCCGCGTGGCGACATTCAGCCGGTTCCAGACATTCGTGATGGCGATCATGAGGAGCAGCGCGCCGAGCTCCGATTCGTTGTAGTGGCGTGCGGCCTCATTCCAGATTTCATCCGGCACGGGGTCCGGCCGGTCGGCCAGACGCGTGACGGCTTCCGTAAGCGACAATGCGGCGCGCTCGGCGTCGGTGAACCATGGCGCTTCCCGCCACGCTGCCACGGAGAAAAGGCGCTCATTGGAATCTCCGGCCTTATTAAAGCGGAGGCCCAGGTCAACGCAGACGCTGCAGCCATTGATCTGGCTGGCGCGCAGGTGAACGAGGGCCAACGTCTTTTCCGGCACGGTGGTTTTTTCCAGGGCCTTTGCAACGGCTTGCAAGTGCTGCACAGCTTCCGGGAAAATCATTGCGGGGTTCTTGATTCTTGCTTGCATCTTGTACAACCTCCATGTCACAAAAATTTAATTTCATTCGTCACAACCATGACGGAAAAAGACGAGGAGATGTGACCGATGGATAAAAACAAATGGCTGGCGGAACAATTTGAAGAGAACCGGAGGCGCATGCGGGCCGTGGCCTACCGCATGCTCGGATCGCTGAACGAGGCGGACGATGCGGTCCAGGAAGCCTGGATACGGCTCAGCCGGTCCGGCGAAGACAATATTGAAAACCTCGGCGGATGGCTCACCACCGTGGTTTCGCGCGTCTGCCTGGATATGCTGCGCTCACGGAAGTCGCGCCGCGAGGAACCCATCGACGAGCAGGTGAGCGCGCCGGTTGCGAGCGGCGGCCCCGCGAGCGATCCCGAACAGGAAGCGCTCCTGGCCGACTCTGTGGGGCTTGCGTTGCTCGTCGTCCTGGGCCGGCTGGCTCCCGCGGAGCGTGTGGCGTTTGTGCTGCACGACATGTTTGCCGTGCCTTTTGAAGAGATCGCTCTCATCGTGGGGCGCACGCCCTCCGCCGCAAGACAGCTCGCCAGCCGCGCGCGCCGCCGCGTGCAGGGCGCGCCCACGGCGCCGGGCGGCAATATTGCCGAACAACTCAGAGTGGCCGACGCCTTCCTGGCCGCGTTACGGGCCGGCGACGTCGAGGGTCTCATCTCGGTGCTTGATCCTGACGTGGTGGTCCATCTGGACGAAGCCGCTGGACGGCCCGACGCTCCCAGAGAAATACGCGGCGCGCAAAACTGGGCCAGAGGAGCAGTGGCCTTCGCCGCCGCGGCCGGGTCTGTCCAGCCGGCCCTGGTGGATGGATCGGTAGGCCTGGTGTGGGCGCCGCAGGGGCGCCTGAAGAGAGTGCTGACTTTTACTCTTAAGGGCGGCAGGATCGCCGAGGTGGAAATTATTGCAGATCCGGCGCGCCTTCGCGAGCTCGACCTGGCGGTCCATTCCTTGTGACGGGGGCCCTCGCGGCGCAAAGGCGCGCGAAGTTCTGTCACGGATGCAGTGATGCCAGGTAGGCGGCGAGTAAAATCATGTCGTCAAGCGTGAGCCTGGCGGCGACCGGCTGCATGAGCCGGGCGTCCGGCCCGTTGCGGGAGCCGCTGCGGAAGTCATAAAGCTGCCGGACGATATAACTGGGCGAGCGACCCGCGATGGACGGCACGTTGCCCTGGCCCCTCAGGCCCGGCCCGTGGCACATTTCGCAATTTATGGTTTTCCCGCCATCGCCAGTGGTGGCCAACGCTTTTCCTTTTTCCACGCTGCCCACGGGGACGTAGGCGATGAATCCGGAGGCGTCATCGCGCATCTCCGTCAATCGCTGATTGACAGGCGTTTCGATAATGCGATGGCCGATGGGTTCCTTTCCGCCGCCGGCCGTGCGGACCAGCATCCAGGCGGCGGCGTGTGTTTTGGGAACGCTCCGTGTTTCGACGACGTGGATCCACGGCCGGGGTTTGATTCGGGAGAAGTAATCGGCGGCATCCCGAACCTCGGCGGCGCCAGCCCGGGTTTCATGAGCGGTCATGGCGTCAATCGGCACGGTGTTTTTGGAAGGCTTGCGGCGGCCGCTCTTGAAATCGGCCATCTGCTGGATGATGTAGGCCGCCGGCAGTCCGGCGAGGCTGGAATTTTCAGGCCGGCCCTGGCCATTGGGCAGATGACAGAAGCCGCAGGCCGCAACGTTGGGCTTGCGGCCGTGCGCCACGATTTCCGGCATCGGCGGGTGGCCATCCGGGTGCCAGTCGGGCGGATTGAACGCAGCAGCGTCAATCTGCCGCTGAGTAAACGTCTGCCTGCTGCCCGGCACGCGGAGCAGCGTGCGGTCATCAGGTTTTTTTGCTGCGTGGCGCGTTGCATTGGCCTCAGGGTTTCCGGTAAAAGCCCAATACGGAGGCGGCTCGTGCCTCGGCTGCGCTTTGCTCTTTGCAGTTTGATTCCGGGCGGCGGCTGCGACAACAAACGCACAAATAATTGCCAACGCCGCCGCGATGGGCAGCCAGCAAGGGCCACGCCGGTGAGCGGCGCGTGTGGATCTATCGTCGCCGATGAGCAAATTGCTGAGCGCCCGCGAGAACTTGTATCGCTTCATCCCGGAATCCTCCCTGGTCCGTATAGTTTGAAGGGACGAATTGTAGCACAGGAGCCAGAGGGGGCACGGGAAGGCCGAAGAGTGGCAATAATTCTCCGGTTGTGGATCTGCGGCTGCAGAGTTTTCTCGAGGGCGAAACTTTGCCTTGGCAATTCGCCGTCAACTTTTGATTGGTTCGATGACAAAACGATCAGTGTGGTGAATGGCAACCATATCCAGCCGCTCATTGCCGATGGCGGCAAAATGGTGCGGCGTGCCCGGGCTGATGACCACGATGTCGCCGGCGCCGGCAACGAACTGTTCTCCATCGATCACTATCGCCGCCTGGCCGGAGAAGATGATGCAAGTCTCCGCATAGGGATGCTGGTGTGGACCGGGCCCTTGGCCCGCCTCAAGATTGCCCAGAAAGAAGGAGATTCCGGCGCCGTAGGGCTCGCCTTCAAACTCGACGGTGGCGACTTTACCTTTCCGCTGATCTTCCCGGTGTACGATGTGGAACATCTGCTCTCCCCTCGGTGCTGGATCCCGGTTTGAGTGCCGCTACGCCTGGGGCGGCGGCGGGGCCGGCGTGAGCCCGTGGCGGAGCATAAGGGCGATCACCTTCGCGATGTCGGGAGGGCCGCCGGCAGCCGCTTTGACTAGTTCGGCCGCCTCGCGGAAAAACTGCGGGCCGATGGCCGCGGGCGTGATCACGCAAAGGGCCTTCACGTCCCGGTCTCCGTTGTTGTCAAACCGGTGGATAGCGCCGCGCGGGATGCAGAGCGCCTGGCCCGGGCCCACGTCGATCTTTTTGCCATCGACGGTCCAGGTCAGCACACCCTCGATACCATAGATCGTTTCTTCGTAATGGTCGTGGCTGTGCGCGGGGCCTGCCAGGCGCTGCGCCGCCGGAACAAAAAGCTCGAACGCGGCGACGCTGCCATGGGAGTCTTCTCCGGTGATCAGGAAGCGGATTTCGAGCGGCCCCAGGCGGATGGTTTCGGCGGCGGGATTAACGCCCAGCCCGATGGTGCTTTGTGTCATGGATGGCCCTCCTTAATAGTAAATGCTATTTACTATGCTAGAATGTAAACGGACTTTACCAAGGGTGTCAAGAAGAAAATGCCGAAGTCAAAGGTGAAAACCCGGGAAATGCTCATAGGGGCATTATTGCGCGTTCCGGCCCAGGCCATCCACCGCCGCCTCATCAGCGGGCTCAATGCTGCCGGGTTCCAAGAACTGCGCCTGCCGCACATGGCGGTGCTGCTGTTTCCAGGCCCGGATGGAGTCCGCCCGGGCGTCCTGGCCGAGCGCGCCGGCGTCAGCAAACAGGCCATGAACCAGCTCCTGGGCAGCCTGGAAGATCACGGCTATATCGTCCGTTCCAATGATCCGCGTGAAGGCCGGGCGCGGGTGATCCGCTTTACCAAACGCGGGCACGCCGCCTACGCGAAAATCCACGATATTCTCCGTGACATCGAGCGCGAATGGAGCGCCGAGCTCGGGCCCCGTCGATTCGCGCAGCTCAAGAAGCTGCTTTTTCGCGTCTGGGAGAGCCCCCTGGCGCGATAGTGTCCCGAATTCAAAGCGACAACAATTGTCCGCCTGATGATCCAGGTTCTCGCGCCAGAGCGCGCGTGAAGGTGTTTCAGCAAAGACTCGCTTCCTGGCGCGCGTCCGGCCTTCAAACCGGATAGCCCATCATGCCGCCGTGTTCGCGGATGTGTGTTACTTTGTTAGGGCCGGCGACAAGAGGGGCAGCGCCATTGCAGATGCTGCGGGAGGACGTGATGACGATCAACAGGCGTGATTTTCTGCAAGCCGTCGCGGCCGGCGCGATGATTTCCGGCAGCGGCGAGGTTGATCACGCCGCAGTCTCTCCACAGGCAGCAACACCGGGCTGGTACGACCGGCCCATGCGCTGGGCGCAGCTTGCTTTTGTTGAGGACGATCCGGGCAATTACGACCGCGAATTCTGGCTTAACTACTTCCGGCGCATTCACGCCGACGCGGCATGCCTTAGCGCCGGCGGCTGCGTGGCGTTTTATCCAACCCGGATTCCGCTGCACTATCGCAGCAAGTGGCTCGGCGATCGGGACACTTTTGGCGACCTGCTCAAGGGCTGTCGCGACCTGGGAATGAATGTGATTGCGCGGACCGACGCGCACGCCTGCCATCAGGATGTTTACACCGCCCACCCAGACTGGATTATGGTGAATGCCAAAGGCGGGAAGGTGCGTCACTGGTCCGACCGCGACTTCTGGGTGACCTGTGCTCTGGGTCCCTACAACTTCGAATTCATGACTTCCGTCCACAAAGAGATTATGACGCTCTATCACGTTGATGGAATCTTCACCAACCGATGGTCGGGTTCCGGCATGTGTTATTGCGTTCATTGCCAGGAAAACTTTCGGGCCTTCAGCGGAATGGACCTGCCGCGCACCAATGACCCGCAAAATCCCGCCCGGCGGGAATACATTGTGTGGCGCCAGAAGCGGCTTTTCGAGCTGTGGAAAACGTGGGACGCCGCCATTCAAAGCATTAATCCAAATGCCAGTTTTATTCCGAACGCCGGCGGCGGGGCGCTCAGCAGCCTTGACATGAAAACCATCGGCGAAAGGGCACCAATCCTGTTCGCCGACAGGCAGGGGCGCAACGGGCTGATGCCGCCCTGGATGAACGGCAAGAATGCCAAAGAATATCGCGCCGGCCTGGGACGAAGACCGATTGCCGGGATCTTCAGCGTGGGGCTGGAAGGTAAGTACCGGTGGAAGGATTCTGTCCAGAACGGCAACGAAATTCGGATGTGGGTGGTGGACGGCATCGCGCACAATTTCCGCCCGTGGTTCACAAAATTCAACGCCAAGCCTTTCGACCACCGGTGGCTTCCGGTTGTGTCGGAGCTTTATGATTGGCACTACCGGAACGAGCGATATCTGCGCAACGAGGATTCGCTTGCCCGCGTTGCCATGGTGTATTCGCAGCGGACTGCGGCGTTTTATGGCGGCGAACAGGCGCGGGCCAAAGTGGAGGACCCTTCGCTGGGAGTTTACCAGGCGCTCGTGGAAGGGCGCATTCCGTTTGAGATGGTCCACGACGAGCTGCTCGACGCCGAACACCTGGCGCCGTTCCGCACGCTGGTGCTCCCCAGCATTGCCGCCATGTCAGGGAAGCAATGCGAACAGGTCCGGCAATTTGTGAATGGCGGCGGACGCATTGTTGCCACCTGGGAAACCTCGCTCTATGACGAATGGGGCGTGCGCAGAGAGGACTTCGGTCTCGCGCCGTTATTCGGCACGTCATTTGCCGGGCGCACGGAAGGGCCGATGCTGAATTCCTATCTGAGGCTCGAGAAAGACCCAGACACGGGGCGTTTCCACCCGTTGCTGGCGGGGCTGGAGGATGCCTATCGAATCATCAACGGCGTGAACCGCGTGATTGTCAAGCCGGCGATCGAGGGTTTGTATTCTCCGCTGATGGTGGTCCCGTCGTATCCCGATCTTCCCATGGAGGAGGTTTTTCCGCCGCCGGATGACACGAAGGAGGCCGGCGTTTTCGTCCGCAACTTCGGTCGCGGACGCGTGGTGTATTTTCCCTGGGACGTGGGCCGCACTTTCTGGGAAGTGCTGAACGTGGACCACGGCACACTGCTACGCAATGCCGTGATTTGGACGACGAATGAGTCCGCCGCTGTATCTGTCGAGGGGCCGGGAGTGCTGGACCTTTCGGTCTGGACGCAGAAAAACTCGATGACGGTCCATCTGGTGAACCTGACGAATCCCATGATGATGAAAGGCCCCGTGCGGGAGATTATTCCCGTTCCGCGGCAGCAGGTGCGGGTGCGCATTCCCGAGGGCCGCCGCATTGCGAAGGTCCACCTGCTGGTGGCGAAAACGGATGTTCCATACCGGCAGGGAAACGGCGCCATCGAGCTGGAGGTCCCTTCGGTGGGATTGCACGAGGTGATCGCGATTGATTTTGTTGCCGCATAAGGCGCTTGACGCGCGGGCCGCTTGGGAGTGAAATGTCACGGTCTGAAATAATCTGAAGAATTCCTACCTTAGGGATGAGGAGGCATTGATGATCAGAAGGGACGTTCTTCGGTCGGCGGCGGCTTTGCCCGCCTTTGGGGCGGCGTTTTCTGCCGCGGCTGCGCAACAGAAGGAACTGAAAATCACCGGACTTGAGACGGACCTGCTGAAGCCGCCATCCGGCGAGCCTTATTACGACGCGCTGCAGACTCTGAACGTCGATACGGGCGCCGTGGTGCTTCGCATTCATACCAACGCCGGCATCACGGGATGGGCCAACAGTTGGTTCAGCAACCGGGGTGAAGGCGCGCGCGTTGTGCAATCCATTCTGGAAAACGAAGTCAAACCCGTGATTATGGGAAAGGACCCGGCATTTCCGCGCGGTATCCGCGCCGAGTTGTGGAAGGCCATGAACTACCAGGGCGTCGGCGGCGTGGCACAGTTTGCGCTGGCGGCCACTGACATCGCCCTGTGGGACATTCTGGGCAAGAATGCCGGAGTGCCTGTTTACAAAATGCTGGGCGCTTACCGCGACCGCATGCCCGTCTATTCCATGTGCGGCTGGTATTACGACAACGATGATGACCTCTCGCATTTCAAGCGGGAAATCTCAGCCGCGATGGAACAAGGTTACAAGGCGGCCAAAATCAAAGTCGGAAAGTATTCGCTTGCGGATGACGAAAGGCGCATTCGCATGGCGCAGGACACGATGGGGAAGGGAATGCGCCTGATGGTGGACGCCAACCAGGTGTTCGACCGCTCCGAGGCCATCCTGCGCGGGAAGGCTTACCAGCAAATGGGTTGCTTCTGGCTCGAGGAGCCGCTGCCGCCGGAAGACATGGAAGGTTTTGCCCTGGTGGCCCAGGCGCTCGACATGCGAATCGCCACGGGAGAGAATCTCAATACCAAGTACGCTTTCGCTGATCTGATTGCGCGGCGGGGCGCAGACATTGTGCAGCCGGATGACCGCCGCGCCGGCGGTGTTTGCGAGTGGATGGAAATTGCCGCCATCGCCGCCGGCTACAAGGTGGAAGTAGCCAGCCACGGCGGCGGCTCAACCAATCTGAATATGCTGCTGGCCATGCCGAATGCAATCTATATGGAATCGGGAGGACAGAGAAAAATTATTGATGGGGAAGTTCCGGCGCCCGAAGAACCCGGCATGAGCAGCGAAGTGAGCGCGGAAGAGATCCGGAAGTATAAACTGAGATAACCACGGGTTTCGGGTCGCGCACACCATTGGCGCGGCCGTGCAACACATTATTACTGCTCAGGGAGGCTTTGCCATGATGACTCGACGCAGCGCGCTGAAAGGGCTGCTGGCCGCCGCGGGGGCGGTCAGCACAACGGACCTGCTTGCCCAATCCGCTCGACCTTTCGCTGAGGCACCCAAAGGTTACCGCCTGGTCTGGCGTGATGAATTCAATGCTGAAGGCCGGCCCGATCCGAACAACTGGACTTACGAACACGGTTTTGTGCGAAACGAAGAATTCCAGTGGTACCAGCCGGAGAACGCGTCCTGCTCTGGTGGCAATTTGATCATCGAATCGCGGCGGGAGAAGAAACTGAATCCGCACTACGTTGAAGGCAGCAAGAACTGGCACACGAACCGCCGCTTCGCGCAGTACACTTCATCCAGTCTGACCACTCGCGGCCTCCATAGCTGGAAATATGGTTATTTTGTCATGCGCGGCCGCATCGATATCCGTCCGGGCATCTGGCCCGCCTGGTGGACGCTGGGCGTTTCCAAGCGCTGGCCGGCCTGCGGCGAAATCGACATCATGGAGTATTACGCCGGACACATAAATGCCAACGTTGCCTGGGAAAAAGCCGACGGCTCTTCCGATTGGATCACCACGTTCAAGCCAATCAAAGACTTTCACGATCCACGCTGGTCTCAGAAGTTCCACGTCTGGGCAATGCACTGGACGCCGGAATTCATCCATCTTTATCTTGATGGCACGCTCCTGACCACCGCAGACCTCAGCCGCACACTCGACGCAAGGCACAACGGCTTCAATCCTTTTCACCAGCCTGTCTATATGATTCTGAACCAGGCCATTGGCGGGCAGAGCGGCGGCAATCCGGAACACACGCAGTTTCCTTCCAGGTTTGAGGTGGACTACGTGCGCGTGTACCAGCGACCGACATAACGCGTTCGCAACTTTACTGGCGCGCCTGCCCTGATGCGATGAGGAAGTTGGCCGGACTGGCGCGAGGCTGTAAACCCAAGCCTCATCTCTGCTAAAATCAGGTTTACAAGATTTGAACGCACCCGCTAGAATGCTCATTTAAGAGACAGGTGCGTCTGTCGCGTCGATATATGTCTGAAATTCTCGCGATTTATCCAGGGTCCTTCGATCCGATAACCAACGGTCACTTTGATTTGATCCAGCGAAGCAGCCGGATTTTTGACCGCGTGGTTGTTGCCCTCCTGACGAATGCGGAAAAGCAGCCGCTTTTCAGCGTCGAGGAGCGCCTCGAGATGCTGAAGGAAGTAACGCGCGACCTGGAAAACGTTTCCGTCGACACGTTCAGCGGGCTCCTGGTTGACTTTGCGGTGCGGAAGAAAGCCCGTGCGATTGTGCGCGGAATCCGGGCATTTTCCGACTATGAATACGAAATCCAGATGGCCCTGATGAATCGCAAGCTTCAGCCCAGGCTGGAGACGCTCTTCCTGATGCCGGCGGAGTCGTATGCGTACGTCAGCTCGAGGCTGGTCAAGGAAATTTCCGGGCGCGGCGGGTCCGTGAAGGGCCTGGTGCCGCCCCTGGTGGAAAGACGTTTGAGGAAAAAGATCGTTTCTACAATAGACGAGGTTTGATGCCATGCAACTTTCAGAACGTGCTTCACGCATTTCAGTTTCATCCACGCTGGCCGTAGTCCAAAAAGCAGCGCAACTCCGGGCAAGCGGCGTGAGTTTGGTGGATTTCGGGGCGGGTGAGCCCGATTTCCCAACTCCTGACAACATCAAGAAAGCCGCCATTGCGGCGATCAACCAGAACTTTACAAAGTATACGCCGACCAGCGGCATCAAGGAATTGAAGGAAGCCATCATCGAGCGCCACGCCACGGATTTTGGCTCCAACTACAAGGTTGAAGAATGCCTGGTAACGGTGGGCGGGAAGCAAGCGATCTTTGAGGCTGTCGCCGCCACCATCAACCACGGCGACGAAGTGATTCTGCCTGTGCCGTACTGGGTTTCGTACCTGGACATCGTCAACTACGCCGGCGGAAAAGTCGTGCCGCTCCAAACGCGTGAAGCGGACAATTTCCAGGTGCGCGCCGCGGACGTGGAGAGATTGATCACGCCGAAGACCCGGTTGATCATCGTCAACTCGCCGAACAATCCCACCGGCGCCGTGATTGCGGACGAGGAGATGGAGAAACTGCTGGCGCTGGCGAAGAGCCGCAACGTCCTGCTGATGTCCGACGAGTGCTATTGCCAGTTCCTCTATGACGGCCGCAAGCCGTTTTCACTGGGGCATTCGGGTGACCGCGACCATCTGTTCATCACCGGATCACTCTCAAAAACCTATGCCATGACGGGATGGCGGGTCGGCTTTGCGCTGGGTGCGAAGAAGCTGCTGAGCAACATGCTGAACCTGCAGAGCCATTCAACGTCGAACCCGACATCGATTTCGCAGAAAGCGGCAGTTGAAGCGCTGCGGGGGCCGCAGGATTCCGTCCGGATCATGCTGGCGGAATACCAGCGGCGCCGCGACAAAATCGTGGCCGGGCTGCGGGCTATTCCGGGCATTACCTGTGCCATGCCGGCGGGCGCATTTTACGTCTATCCGAATGTGGGTGCTTACCTGAAGAAAGACGGATTAGCGGATTGCCAGGTGCTGGTAGACCGCCTGCTTGAAGATGCCCATGTGGCGGTTGTGCCGGGGCCCGGGTTTGGGACAGACGAGCATGTCCGGCTCTCCTACGCGACTTCGATGGAGAACATCGAAGAGGGGCTGCAGCGAATGAAGAAATTTTTTAGCGAACTCTGACGGTTTGTGAAAAAATCTGAGCGGGGCTTTGAGGCACCCTCCTTTGGGGAGGCAGGGTTCTCCATTGCAGGCGCCTGGTTGCCGCCCGGCGCTGCGACTGCAGGTGAGCAGGACTTTATTCAGCGCCCTGCGATGCGACCTATGCCAAAACTCGAAATGCCGCTCAAGCTTTCACCCATCTTCAAGCCCAAAATCTGGGGCGTGGACGAGCTCGCTCCGCTGTTCGAGTGGCCTGCGCCTGACAAGATTGCAAGTGATCGCGGGGCCGTTGCCCAGCCGGGTGAAGAGAGCCTGATCGGTGAGGTATGGATTACGGACGAGAGTTCAGAAATCCTGAACGGCCCCGCCGCGGGACTCACGCTGGGTGAAGCATCTGCGAAATACCGAAGCCGGTTGAACGGCGCGAACTGGAAGGACCGGCGATTTCCCATCCTCTCCAAATACATTTTCACCAGCGACTGGCTTTCGC
>DASSJE010000170.1:0-2254 GCA_035691365.1 Terriglobia bacterium
GTTGGAAAATTTCTGCCCTGGAAGGATTTCTCGGCGAACTCGGCGCCTCAGCGGTGAAAAGGTTTTGCCGTCACATGCCATCGTAATTGGGCCCGCCGCCGCCTTCGGGCGGAACCCAGGTGATGATCTGATAGGGATCCATGATGTCGCAGGTCTTGCAGTGCACGCAGTTGGAGGGATTCAGGCTGATGCGCTTGCCTGAGGGCACATCTGCCGCCTCAACCATCTCATACACATTCGCCGGGCAGAAATGCTGGCAGGGATTGCCGTATTCCTGGACGCAGCGGACGTTGCAGATTTGCGTGTCGTGGATGACCAGGTGCGCGGGCTGATCCTCCTCATGCTTGGTGCCGGAGTGGTAGAGGTCGGTGAGCTTGTCGAAGGTGAGCTTGCCATCGCCCTTGGCGTTGTCGAGCAGGTGGGCTTCGGCGCCGCCGTCAGCGGGCAATTGGGCCAGCTTCTTCATGCGGGCATGACCGGAGCTGGCGGCATAACGGGCATGCAGGCCCCGCCCGCCAGTGAACTGCTGCAAACCGGCGTGGACCATGCCGTGCCAGAAGCCGTGCTCAAATCCCTGGTGAAAGTTGCGCACCTTCCATAGTTCAGTCTTGATCCAGCTGCTCTCCACCCGCTGCGCATAGGTGGCCGTGGCGGCGGCAGAGAAGTCATTCTTCTGCAGGCATTCGAAGGCGGTTTCCGCCGCCAGCATGCCGCTCTTGATAGCCAGGTGAATGCCCTTCAGCCGTTGCGAGTTCAGGAAACCCGCAGAATCACCAATCATCAGAGCGCCATCCATTGCCGTGGACGGAATGGAAAAATAACCTCCTTCAGGAATTGTTTTGGCGCCGTAGCGAATCATCTGCCCGCCTTCGAGGAGCTTCCTGACGTGCGGATGAGTTTTAAATTGCTGGAACGCGTTGTGCGGATCAAAGCGCGGATCTTCGTAATCAAGCCCGACTACAAGGCCAACGGATACGCGCGTATCCGAAAGGGCGTAGATAAATCCGCCCCCGAATTGGCGCCAGTTAAGCGGCCATCCCGCAGTGTGGGTCACCTCGCCGGGCCGGATGCGTCCGGCGGGAATTTCCCACAGTTCCTTTAATCCCAGCGTATAGACCTGGGGATTGCAGCCGCATGCAAGGCTGAGCCGTGCTGTGAGTTGTTTGGCCAGCGAGCCGCGCGGCCCTTCGGCAAATACGGTAATTTTGGCGCGCAGGTCGTAGCCGGGCTGGAAATTAGACTGCTGCTTTCCGTTCTTGTCCACACCCTTGTCATCGGTCCGCACACCCACCACGCGCGAACCTTCGTAGAGCACTTCCATCCCGGCGAAGCCGGCAAAAACGCTCACGCCCTTGTGCTCCACGCGCTCGCCTAGCCATTTTACGAATTTGTTCAGTGAAATGATGTAGTTCCCATGGTTCTGGAAGAAAGGAGGATTGACCGGCAGCTTCCACTGGCCCGTTCGCGTAAGGTAATAAACCGAATCGCTAGTGACGGGGGATTCGAGCGGGACGGACTGCGACTCAAAATCGGGAACAAGCTCACGCAGGGCGCGCGGATCAAGGACGGCGCCGGAAAGGGAGTGGGCGCCGATTTCGTCCGCTTTCTCGAGGATGTAGATGTTTTCCGTGCTAAGCGGTGGCGACGTCCCGGGATCGCGTTCCTTAATCAGTTGCGCCAGCCGCAACGCGCAACTGAGTCCTGCGGGCCCGGCGCCGACAATCAGCACGTCGGTTTCAAGGGTTTCGCGGGTAATGTCAGCCATGGGTCGGTCGGGGACCGCCGCCTGGGATTACTTGGGGAGGCTGGCGATTTGCTGCCGGAGGGATTCCGCAAGTGTTGTGTCGCTCGCGTACTCCCTTTGCATGTTCTCGTAGATTCTTCGCGCCACCGCCGGCTGGGTCGACCGCAGAGCGTCCGCGTGGGCCATTTCCGCTGTCGCTTTGGGGACGGCGGTGGTCGGACGGTCCTCAAGATTCTGGTAAAGCTTTACTGCGTCCGCGATTTTTCCCGTCTTCACCAATTGTCCCGCCAGGGCAAAGCGCGCCAGGGACGCAATTTCCGCATCACTCCCGTTTGCAGCTTCCGTCAGCGTCTTGATGGCCGCCGCTTCGTCTCCGAGCTCCGCCTGGCACAAACCAACGTGGTAGCGAGCCACGCGAACTGCCCTCTGAGTGGGCAGGATAGTGGCCCATCCTTTCACCTCGGCCGCGGTGGTAAACTCGGCCAGAGCTTTGGAGTACTTTTCCTTTGT
>DASSJE010000171.1:0-13227 GCA_035691365.1 Terriglobia bacterium
GTGCTGCTACTGCTTTTTTGGTCGGTCTTGATCTGATCGCTTCTCAGACAAAGGACACAGTTTCTAGTCCCTAAAATCAGCCGTGGGAAATGCCAGCGGCCGGATTATGCGAGATGTCGTGCCTGTACGTCTAAAGTTCCAACAGACGCGTCTGGGACTTTAGAGACTTATCCGAAACAAAATTTCCTGTGTCGGGGGTTGGCGACCGGCAATTGCCAGTGGAGGCAATGATGAAGAAGTTAGTTTTATTGTGCGCGCTTAGCATCGCGTTATTTCCTGCTCACCTGATGCGAGGAGCTGAGCCGACAGGCAGCATCAGCGGGACGGTCGTCGATCCCAGTGGAGCGGCAGTACCCGGCGCCAAAATCACGGTAACCAACATTAACACGGGCGTGGCGCGCCAGGCGACTACCTCCGGTGACGGCAGCTATGCGTTTCTTGGGCTTCCGGTCGGGCCGTATTCAATCTCGGTTGAAGCCAGTGGTTTTCAACGCTCCGTTCAAATCGGCATCATCGTTAAGGCGGATCAATCCATGACGGTGCCAATCAGTTTGGTGCTGGGTGCGGCAACACAGTCCGTAACGGTGCAAGGCAACACTGCACTCGTGCAGACCCAGCAGGCAACGCTCTCCCGCGGAATCTCGACGCAGGAGGTTGGGAATCTTCCACTTCAGGGCCGCCTCACTGCCCAGCTCGTAACCCTTTCTCCGGGAATGGTCAGTCTGGGGAGTAAGACTGTGAATGAGGGAGCAAACTCCAGCACAGACACTAACGCACGCGGGTCGGGAGACTCATTCCAGGGTGTCACCTATCCGGGAGCACAAGCGGTAGCGGGCAACGGCGCCCGTGCCGACTCCGTTGAATACAATCTGGACGGCGCCAGCAACCAGGATACCTACACTAACGTCAACGATCCTTATCCTAATCCGGATGCGGTCCAGGAAATCAGCGTCCAGACCAACACCTACAGTGCCCAGTACGGCCGGGGAGCAGGAGGAGTCGTCAACGTCGTCACCAAGTCCGGAACCAACCAGCTCCATGGCAGTGCATTTGATTATCTTCGCAACGGGGCGCTGAACGCCCGCAACTTCTTCGACCCGGGCCGGGACCTGCTCAAGCGGAATCAGTTCGGAGGCACGCTGGGCGGCCCCATCATCCATGACAAAGCTTTCTTCTTCGGCAGTTACCAGGGAACCATCATCCGGAGCGAATCATTCGGGAACTCGGTCAATTTGCCCAGCCAGGCATTCGCCAACGGGGATTTTTCTTCCCTGCTTCCGGGTACGCAATTGGTTGATCCGTTTACCGGCGATCCCATCCCCGGAAACATTATCACACCAGGCATGAAGGACACCGCAGCCGTCAACTTGCTGGCCAAAATTCCGCTCTCGACGGCAGGCGGGGTAACCGTCCTGCCACGTTCGCCGGTGCGTCAGAGCGAGCATGAGGCAATGGGCCGCGTCGACTACAATCTGTCCGACAGGAACCACTTGTATGGACGTTACTTCTTTACCCGTTACCTGAACGACCCGTTCATCGGAAAGCAGAATCCCTTGCAATCCTCTTCCGGATTCGAGGACCGGGTGCAGGACATCGGGGTCAGCGACACCTACAATTTCACGTCGTCTCTGGTTAATATCTTCACTTTCGCCTACACGCGCAATCACAGTACGATTCTGCCTGGCACGCCCTTCAGCCTGGCGGATATTGGTTCCAAAGTTTCGGTGACCAATCCCGCTGAACTCCGGCTAAATGTCAGCGGCTATTTCAGCATGAGCACGGGCGCCCCCGGCGAATTCGACCGGGACAACTTTAGGTTCACCGATGATATGAACTGGGTACGCGGACGCCACATCGTCCTCTTCGGGGGAGACTTTCTGCGGCCGTCCGTCGTCCTTAACAACGACTACAAGCAGAACCCGCGCCTCACATTCCGCTCCCATAGTGGGAATGCATTTGCCGACTATCTCCTGGGCTACGTCGATAACTTCCAACAGGGTGGTGGAGAGTTCGGTTCGCACCGGGCGAACCTCGTCAGCATGTATGTTCAGGACAACTACCAATACCGCCCCAATCTGACCCTCAATTTCGGGTTGCGATGGGACCCCTTCCCGGGGTACACCGACTCTTTGGGCAGGACGGAGTGCTTCCGGCCCGGGCTCCAATCGACGCGGTTCCCAAGCGCGCCGCCGGGATACATTTTCGCGGGAGATTCCGGTTGTTCTGGTTCAGGCTTTGATACGACGTGGGCGAATTTTGCCCCGCGCTTCGGCTTCGCTTACAGCCTGGGCAGCCGCCGCAACACCGTCATCCGGGGCGGGTACGGAATGTTCTATCAGGCCCCGTTCCTCGAGTCGTTTAACCACATGGTGGACAGCGCGCCTTTCAGTCCGCAATATCAATTCCGGCGCGTTTCCTTCACTGACCCTTACGGCTTCGAAGGTATTCAGAATCCGTTTCCGGCACAGTACGCCCCCAAGGTTCCAACGGCCACCGATGCCTTCTTCCCCAGCCCGCTCGACCTGGCGGTATCCTTTGCGCCTGATTGGAAGCCCGCGAATATGATGCAGTGGAATCTGACCGTGGAGCACCAATTCGCAGGGAATTGGCTGGCGCGGGCAAGTTACGTTGCCTCCAAGGGAACGCACCTTTCGTACAACACCGATGTTAACGCCCCGCTGCCCAGTCCCACTGCGACTGCTGACAACGAAGACGCGCGTCGGCCATACCAAGCTTACGGGCAGATCACGATGGACATCTCAGGAGCCAACTCAAACTACAGCGCGCTCCAATTGGTCCTCCAGAAGCGCTTTTCGCATGGTTTGCTTCTCGACGCCAATTACACCTGGGGCAAGAGCATGGATTGGGCGTCCAGCACCAGCGACATGGACACGATCACAATTATCAACCCTTATAATATTGCCGCGTACCGTGCGGTGTCCGACTTTAATGTTCCCCACCGGTTCATCCTGGACTATGTCTGGCAGTTGCCTTCTGTCGGTACGGGTCTGAAGAACACCGTGCTGGGTGGGTGGGCCACGTCCGGCATTTGGACGTGGGAAAGCGGATTCCCACTTAACATCGACACAGCAACAGACACGTCCTTCAGCCTGCCCGAGGTTGGAGACGACCAGGCCAGCCAGATTTGCACACCGCAATATACCAGCGGTTCGCCCAACAGCAGGGTGTTTCCGCAAAATCCGTGGTTCCAACCGGGGTGCTTTGTAGTGCCGGCTGATAATACCTTCGGTAACGTAGGTCGCAACACGTTGAGGGGTCCCGGCGTATTTGGCATCGACTTCGCGGCCTACAAGACGTTCTCCCTTACCGAGCGTTTGAAACTCCAATTCCGGACGGAGTTCTTTAACGTTTTGAACCACCCGAATTTCCTGAATCCGGACACCACGGTAACCGACGACACTTTTGGATTCATAACAGGGGCTCAAGCTCCAAGGATTTTGCAGATGGCCTTAAGGCTGCAGTTTTGAGGCAGAAGTGCCGGGCTTAACAGGCCAATCCGAGGGATGTGAAGGGCCATCCGTTAGGCTTTCCTGGAACGTCTCGGGCGGCGAATGACGGACTGATGGTGGACTGCTTGCTTCCTTGTTAGATTCTGATTGCCGCGGCACGCCCCGCGCTCCAACTAGTCTTCAGCGCACAGCAACTGGCAGGTCCTCTATAAATCGAATTTACGACCCTTTTTTCCAGAGGAGTGAGCTCCTTCTTTCTGGCCGCACCTAACACGGCTAGTTTTCGTAAGTTTACGTAAAAACTGGCTATTTATCTGATATTTTTCTGCTTGATTGTCTTAATTCGCAATGCTAGATTATAGCAATTAGCGTTGGGATGTTCCTCGGGCATTCTCCGTGAACGAAAGGGAGGTGTGTCGATGGCATTCGCTTGTGATTTTCGTGTCTCCTCGCTACCAACTCGACCTTCAAACAATCTGCTCAAATCTTTCACAGTTGCCGCGCTCCTCTTAGTTTTTCTAGGGGGAATCCCGGTGGCTGGCCAATACACCACCGCCAGTCTCGGGGGGACCGTTGAAGACCCGGCAGGCGCGGTTGTTCCCGATGCAACGGTTACGGTGCAAAACGAGGGGACTGGTCTTACGAAGACCATATCAACCCAGCCCAACGGCGAGTTTCTTTTTCCTGCATTGCCAATCGGCAACTATAAGCTGACGGTCACAAAGCAAGGTTTCACAACCTATATTCAGACCGGCATTGTTTTGACGGTCAACCAGGCAGCGACTCAGGTTGTCACCTTAAAAGTGGGCGCCATATCACAAGAAGTGACGGTCGCCGCCAACGCGCAGGTGCTGACGACACGGACGGCAACTCTAAGCCAGCTCGTCGACCAAAAGAAAATTGTTGATCTACCGTTAAACGGCAGGCAGGCGCAGGAACTGCTGTTCCTGGCTGCCGGGACAGTAAACGAGACCGGTGTCGGCCCCGGCTACTGCCTTGCCAATTGCGAAGGTGGGGTTTATCCGGGAGAGCAGGACGCCAGTGTGAGCGGATTGGGAACGCGGGGTGTCAATTACCAAATGGATGGTGCAGGGCACAACGACACTTACCTGAATGCCAATCTTCCCTTCCCCAACCCTGACGCGGTCCAGGAGTTCAGCGTCCAGGACGAGAACCTTTCGGCCCAGTATGGACGTGGCGGGGCAGTGGTGAACATTGTCACGAAGTCTGGCACCAATGAGCTCCATGGAGATGCGTTTGAGTTCCTCCGCAACGGCGCTTTGAACGCCCGAAACTTTTTTGCGCCCACGCAGGATACGCTGAAACGCAACCAGTTCGGGGGCAGCGTGGGCGGCCCGATCATCAAAGACAAGTTGTTTTTCTTTGGGACGTACCAGGGAACGCGCATTCGCAGCGCCGCGCAGGGCCAAATTGCTTTTGTACCCACAGCGGCCGAAAGAAATGGAGACTTCTCAGACATTCCGACCCAACTGGTGAACCCTTCCAATAATGTGCCGTATGCCGGCAACCAGATTCCCACAACCGATTTCAGCGCGCCGTCAAACTTCTTTTTGTCCCACATTCCTGATCCGAACGGACCCGGCCGGCAGTTGACCTATGCAGGTCCGTCGGTGGTCCAGAACGACGACCAGTGGATGACAAAGATCGACTGGATTCACGGCAAGAGCCAGCTGAGCGGCAGCTACTTCTGGACCCGGTTTAATGAGCCTCCGGACATTTCGGCTGCACAAAAAAACGTCCTGGCGGCTGACGGGAACGGTAACCGTGTCAAGGTCCAGAACCTCTCTTTGAACCACACCTATTCCTTCTCTCCCACGCTGCTGTTCAATACCTGGTTTGGTTGGGATTCGCAAACGGGCGGCTCACTTTCCGGCGCTCCTTTCGGCTTCCCCGATGCAGGCGTACAAATTGCTGCGCCGACTCCGCCGGAGATGTCTCTCGATGTCGGCGGATTTTTCAGCTTCGGAACCAACCATAACGGGGACTTCGGTCGAGGCGACTGGACGATTCACGAGGATGTCACCATGCAGCGCGGCTCTCACGAGCTGCATTTCGGCGGTGACATCGTCCGCCTCAAGAACCATCTTGTCAACGAGTTTACGATGTCAGGAGAGTTCGGCTTTGACAATCAGTTGTCCGGCAGCAACCTCACGGATTTCTTCCTCGGGCATGCCTCTCATTTCCTGCAGGGAGGCGGCGAGTTCAAGGACATGCACGGTCTGTTGTACGCCCCCTATGTGCAAGACAACTGGCGATTCAACCAGAAACTGACGCTCAATTTAGGGCTCCGCTGGGACCCCTACTGGCCCTATACGGAAGAGAAAGGCCGGGTTGTTTGCTATCACCCGGGCGCCCAGTCCTCGCGGTTCCCGAATGCCCCGGTGGGCATGCTTTTCGGTGGGTCTAACGCCGATCCAGGATGCCCGGCCGGGTTCGGATCGGAAAACAATCTCGCCAATTTCTCTCCTCGAGTCGGTTTTGCCTATAAAGTTGATTCCAAAACCGTGGTCCGCGGCGGAGCAGGCCTATATTACATCCCGCCGTCGACGGTTGCCTCGAATGGCTTTGTCGATACAGCGCCGTTCGGGCCCCGTTTCGATTTCGAGGGCAATGTCAGCTTCGTCGATCCTTTTGGAAGCCAGGGGATAAGCCCTAATCCGTTCCCGACGCAATACGGGCCATCTCTGCCGGGGACTGACGCTACATTTACCCTTCCTGTTTCGATTTATGGGACGTTCGATCTCAACTGGAAAATGGCCCAGATGGCCACATGGAACATGACGGTTGAACGCCAATTTGGAAACAACTGGCTTGTGCGCGCAGCATACGTCGGCAACAAAGGGACGCACCTCTCGACGGCCGTGGATGGTGGCGCCAATGAGGGTAACTCCGCAATTTATATTCCAGGGTTGTGCGGCGGCACACCCTGTTCGACCGCAGACAACACTCAACAGCGCCGCATCAATCCGAATTTTGGCGCCGTAGGCCTTTATGGATCGCTCTACAACTCCAATTACAACTCCCTGCAGCTCAACATGGAGAAGCGCTTCACTAATGGCCTTTCTCTGCTTGCCAATTACGCCTGGTCAAAAATGATCGATAATTTCGGGCCTTTCGGTGGCGAAAACACCAATCCATTTGACCCCAACTTTGACTACTCCGCTTCCAACGACGATATTACCCACGTTATCCACGTGTCCGGGATTTGGGCGCTTCCAAAGTTTCAGATGCAGGGATTAGGCGGAGGATTGGCGAATGGTTGGCAGGTAACCGCAATAGGCACCTGGCACAGCGGCTTTCCCTTCCAGATTTACAGCGGCAGCGACAACTCCTTCAGCGGCATTGGCCTCGATCGGGCTGACTTTATCGGCACCAGCTTTAGCCAGCTGAAACTCGATCCCAACAGGTCCCACGGCCAGTTGATCCAGCAGTATTTCGACCCCACTTTTCTCGTCCCCAACGCGGTTGGAACGTTCGGCAACACGGGCAGAAACATCCTGCGGGGGCCGGGCTTTTTCAACACCGACTTCGGGCTGATCAAGGACACCCGCGTCATGGAACACACCACTCTCCAGTTCCGCGCGGAGTTTTTCAACCTTTTCAACAACGTAAACTTCGGTCAGCCCGACAACAGTGTTGCGGACTCGACCATTGGGCAGATCACATCGGCGCGTGATCCCAGGATCCTTCAGTTCGCGCTGAAGATTCTGTTCTAGCCGCGCAACAAGCCGGCAAAGCTCCGTGGAGGTCCCGTCTGCAACCAGGCGGGACCTCCAGAGCCGCTCGATTGTGGCGCCCGTGTGGCTTATAATCGTGTCTCGGTTGTGCAACGTAGGGATGCAGCCTGATCGGGTGTTTTGGCCTGACGCTCGCATTCAATAGCCCGCTGGGTGACGATGTGGCATGGGATTTTATTGGCCGGCCTTTTGCTTTTCTCCCAGGGATCAAAGGTCCCATCAGCCCCTGAACTGGATTCTGCTGCGGCTGCTCTGATGGCCAAAGGCCGGTTTACGGAAGCTGAAACTAAGTTTCGAAAGGCGCTTGAGATCAACCCGCAGGACGTCGACGCCTTGAACAATCTGGGTGTGATTCTCCGTCGTATGGGGCAGCCTGGCCAGGCGATAGAGTTCCTCCGGCGGGCAGCGAACACACGGCCACAAGACCCCCGCATTCGCAGTAATCTCGCGCTCGCTTTACAAGAGGCGGGACGCGTGAATGAAGCCATTGCGGAGCTTCGCCAGGCAATCACATTCGACCCAACGGATGTAAATATTCATCGAAATCTGGGCATCCTTTTATTCAAGGCCGGTGATTACCCAGCGGCAGAGAAGGAACTGCGCAAGTCACTGGAGATGGGCCCAGACAACCCCCGCACTCACCAGGAACTGGGGCGGCTGTTTGCGGTCGAACGCCGTACCGACGAGGCAGAAAAACAATATATTGCGGCGCTCAAACTGGCCCAGACGGGGTCTCTCCATTTTGAACTGGGAGAACTCTACAGGAACAGCAGCCTGTTTGACAAAGCAATCCCTGAATTTGAGGCTGCGGTGCGGCTGGAACCGGATAACCCCAACTATTACCAGATTCTTGGGTCCACTTTGCTGCAGGAAGGTAATCTTTCGGCCGCGGAAACTAACCTGCGAAAAACCATCCGGCTGGATCCCAAATCAGGAAAGGCGCACCGCGACCTCGGCGCAACACTGCTGCGGCAAGGAAAGCTTGAAGAGGCGTCAATTGAATTGCGCCGGGCGACGGAATTGCTTCCGGATGATAACCAGTCGCGCTTCATGCTGGCCCGCGTGCTGCAAAGGCTGGGAAAATCTGATGAGGCGGAAAAGCAGAGCCGGCTGGCTCAAGAGTTGACGCGTGAAAAAGCGAGCGCGCCGTTGGAAAAAGCCTACAACAACGAAGGAACCAAGCTACTTCAGCAAGGGAAAACGGTAGAAGCCGAAGCAAAGTTTCGCCAGGCTTTGCAATTGAATCCCAACGACGGGTATGCGCATTACAACCTGGGAGTTGCGCTGTTGCTTCAAAACCGTTTTCGGGACGCGATCCAGGAGTTGCGAACCTATCTGCATTCAGTTCCGGACGATCCTGACACACGCTATTATCTTGGATTGGCCCTGCTTGGTGAAGGCCAGGCCGGCGAAGCCATTGCGGACCTCGAGAAAGTTATTGCCGTATCGCCGAATGACGCTCAGGCGCACAACGCTCTAGGCGTCGCGTTGGCAAAGGACCAGCAATTCCGCCACGCGATCAGCGAACTTGAAACCGCACGGCGGCTGGAGCCCGGCAATCCCAAGTATGGAAACAATCTGGCCTGTGTCCAAACGGGCTTGCAACGCTGCACCTTGTCGCTCTAAAGCGGAAATTGGCAAGCCGAATTTAATAGCAGTCTGAATACGGAAATCCCAGAGTGTCTGACGGAGGAATCATGAGTCCCAAGCGGCTTCTCGTCCTACTGTTCGTTTTTTCGGTTGGCTCCGCCTATGCGCAGACCGAACCATCGCAGGTTGCCGAGGTACTGGGCCGGCGCGTCCAAGTCCACCAGACTGTTGCTTATCAGCTCCAGGAATATCTTTTCCAGAGCATTCCCCCGCTTCCCGCTCCCTCAAGCGCCCGGCAATGGACGGAGGAAGAGGCCCGCCTAAGAAAGCAGATCCTCGATGACGTGGCGTTCCACGGCTGGCCCAAAGAGTGGGTGGACTCGCCGCCAAAGTTTGAAGACTTGGGTGAAGTTCCCGGCGGCAACGGGTATCGCATGCGCAAGCTGCGATTCGAGATCGTTCCGGGCTTTGATTCCACCGCGATCCTCTACGAACCGCTTAATGTCAGCGGCAAAGCTCCGGCAATTCTCAACGTGCACGGGCACGATCCGCTGGGCAAGGCCGCGGAATACAAACAGAAGCGCTGCATCAATTTTGCCAAACGTGGCATATACGCGCTCAGCCTGGAATGGATCGGCTTTGGCGAGCTGCATAACCCGGAAGATGCTCACGAATTCGGCGCCGACCTGGACCTTGTGGGGTCAAATGATCTGGGAATTTTTTATCTCGCCATGCGCCGCGGCCTCGACTATCTGGCCGGCCTGCCGCAGGTGGATACCAAGCGGCTGGGGGTGACAGGCCTTTCAGGCGGCGGCTGGCAGACCATCACTCTAAGCGCGCTCGATCCTCGAGTTAGTGTCATGGTGGAAGTCGCAGGTTTTGGCTCGCTCCAGTCCAACATCACCCACCCGGTAGACACCGATTGTGATGAGCAGGACCCCCCGGACCTCGATCGTGGGCGCGACTACACGTTCTACGTGGCCATGCGCGCACCGCGCCCGACCATGCTGATCCATAACGCCGAGGATAATTGCTGCTTTCGCGCCGACCTGGTGAAGCCGTACACCTACGAACCGAACAAGGCGTTCTTCAAGCTGTTTGGCCAGCCTGACAATCTCGCCTGGCATGAAAACCGCGACCCCAGCACGCACAACTACTATCTTGATAACCGCGAGCACGCTTACCGATTTTTCACCGAACATTTCCATCTGCCCGTGGCCGAACATGAGATCCCCAGCGGCGCGGAAATTAAAACTTACGATGAACTCAAAGTGGGCCTCCCAAGAAACAATCTGACCTTGCTTGGCTTGGCCAGGCAGTTCGCCAGCCAGATTCAGCGCCAGCCGATCCCTGCTGAAGGGACCGCCCGCACAGCCTGGGCTTCCGCCGAAAGGCACACGCTTGCCTCCGTCATTCGCTACAAACCGGTTGAAGTCAAAAACGCCTGGCGAATGTGGAACACCAAGAACCACCTGCTGCAGTCGCTCACTTATCGATTCGATTTCTCGGACGGGCTGACCGCTGCAGGCACGTGGCTCAAGGCTATTGCCACTGCTCCGGACGCGCCGGTGACCGTGGTGCTGAATGACAAAGGAAGGGAGGCTGCAGGCGCTGTGGTTTCTGACCGTGTCAATCGCGACGAACAGGTCCTGGCGCTCGATCCGATCTTTGTCGGGGAGTCCATGCCGCTGGTTCCAGATTCCACTCCCTATGCTCTGCTGGTTTCAACCACCGGCGGCCGCGCGCTGAGCCTGGAGGTTGAGCAGTTGCTGGCTGTGACCAAATGGATCGAGCAGCAATCGGGCCACGGCAAAATTCGCCTGGAAACAACCGGCATTCGGAGTGAAGTTATTGGCCTGGCCGCGGCCGCGCTCGATCCTGACGTGTTCTCTGAAGTGGTCAGCAACGATGCCATGAAGAGCCTCGGCTATTTGTTGGATGCGCCGGTCCCATTTCGTTCCGCGCCTGATCTCTTCTGCCTCGATCTCTACAAAGATTTTGACCTGGACCGCCTCGCTGCCATGGCTGGATCAGCAAAGTGGGAACCGCATTACCTGAGTAAACCGTCAACGGATCCATTGCTGACAAATTGAACTCGCCGCCGAAGCGAAAATGTTGGTAAGGCAGGTCTGCGACACTCGCGGACATCTTGTGCTATGCTTCCCGTCTTGAATTGAGCATCCTGCCGCTGAGTCAAAACCAACTCTGGGGCTTGTTATGACGCAATATCGTTACACTTTGTCCGAACGTGACATTCCGAAAACCTGGTACAACATCATCCCGGACCTTCCGGCACCGCTCGCGCCCCCGCTCCATCCCGGAACTGGAGCGCCGGCCGGGCCGCAGGACCTGGCGCCCATTTTCCCCATGGCTCTGATCGAGCAGGAAGTTTCCGCGGCACCCAGCATTGCCATTCCGGAACCCGTTCTTAATGTGCTCCGGCAGTGGCGACCCACGCCGCTTTATCGCGCCCACCGGCTGGAAATGGCTCTAGGCACTCCGGCCAGAATCTTCTACAAGTATGAAGGCGTTTCGCCCGCCGGCAGCCACAAGACGAACACCTCCGTCGCCCAGGCGTATTACAACAAGGCGGCGGGCATCAAGCGGCTCTCTACGGAAACCGGTGCGGGACAGTGGGGCAGCGCGCTCTCCTATGCCTGCAATATCTTCGGCATCGAGTGCATGGTTTATATGGTGAAGTGCAGCTTTTACCAGAAGCCGCATCGCCGTACCATCATGCAGTGCTGGGGCGCCAACTGCGTTCCATCCCCCAGTGACAGGACCTCTGCCGGACGCAAGATTCTGGCCGCCGATCCTGACTGCCCCGGCAGCCTGGGCATTGCCATCAGCGAGGCCATCGAGGATGCCGCAAGCCGCCAGGACACTAATTACTCGCTCGGTAGCGTGCTCAACCACGTCCTGCTCCACCAAACCATCATCGGCCAGGAAGCCATTGCGCAGCTGAAGCTGGCCAATGCGTTTCCGGACATCGTGATCGGCTGCTGCGGTGGCGGCAGCAACTTTGGCGGTCTCGCTTTCCCTTTTGTGCCGCTCAAGGCAGGCGGCAAGGACATCCGCCTCGTGGCTGTTGAACCCGCCGCGTGTCCCACCATGACCAGGGGCGTTTACGCCTACGACTTCGGCGACAAGAGCGGAATGACACCACTGCTAAAAATGGAGACTCTCGGGCACGATTTCATTCCGCCCGGCATCCATGCCGGCGGGCTCCGCTATCACGGCATGTCGCCGCTGATCAGTCTGCTGCACCAGGAGGGCGTGGTGGAAGCGGTCAGCTACCCTCAGTTGCAGTGCTTTGAGGCTGCCGTGGCTTTCGCGCGCGCAGAAGGCATTGTTGTGGCGCCGGAAACCTCGCACGCTATCTGCTCGGCCATCGATGAAGCGCTGAGAGCGAAAGAAGAAGGGAAAGAGAAGACCATTCTCTTCAACCTCAGCGGACACGGCTTTTTCGATATGGCTGCTTATGAAAAGTATTTCGCCGGCGAACTCACCGACTACGAGTATCCGGAAGAAAAAGTCCACGAAGCCCTGGCGCAGTTGCCCAAGGTCCCGTAGCCTGGCGCTGCAGTGTCGCTCCACGCGGGATCTGAGTTTGCGCCATTCACGCCGCTGGTGTGTTTCGCTTTCAGCCTTCAGCTCTCAGCCTTTATCCTTTCGCCCACCGCCTTGTGCTATGCTGGTGCAGAGCTTAGGATTCCCGAACATCTCAATTCACTGTATTCAAACGCACGGGCCCATATTTGGGCCCAGGAGGCTACCATGAAAATGCTTCTCCAGGTCAAGCTCCCGCATGAACCTTTCAACGCCGCTGTCAGGGACGGCAGCGTGGGAAAAAAGATCCAGCGGATCCTCGAGGACGCTAAACCGGAAGCCGTCTACTTTACAGAGATGGATGGGACCCGCGGCGCCATCTTGATTGTTGATCTCAAAGACCCGTCCAAGATCCCGGCGCTCGCGGAACCATGGTTTCTGAACTTCAACGCAGATGTCCAATTCCGAATCGTGATGACGCCCGACGTCTTGGCTAAGGCTGGTCTGGAAGAGTTGGGCAAAAAATGGGCATAAACCGGCTGCGCGCGGGCGGTTCCTGTCTGGCACGCTGCGGCATAGCAGCGTAATCCGTCGTATGCCTGCCGCATCTCTAAAGGCCGTGCGGAATTAGACCCTTCGGTAACAGCTAGTCCTTGAACTCGACGAGGAGACGCGATATGGCAGAAAAGAAGATGGTTGCCATTCTGGGCGCGACTGGCGCGCAAGGCGGAGGGCTGGCCAAAGCCATTCTGGCCGATCGAAACGGCGGCTTCACTGTGCGAGCACTCACGCGCGACGTAAATTCCCCCAAATCCCGGGCTCTGGCCCAACAGGGCGCAGAATTGGTGGCCGGCGACGTG
>DASSJE010000172.1:0-6044 GCA_035691365.1 Terriglobia bacterium
CACCAGGCCGGAATTCACCCTGGGCCGGCAGAGCGACAACGATCTGGTGCTGTTTGAGAGCCGCATTTCCCGCCGGCACGCGCGCATCGTCAAAACTCCGCAGGGTTATCTTCTGGAAGACGCCGGCAGCCGCCACGGGACTTACGTAAACGGAGCGCACGTGGCCAGTTGCCTGCTGAAGAGTGGCGACCAGATCAGCCTGGGCGTTGCGGACACCTACGCGCTGACATTCCTGGTGGAGGAAGCCGAACTCCCCGGCCTGCTGGAAGAATTGGGCAGGCCAACCCAGAGCGTGGCCCCGAAGCTGCAGCACCTGAACCTGCTGCTGCAGGTGGCCCAGACGCTTTATCGCTCGCCGAAACTGGAAACCGTGCTGACGGCGCTGCTGGATTCTGCGGTGGGCATCACGGGCGCCGACCGCGGCCTGCTGTTCCTGCGCGGAGCGGACGGCGAACTCCATCTGCGCATCGGGCGGGCGCGGGATGAGATCACCCTGGACCCGCCGCCGGATGATTATTCGAGGGCCATCGTCCAGCGCGTGGCGGAAACCGGGCGCGAAGAGATGGTGCTGGAAGAAGCCTCAACCGGCCGCGCCACCAACGAAACGGTGACCATCCAGGGACGCGTACGCGGCGTGGTGGCGGTGCCACTGCAAAGGTTTCTCGTGATGGACGCCCGCGGCGAATCCATGGCAGGCGTGGCGCCGGAACAACTGGGCGTGCTGTATCTAGACAGCCGCTCCGGCGCTACAGCGCTCACGGGGCTCGACCGCCAGGTGCTCGGGACGCTGGCCGTTGAGGGCGCCACGGTGATTGAAAACACGCGGCTGCTGCGCCTGGCGCGCGAACAGGAACGCGTGCAGCATGACCTGGAACTGGCGCGAAACATCCAGCAGGATTTGCTGCCCAGGGAATTGCCCGCCAGTTCTTACTTCGGCGTCCACGCCTTTACGGTGCCGAGTTCGAGCGTGGGCGGCGATTACTATGACGCGGTAGCGCTCCCCAACGACCGTTATGGATTCGTGGTGGCCGACGTCTCCGGCAAGGGCCTGACGGCCGCCATCCTGTCAGCCAATCTGCAGGGAGCCTTTGCCGCCATGGCTTCCGCCGATCTGGGATTGCAGGAGACTTTCAGCCGCGTGAACGACTTTCTGCGCCAGCGCTCGGGCGCGGCCATGTATGCCACCATGTTCTACGGCATCATCAGCCCCGATGGAGCCTTCAACTTTGTGAATGCCGGGCACGCCTACCCGCTGGTGGTCAGGAGCAGCGGCGGCGTGGAAGCGCTCGAGACGTCCAACTTCCCGCTGGGACTGTTCCCTGCCGTGAAATTTGAGGCTGCGTCCACGCGCCTGGAGACCGGCGATCTCGTGCTGGTTTTCTCGGACGGGCTGACCGAGGCGCAGAACTTCCGCAATGAACTCTTCGGCGAGTCCCGGCTGAACAGCGTGGCCACTGAATGCGCCAGGCTTCCCGCCCCCAGCGCATCAGAAAAAATCCTGAAGTCCGTGAAGACCTTTGTGGGTAATGCGCCGCCCTCCGACGATCTGACCCTGGTGGTGCTGCGGTTCGGCAACGTGTAACAAAAGTGTTAGCGCATAGTTGTCTCGCAGTGTGGGATTCGTCTGCGGTTTTTCGATGAAATTAAGAACCTGGCATTGCCCATCAGGTTGTTACCTGTCTCGACATCAGGCCTCGCGAGTGTCTTGATTCAAGCATTCACCGAATTGTATTGAAAGCTCTCCTGCCCCAGGATAAAAAGCGTAGCAAGGCATCACAGTTCCGTCTTCGAGTAAACGCCGTGGAGGCGCGTTTGAGCCAAAGTGGCAGCCTTCAGCGGGTCACGCGGCACGGGTTCCTCTGGAGGCCCGCCGAAACGGCGCGGGGAATCCTTTCCAAGGGGGGACGAGACAATGGGAATCGTGGCGATAGGAGTTTTGATCATCAGCGTGATGGTTTTGGCCTCAATTGCCGGCGCAGTCGCGCTTGTTCTGGAAATTTTTGAGGGTTGAAAGTTGCAGACGCGAGCAGGTGGCGAAGTTATTGGGGCGGGGTTGCGCGGATTCGTTGTGTCCTGTTGCCTCGCGGCTGATGCCCCAGGCTAAAGTCTCCCGCCCTTCGTTCGGGAGCTTTATGGCCAGCCAGCCTCCAGCGCCCGCAGGCCGGTACACAAGGTTTTTATCCTTAACCCTTCTGACTTCACACTTCAGTAATAGCCCGGGCCCACCAGGCGCTCGATGCGCTTTTTGATGGGTGGGTGCGTGGAAAAGAGGTTCGAGAACATTTCGCGGCCGGTGAGCGGCTGGCAGATGAACATGTGCGCCATGGAGGGCGAAACCTGCATGGGCACGCGCTTGGACCACTCATCAATTTTCTTCAAAGCCCGCGCCAGTCCCTGAGGGTTGCCGGTGATTTGAGCGCCAGTGGCGTCCGCCTGGTATTCGCGCGAGCGCGAAATCGCGAGCTGGATCAGGATGGCGGCCAGCGGCGCCAGAATCATCATGGCCAGCGCCGAGAGCGCGCCGCCTTCGCGATCGTTGCCTCCGCCGCCAAAGCCGAACATCTCTCCCCAGAAGACCAACCGGGCAATAAAAGTGATGGCGCCAGCCAGCGTGGCGACGACGGCGCTGGTGAGGATGTCGCGGTTGCGCACGTGGCCGAGTTCGTGCGCCAGAACGCCCTCAATCTCCTGGTCGTCGCACAGATCGAGGATGCCGCGCGTTACGGCCACCGAAGCGTGATTGGGATTGCGCCCCGTGGCAAAGGCGTTGGGCGAATCCGTGGGAATCAGGTAAATCTTCGGCACGGGGATGTTCGCCTTGCCGGCCAGCCGCTCGACAATCTGGTAAATGCGCGGGCCGTCTTCGCGCGAAATGGGCTGCGCACCGCTCATGGAAAGCGCGATCTTGTCGGAAAAGAAATAGCTGCCGAAATTCATGACCGCGGCGACAATCAGGGCGAAGATCATTCCCCTTTCGCCGCCAAAGAGCTGCCCGATCAGCAACAGTACGACGGTCAGCAGCGCGAGCAACGCGGTTGTTTTAATGTTGTTCCACATGGTTTTTAAGGTTGGCTTTTCGCCTCCCCTCCCTCTTACTACTTAGATGCCGATTTAATCCCGGCAGTTTCACCCGGCAGGAGGCGGCTTTCGGGGCCTCTTAATCCTGCACGCACTGTCCTTTTCATCCTTCATCCTTCACACTTCATCCTTCGTCCGCCCGCCTATTCCCCGCTGCTGACGGGATAGCCTTTCTGCGCCCAGTCCCGGCCAAAGTTGCCGGGGATGTAAAGGACTTTGACGTTGGTGTAGCCCATGTCTTTCAGCGCGATAAACGCCGGGCGGATGTTGGGGCATTCCTGCCACGGGCAGCAGCCGCAATAGAGCACAATCGCCTGCTGGCGGGAAACGCCCCCGAGGCATGCCTTGAGCCGGGCAATGCCCTCGGGGTCCCGCGCCGGGCCGCAATATTTCGAACCCGGAATATGGCCCTGGGCGTAAAGTCTTTCAAAACCCACCTGCAACAAAAGCGGCTTTCTGCTTGAGGTCTTGAGCTGCCTGGCCAGCGCAGCCGGCTGATCCACCTGGTTCCGGTTCCAGGGATTGCTGGCGGAAAAAGCCAGAGCGCCGGCAGCCAGACAAATTGCCGCAACTGCGCCCAGAACAGAATAAAACCGGTGATACAACAACAATTTCCTCATGCATAGAATAGTAACACGCGGCGGCGATGAAGGAGGGAGGTTAAAGGTTGAAACGGCCGGCGAGGAACCATGAGGCGAAGCGAAATAATAATATCCACGCAGTGACCCCCAAAATTCTTTCCGGGAACGGATGGTATAATTTTGCAGATGAGGATGACGGCGGGGCACCAGACAAATGAAATCGCTTGAGGAATATCTTGTTCTGGCTCGAGAGAGCCACGGCCACATGTGTCCGGGGCAGGTGCTGGGTGTGCGGATGGCCATGCTGGGCCTCGGAAAACTCGGCATCGATGACCCGGGGAAGTACCGCAAGCGCCTGATCACCTTTGTTGAAATCGACCGCTGCGCGACAGACGCCGTCAGCCTGGTGACAGGCTGCCGGCTGGGGAAACGCTCGCTGAAATACCTGGACTACGGAAAGGTTGCGGCCACGTTTGTCGATCTCGAAAGCGGCCAGGCCTTCCGCGTGGTGGCGCGCGACGATGCGCGGGAAAAAGCCAGAACGTTTGGCGGAAATCCCGGCGACCCTCACCGCCAGCAGCTTGAAGCTTATAAGGTGCTGGACGACGCGGAGCTTTTCACCGTTCAGCGGGTCCGCGTAAAACTCCGGCCGGAAGACCTGCCGGGGCGGCCGCGCAGCCGCGTGGCCTGCGAGCAGTGCGGCGAAGGCGTCAACGACGGGCGCGAAAGCCGCGTGAACGGCCGCATCCTCTGCCGGAACTGCGCCGGCGAAACGTATTACGATGTGGTCGAGGGCCCGTAGAGACCCCGCGCACGCCCGGTCCAGGACAGAATGGCCGAATGATGTCAGACTATCCGCAACCTGTTCAACGCCTCCGCTTTGATCCCCTGCCGCCGGTTTTTCTGAAGCAGCAACGCTATTGGCCTATGGCCACGCTCACCCTCATTGCGCTGTGCATCATCGTCTATATCCTGATGACGCTGGCGGGCGGCTCAAAGGATACCTCCGTTCTGCTGGAATTCGGCGCCTCCTACGCGCCCTATCTTCGCCGGGGCGACCTCTGGCGGCTGGTGATGCCAATGTTCCTGCACATCGGGTGGTTCCACCTGGCCGTCAATATGGGAGCGCTCTATCTGCTGGGGCCGATTCTGGAACGCATTTACGGTTACGCGCGCTTTTCGGTGATTTATGTGGGCGCGGGCATCGCCGGTTCCTGGCTTTCCATGCGGATGACGCAGAACGTTGCCGCTGGCGCTTCGGGAGCGATCATGGGCATTGCCGGAGCCATGCTGGTGGTGGGCTGGCTTTATCGCGAACTGGTCCCTTGGCGCTGGAAAAGGGCCTTCGGCTGGGGCATGGCAGTGCTGATCGCCATCAACTACGCCATCGGGCTCAGCATGCCTAACGTGATCGACAACTGGGGACACACGGGAGGCCTGGCGGGCGGAATGGCGCTGGCCCTGCTGGTTCCCCCTCCGCTGCCCTGGCGGGATTCCAAATGGATAATGGCCAGGCTTCCCAAAGCGGTGGTGGTTCTTCCCATTGCTATTGTGGCGCTGGCCATGTTCGCCACCACGGAGCACTATCGCGGCACGCAGCAGGTGACCCGATTGCTGGACCAGGGCCGGCAGCTCTGGGCACAGCACCAGGATGCCCGCGCCGCGGAACTTTTCCAGCAGGCGGCGAGCCAGTACCCCGACGATGAACGCCCTTACGAAGCGCTGGCCGCGCTATACCTCAGCCGGGACCAGTTCGGCGACGCCATCAGCAAATACAACCAGGCGCTGAGCCTCAGCCCCGGCTCGCCGGCAGCGCAACTGGGCCTGGCGGCGGCCTACGCGCGCCAGGGCCGGCCGGACAAGGCCCGCCAACAACTCGAGGCCGTGGTTGGGCAGGAGCCCCGCACTGCAGAAGTACAACTGATGCTGGCCGACCTGTGCGCCGAGCAGAAACTCTTTCCTGAAGCCATCCAGCATTACCAGAAGGCCATCTGGCTGAAGCCGGACTTCGCCACGGCCCGCAACAACCTGGCCTGGCTGCTGGCCACCGCCGACGAAACCCGCTACCGGAATCCCGCGGAGGCGCTCGCCGAGGCGCAGCAGGCTGTGGACCTCAGCCATTGGAAAGAACCTACTTTTATCGATACGCTGGCCGAGGCGCTCTACGTGAGCGGCCAATACCAGCAGGCTGTGGCCATCCAGAAAAAAGCGCTGGCGCTCGATCCCGGCGACAAAGCAATGCAAGAGCACATGGCCAAATACCAGAAAGCCGCCGGAACGTAAATCCTGCAACCATGGACCCTCTTGAAAAACAGGCGCAGGATGCGCGCGTGACAGTGCGGCGCGGCGGGCCGGCAAACGCTGAAGGCCGCGCGGTGGTCTACT
>DASSJE010000173.1:0-4743 GCA_035691365.1 Terriglobia bacterium
CGGAGCGAAACCCCACTTCATCATTCTCGTAAGCACTGGACACCTCGTTTCTACTTGTAACCGATTCCTCTTCGCCTGATTGACAGAGGGCGGACTCGCCCCTCGCAGCGAAGGCAAAAACCTGGCGCCCTCAGGTTCCTACGTTCTTACCGGGATGACCAGTAGACCCTGAGCCCGAGGGCGCTGGGCAGGCGTACAAAACCAACTCTGCCCGAGTGGTGAACTGCAGGAAGTGGAGCATCCAGGAAATGCAGCTTTGGACTCTGGTTTCATCAATGTGCAGATTGTTGGCGATATCGCTATCGCTCAAACCTCGTCCGACTAGACGATAAATGGGGCCAAGGACTCCCACTTGCTCCCAAAAGATACGCATAGCCAGCCTCCTTTACTCATTTGCACGCTTCGAGACCATCGACCGGGGGCTCGCTTTCAAACGTAGCCGCCCCGGCAAGCGCGTGCCTCCTTTAAAATCAGAACGGTTCCGGCTTTGACCTCACTCGTCATCGGACGCTCCCGGATCCCCGCGACGGCGTTCCCGGATCTGCGCTAGTCAGCCGGCCTAAAGTGATTCGCTTCCCGGTGTCCGATTGGTAATGGATGGAATGGAGAGCATCGGCTGTCTCCTCAGTGCAGCCAGTGAGAGGAGAAACGCCAGAAGGCAAGCCACATCCAGCCCGAGAAATACGTTGCGGGAAAGCGCGACGGGCGCTATTGGGTTAAACAGCACGGCAATCGCAACAAACCCGGCTGCCCAAAGGTACTTCGGCCGGGCGACCGCCTCCGCGGCGACCGTTATAGCGCCCACACAGACCAGGATGTCCAGCAGGACCTTTACGCCTGGTGAGGCTACCCAGAATGCCGTTAATAGCAATACCCCAGCACAAACGAACTTCATGACTTTCATAAACATGGGATTCGCAAACATCGTACACCTCATATCTTCCGGCAATCGATGGATCGGCCTTTGCCGGAGAAGGAAGAGGGCGGACCTGCCACCCTCCCAGGTTTGACTTGTCCGGCCTGCCTCACGCCGTAGATCTTCGACCGGTGAGCAGGTTATACACCAACACAATTACTGCAACCACCAGCAACAGGTGGATGAGGCCTCCGCCAATGTGAAGGGTAAAGCCCAGCAGCCACAGAACTAACAGAATCACGCAAATGGTCCAAAGCATGTTAATCCTCCTCCCTAACATCCCTCTCCAGGCGGACCCTGGCCGGAAGCTAGAGCTATCTTTCTTATAACCTGATGCAATTCGGGTGTCTGTCCCTTAGGGCTCACTCATCTGGTCAAAATTGCTCATGCCAATAAATCGGGTGAACTACGCGGTGGCTTCTCATAGCTGCAGTATGCGGGGAAAACCAGCGGCAATGATCCGCTGCTCCCGCATTGATTTACCAACCGGGACCGCTTCCAGCCACAGGCAGGCAGCAGAGCTAGAAGACCCTCACTAAAGTCTCTGGCTCCGCCGAGGGGATGGGCTTTTGTTGCAAGCTGGTGGCTGGTTGACGTCCTAAGACACTTGCCAAACTCAGAATCGAATGGCTGCCACACGAGAGACAGTGACTATTCCTTGCCTGGCTGATCATCTGACAGTCCTCGCACAGGACGGCATGGCCGAGCGGTATGAGCTCGACCGGCTCAAAATTCTTTGGGCGGCGCTTTTGGCGCTCCACAATCCGCTCCCTGCCGATCATCTCGCGTCCGGCATTCCCTGCGATCCGTACAATGGCCCTGGGCAACCCCGCGAGCATTCCGTCTGCCATTTCCTTCGCACCACTTCCTGTTATGGATCGTTCGTCCAAAAAGTTCGTTTTCTTCCGTTATGTATACCGTTTGTCGTTTGACGTGTCAGTCCCGTATTGCTCATACGTCTGGTCACAATTGCTCGTCCAGGTTAATAAGGGAAAACTACAGGGTGGGGTCGGTGGAAGTTACGAAGGGTTTGACCTGGATAGGAGGAGGGGAGCGGGAAGGCACAGGGGCAAGGCATGCTTGACACCCCACCCTGACGGGCCAAAGCACAACTGTACATTTTCAGTTATCAGCTGCACTATTAAGGCTGAGCTTGGGCTTTGCAAGGTCTACTCAGAGACTACGTTCCAAACATACAGGAAGCTGTCGTCGCTGGCGGTTGCAACATTCCTCCCGGCTTTGCGAGTCGCGCGATTCAGGGCTGACCGGACCTTCTCTTTGCTTTCTACCAAGCCCGCCAGGGGGATTTTAATGGCAGAACCATCCTTCAGGTTGTCAAGATCCTTGAGGATTGCGGTGACAACTTCCTTGTGCTTCCCGTGCCGCCCTTGCGGAACGTCCGCCTGATCCATCGTCTTGTAATGGGATGGAATTACGTTGGATCGAGGGCTCATACCCACCTTCGCGACTTCAAAACGTTAAAACAGCCTCACCTAATCGTATCATATCGTGATGGTGACCTACAATTAAAAAGCCGAGCCGCGAAAAGTGAAGTCTGCAGAACCAGCGAACGCCACCGTCTCGCAAACGTTGGGGGGGTATAAGCATTGTCATTTCAGCATATTAGCTGCGCTAACAACTAAAGTAGTTTTCCAAAAGATATAACCCGTATCGGTTGCGGCCTGTTAGGATTCAGTTGGGATGTAAGGAGAAACCGAAATGTCTAAATCAGAAAAACCGAAAACACACTTCGAGCAGGTTCCGCTGGAAATCGTCAAGAAGATTGCGAAGGAAGACATTCCGGTGGATGAATCGGATGAGGCCGACGCGACCGATGAACTTCCTGAAGAAGAGTGAGCCGTATTCCCGGGTTTTGGACCGGGAGTGATGAATGCTCATCCATATCCATCAACTGCGGCGTCTCACAAATAACCGGGCAATGAAGCGGTTCGTAGCGCAGGCATCTTGCCAGGCAAGGTCGCCAGACTGACGGCGCTACTGTGTAAAGTCGCTTGCGAGACACTGCATGAGTGTCAGAAATGGAAGGAACCTGAAAGTGGACTGGCGTGGAGAGAGATTGATGGGACTTTTCGAGCAAGCCTCTAACGAGCAGAACGCTGAAAGGTTCATGTTGCGCGTTGCGAAAGAGGGTGTTATGGCAAACAAACACAGAACTACTAACGAGGTACCTGCCTTCAGCAAGAAGGGTGATGCTGTTGCGCCGAACCGGAAACTTCACTCTGACGTAGTAACCCCCAACCAGAGAGACCAGGCGGAGGTTGCTACGGCGCTGAAGAAAAGTCAGCCTGAGGTTATTACAGCAAATCAGAAAAATCACACTTTCGATTGGGAAGCCCTCCTCGCTGGGCTCGACGGCGGGAAGAGCGTCTTAGAATACAGCGAGAACCGCATCATCCACCGGCAAGGAGATTTGGCGGATTCTATCTTCTACCTCCGGCAAGGCAAGGTGAAGATCACGGTGACTTCCCAGCAAGGCAAGGAAGCGATCGTCGCCATTCTGGGTGTTGGTGAGTTCTTCGGCGAGGGTTGCCTGGCCGGTCAGCGGTTGCGCGTGTCAACGGCTGTCGCAATGTCCGACTGCACCCTTGCCAGGATTGAAAAGGCGCGGATGGCGCGGATGCTCCACGAGCGGCACGATATCTCGGAATTGTTCGTCACGCACCTGCTTTCACGCAATATCCGATATGAAGAAGACCTCGTCGACCAGCTTTTCAACTCCAGCGAGAAGCGCCTTGCGCGGATTCTCCTGTTGCTGGCTCATTATGGCAAGGAAGGCCGTTCCGAATCTGTCCTTCCCAGAATCAATCAGGAAAACCTGGCGCAGATGGTGGGCACCACCCGGTCACGGGTCAGCCACTTTATGAACAAGTTCAAGAAGCTTGGCTTTGTCGATTACGACGGCTCCAGCGGCGAGTTGAAGGTCCACAGCGGCCTCCTCAGCGTGCTTCTGCATGACTAGCCTTGTGTAGAGAGGTCGGTCTTGCTTTGCAGGCGTGCCAAGCCTGCCGCGTCCGGCGATGTCCAGCGAATCGAACCTTCCCGCCGGTTGGATGGCGCATAAATAGCAAACATCGTACAGGTCCAGGAAGCGAGCCATCGCAATGCGCCGTCTTCTCACTTTACGAACCACACCTGTTGCTCTCTAACCTCCGGGAATTTCCTCCCACCCCACGCTTCAGATTCCCCCTGCGAATTGGCCTGAGCAATTTTGACCAGAGGTATGAGCAATACGGGGCTGACGCGCACTTAACCAGAACATAAAGTTACCAATCGGGATATTTTAATACAGCGTTTACGGGAATGACGTGCAGGTATTTTCATCGACGAGTTGAAGGGGGACCATCAATGGGTGTCATCACCAGTTCAATACCTAGCCACATGGAGCAAGCCGGATTGAGTGAGGGCGTTGTCGCCGCCAGTTCTGCGATGCAGAAGGTTTGCGCGCAGGTGCGCCAAATTGCCAGCTTCGAAATTCCGGTTCTGCTGCTGGGAGAAAGCGGGACCGGGAAAGAAGTGATTGCGCGAATGATCCACAAGCAGTCACAGCGGGCACAGCGGATCTTTATGCGGGTGAATTGCGCGGCGCTGCCTGGGGAACTGCTGGAGAGCGAGCTTTTCGGCTATGAAGCCGGCGCTTTTACAGGCGCCACGCGGACCAGGCCTGGGAAATTTGAGGCCTGTCAGCAGGGGACCATTCTTCTGGATGAGATTGCTGAAATGCCTACGAAATCGCAGGCGAAATTCCTTCACGTCCTTCAGGACAGCGAATTCTCGCGGTTGGGAAGCCCCATGCCACAAAAAGTAGA
>DASSJE010000174.1:0-11992 GCA_035691365.1 Terriglobia bacterium
GGCAATAGTTCCCGGCTGACTCCCATCCTGAACCGGACGCAGCGGAACCATGAACTGGGGTTCTACGCGACGGATACGTTTAAGATGACCCGGCGTCTGACTCTCACCTATGGCTTGCGTTGGGATTATTTCGGTTCGCCCACCTATGCCGACGGCCTGGATTACAATTGGGACCCTGCCACGGGCAATGTCATCGTTCCGCAGGCAGACGTGTCCAAGGTCAGCCCGTTATATCCCAGTGACATTACGGTTGTAGCCGGGACTCCCACTCCCAACCCCAGCCTGACGAATTTTGCGCCCCGCCTCTCGGCCGCTTATCTCCTGGATAAGAACACGGTCATCCGGGGTGGGTACGGAATTTTCAGCGAGGCCTACGGTTCCGCGCCCAATTCTGCGATTTATGGGTCGGGACCGATGACGTTATTGAATGGACCCGGCCCCTTTGAAATCAGCGAGACGTATATCAACGCGTTGCAAAATGGGCAGCCGCTCTTCGCCTTCCCGAATCCGTTTCTTGGCATCAGCTCGTCGGTGATTCCGTCACAAAGCGTTACAGGCTTCCCGAAAGACACGAAGAATGGAAAAATCCAGCAATGGAACCTGACCGTGGAGCGGCAATTCGGCGGCACTGGCTTGCGCGTGTCCTACGTTGGTTCGAGGGGCAGCAGCCTGAATTACTTTATCAACACCGATATGCCCATGCCGAGCGCAATTCCGTGGACGCCCAGCCGCAACCCCTTTCCTCAATTCACTTCGACTAATTTTGACCGCAACAACGGCAGCTCGGAATATAACGGCCTGAGCGTCGAGGCCAAACGCCGCGTGGGGCAGCTCAATTTTGACTGGAACTGGACCTGGGCAAACAACCTTGACACGCTGGAAAACTTGCAGGATCCCTACGGCCCGCTGCCCTGGAACCATGACTACATGACGCCGCACCACAGGATTGTCCTGAACACGGTATGGCACATCCCCGTTGGGGCAGGCCGGGAATTTGGCGCGAGCATGCCGGGTGTGCTCAATCAAATTGTTGGCGGATGGGACCTTTTCTGGATCAGTTATTTCGAATCCGGGGAGTGGTTCACGCCGAGCTTCTCCGGCACAGATCCGTCCAACACGAACACCTATAGCATTATTCCCGACCGGACTTGCAATGGAAACTTTCCGCCCGGGCAGCGGAACCTCAACGGGTGGTTCAACACCACCTGTTTTGCTGTTCCACCGAACGGGAGGTTTGGAAACAGCGGTGTGAACATTTTGGAGGGGCCTGGCTTGAACAATCAGAGCGCCAGTTTGACGAAGACATGGCCGATTACAGAGCGGTGGCACGTGGAATTTACGGCGATGGCTTCCAATGTTTTCAACCACCCGAACTTCTACAACCCGTTTTCAAACGACATTACGGCGCCGGGGGCAGGCGCAATCACGTATGTCCCCGACTATTACAGCGCCGTAAAGGCGGGCCCGCGGCTCATAGAAGGCAGGCTGCGGATTCTCTGGTAGCAGAGGCGGAATCGAAAATCGGAGTGGGGGATTTTGCCATCGAGGCGGATTCCTCCATTTCGCAGGGAAGTTTCTTGCGCATCGTGAGACGCGCGCGACCGCTGCCGGAGCGCCGTGCGATGATGTTGATTGCCGGGGAGGTTTCGCACCACGCCTCCCCAACTTTTTTTGCCGACAAGTATTTATTCCCGACGCCGGAGTTACGTTAATGCATAGATTCGTGTGGTTCACGCTGATGGGGTTCCTGCTTCTTCCTGTTTGTGGGCTGGCTGCTCAGAACCGATTATTGCCGCAGCCGCAGCAGATCACCTTCGGGCCAGGGCATCTGGCCGTGCGGGGTTTGGAAATTGAATTTGCTTCGCCACCCAGCCCGGAAGACCGGTTTGCCGCGGACCAGCTTTCAAAGTGGCTGGGCTCGAGAGCCGGCAGCGAAATTCCCACCTGGGAAACCAAAGGGAGCGGGCCTGCTATCGTGCTGGACCGCACCGGGGCCGTGGACGCGCTGCCTATGCCCGGCGAGAAGCCCGGGCCGGATTCGCGGGAATCGTATGAACTGAGAGTCACTCCCGATGGCGTGACAATTCGCGCCCGCTCTTCCGCCGGGATTTTTTACGGCGCCGAAACGCTCCGGCAATTGGTGGAGGGCGAAGGCGAACAGGCGTCGCTCCCCGAAGTTTCCATCCACGACTGGCCCGGCATGGTTTACCGCGGGACGATGGTGGACATGAGCCATGGCCCGCTGCCGACGGTGCAGGAAGTGGAGCGGCAACTGGATTTTATGGCGCGCTGGAAGATGAACCAGTATTACTTCTACAGTGAAGACAGCATCGAGTTGAAAGGTTTTCCGCTGCTCAACCCGACGGGCCGGTTCACGCAGCAGGATGTTCGCGCCATCATCGCCTATGCGCGCCAGCGCCACATTGACGTGATTCCGTGCCTGGAGCTTTACGGCCACCAGCACGACCTCTTTCGTGTGGAGCGCTACTCGGACCTTTCGGACCTTCCGCATGGAACGGAGTTCGATCCCCGCAATCCGAAGGTGATGAAGCTCCTGGCCAACTGGATTGATCAGTTCGCCCAGATGTTTTCCAGCCCGTTTGTGCACATTGGTTTCGACGAAACCTTCCAGATCCAGATGGCTGTAAAGGAGGGCGGGACCGGGTCAACGCCCACCAGGCTTTTCGTCGACCAGTTGAACAGCGTAGCGCGTCTGTTCGAGGCACACGGCAAGCACGTGATGGCCTGGGCCGACATCATGGTCAAATACCCCGGGATCGTTTCGCAGTTGCCCGCCGGAATTATCGCGGTGCCGTGGCAATACGACTGGCAACCGAAAGACCCCGAGTATCAACATTACCTGAAGCCCTTGACCGCTGAAAAAACGCCGCACATTATTGCCACGGGTGTAACGAGCTGGAACCAGATTGCCCCCGATTTCGATACCACCTTTAAAAATATCGACACCTTCCTCGATGCCGGCCGCAAATCGCATGCGATTGGATTGATGAACACCATATGGACCGACGATGGGCAGATGCTGATGCAGATGACGTATCCAGGCATCGCGTACGGAGCGGGAGCAGCCTGGCAATCCGCTCCTATGGACAAGGCGACTTTCTTTTCCGACTATGCGCGGCTGATGTATCCTCCCGAAGCCGCCCCTGAAGTTGCCACTGCGCTCGACGACCTCAGGCAGTCCGAATCTGTGCTGCAAAAGGTGCTGGGCGGCGAAACGATGATCGCGATGTGGCGGGATCCGTTCAATCCCCAGATCCTGAAAAAGTGCACGGCGGGCCAGGGCGACGTGCGGCAGGCGCGCCTTTTGGCTGAAGACGCTGAATCGCTGCTGGACCGCGCCATCAGCCTGGGCGGCGACCGGACGACGCTCGAAAGCCTGCTGTTCGGCAGCCGCTTACTTGACTATGCAGGGCAGAAATTTCAGACTCCGCCTGAGCTCGAGGACTTGTGGCATCGGCTCGGCCCCACGCGCCCGCCGGATGAAGCATGGTGGAATGAGTGGGAGTCGATGACGACTTACCAGGACCATTCGCGCCTCGTCGATCTGATGGATGCCATCACCGAGTTGCGCGCAGAATATCGCGCAGACTGGCTGGCGGAGTATACTCCCTATCGTCTGGCGTCGGCGATCGGAAGGTGGAACGCGGAATATGAGTACTGGCGGCAATTGCAGAGCCGGCTGATGACGTTCTCGGAATCTTCGCACGAAGGCCAGAAGCTTCCGCCGCTTTCCTCTTTTGCAGAGTCGCGCTAGCGGCATGAGTCTGAAATTCGTTCTACGCGTTCTAACAAGGGAGCGTCATTCCGAGCGCAGCCCCGTCCCGGATGGGACGGGGCGCAGCGAGGAATCTGCTTGTGCCGGCGAGTTACGTGAAGGAAAAACAGATTCCTCGGGCCGGGAAAAGCGCCGGCCCTCGGAATGACGGTGCGCGGTGCTGCGGGCAAAATCGTTTTAGCAAGCATATTCAATAGTGAAATGCCTGACCAAAGGGATAACAGAATGAATCGATCAGGATCAGCAAGCGAACCCGGAAACTTCAATGCCGGCGTGGTCGGATTGGGTCTGATGGGGACCAGCGTCGCCACCTGCCTGCTGGCTGCAGGGCATCCTGTGGCGGCCGTGGAGATTGACGAAAAAAAACGGCAGACCGCCCGCCGAAGGATACTCACGAACCTGCGGGAGATGAAAAAAGAAGGGTTGATTCGCGCCGACCCAAACAAGATCATCAGCCGGCTGAATGTCTCCGGTGATTATGATGTTCTGAAACCGAGCCAGTTGGTTGTGGAGTGTGTGTTCGAGGACCTCGCTGTCAAAAAGGATGTCCTGCAAAAAGTAGAAGAGAGCATCTCTCCCCGCAGCCTGATCGGGACCAACACCTCGGGCATACCGGTCACCGTTTTGCAGAAGGGAGCGCTCCACCCGGAACGGATCGTTGGAATCCACTGGGCCGAACCGGCCCATATCACGCGCTTCATGGAGATCATTTGCGGCGACGAAACCCAGCCAGCCTATGCGGAGCTCGCGGCGGCGCTTTCACGCCGGTGGGGCAAGGAGCCTTCCATCCTCAAGCGGGACGTTCGAGGCTTTATAACCAACCGCTGCTTCTACGCCTTGCTGCGCGAGGCATTTTATCTGGTGGAATCGGGCTATGCCACCGTTGCGGACGTTGACCGCTCGTTGAGAAATGATCTCGGATATTGGATTACGCTGGCGGGGCCATTTCGTTTTATGGACCTGACGGGCATTCCGGCGTATGAGGCGGTGATGAAAGATCTTTTCCCTGAATTAAGTTGCACCCACGAAGTGCCTGATCTGATGACGAGAGTGGTAAAGTCCGGCGCCAAGGGAGTTTCAAACGCCAAAGGCTTTTACCGATATACGCGCGAAGAAGCCGAGCAATGGGAGAAACTGTTCATGAAATTCAGCTACGAAATCCGCGCTCTGGCTCAAAAATATCCTGAAGAGGTCGCAAACAAGAAGAAGCGGGCAGGGAAGAAGCGTCGATAGGCGATTGAAGATTCATTTGGGGCGCCATCTTGCTCCGGGGTATAAAGGTCGAGTGGGCATCTACAAAAAATCGGCGGAAGTTTTTGCTAGGAACCGCAATTTTATCAGCGGAGGCGTGGTTTCAGTCAACCGCGCGACGAGCCCCGAGATAGTTTTTGTCAAAGGTGAAGGCTCCCATATCTGGGATGCGGATGGTAATCGGTACATTGATTACCATGCCGCCTTTGCGCCCCATTTTCTGGGCCACAACGATCCTTGCGTAAACGGCGCAGTCATTCGCGTGCTTCAGGAGCACGCCAGCCTTTACGGAACGGGCACCACTGTCCTGGAGGGCCAACTGGCGGAGCTGATCTGCCGGCACATTCCGTGGGTGGAAAGTGTTCAGTTTCTGAATACGGGAAGCGAGGCAACTTATCAGGCCATTCGCCTGGCCAGGGCCGTTACCGGCCGGGATGACATCATCGTAATGCAGGGAGGATACAACGGCTGGCATGACGATGTTTCCTGCAATCTCATGACTCCGCTGGAGCTGCTTGGGCCGCGGATTTCGTCCGGCGAGTACCGTTACATGCCCATCAGCGCCGGCATTCCGGCGTCACATCAAAAGCTTGTCCATCCGGTCAATTTCAACGATCTGGAATCGGTGGAATACGTTTGCAAAAAATATCCCGTGGCCGCCCTCATCACCGAACCCATCCTGCAGAACATTGGAATCATCAAACCCCTGCCTGAGTACCTCGAGGGATTGAGGAAGCTCGCAGACCAGTACGGATTCATTCTGATTTTTGACGAAGTCAAGACCGGCTTCCGGCACGGTATTGGCGGCTATGCGCAGATTGCCCGCGTGGCGCCTGACCTGGCGACTTATGGCAAAGCCCTGGCGAACGGTTACCCCATCGCCGCGCTGGGCGGCAAGAAGGAGTTGATGGACTGGTTTGTTCATCCGGACCCTTCCCGGCGTGTGCTGCTGGCGGGGACTTACAACGCCCATCCGGTCCCCACGGCAGCCGCCATTGCCACCATCGAACGCCTGGCGATGAATGATGGAGAAGTTTACCGGCACGTTGAGCGGCTCGGGGAAGAGTTGCAGCAGGGGATTGAAGATATATTGCAAGGGATGAGCATCAAGGCGGTGGTGGCCCGCCAGGGCTCCGCTTTTTGCATCTATTTCATGGACCATTGCCCGCGTGACTGGCACGACCTGGCCGCCAACCACGACTTCGCCCTGGATGCAACCATGCGGCGGGAACTGATCGAGCGAGGGATTTACTTTTTTCCGCTGGCAACAAAGCAGTGCTCAATTTCCTTTGCGCACACTGCAGAGGACATTGAAGCGACGATCGAGAGTCTTGAGGATACACTGACTTCAGTTTTGGCAAAGTAGGCAAAATGCGTTCCTGGCTTTTGTTGTTCGCCTGCAATCTGATGTGGGCCCTGCAATTCACCTGCGTCAAGCTGGTGCAGGACCAGGTGGGAGCTCTCTTCACGGTTTGGGGGCCCATGACGCTGGCCACCCTCATGCTGATCCCTCTGATCATGAGGGAGAATCGGGAGCATTACCGGAACACTCAACGGTCCAGGTGGGACCTGCTCACTTTCTTTCTGCTCGCCCTGGTGGGGATCTTTCCGGGGCAGATGTTTATCACCTGGGGCACTCGCTGGTCCCTGGCCAGCAACGCCGCCCTGCTGATGTTGACCCTTCCGGTGTCGACGGCTTTTTTAGCCTTTATCTTCCTGGGAGAACGCATGACCATGGTCCGCTGGATCAGCTTTGCGCTGGCAATTGCGGGCGTCCTGATGTGTTCTGATCTGGATTTTGGACATATGAATTTTGGCAAGGGCTTCCTGCTGGGGAATGTGCTGATCTTCGTGGGGACGCTCGGCAGCGCTTTTTATAATTCCTACAGCAAGAAGGTGCTGGAAAGGTATTCGCCCCTGGAAGTGCTGTTCTACACCTATGTGGGAATGTTTATCATTATGACTCCCCTGGTGATCTACGAAGAACGAAGCGTGTTCCGGCACATCCCCAGCTTTACGGCGAACACATGGGTGGGGCTCGCTTTGCTCACCTTCTTCCACAACTTCCTGTCGATGGTTTTGTTCCTGGTGGCGCTGAAACAACTGGACGCTATCCAGGCAGCGCTTTCAAATTATCTGATTACGTTTTTCGGCATACCCATCGCCGTCATCTGGCTGGGAGAAACGCTGGCCCCGCTGGCCATCATTGGCGGTATCATCATTCTTGGGAGCACGTTGCTTATCACCATCTGGGATAAGCCAGAATCCCTCGCTGAATCCCCGGGCGCGGAAACATTTCCGGCGAAATAGCCCCCAGGACGTTTGTTCGATGTGGATGCTCGCCAAAAAAGTTTTATCCTTAAGGGCAGGCAAAATTTTCAACAGCCGAAAAGCGGGACAATGGCCGGGTAGAAGGCCTTAATAGTGAAAGGAGATCAGGGTTCATGGCAAAAGTGGAAATCAAGCATCCAGACAAGAAGGTGTCAACCGGGGCATACTCGGCGGCGGTGCTGATTGATGGCTGGGTGTATGTCAGCGGCCAGGGTCCGCTCGATATGAAAACAGGAGAGTTGGTGGAAGGCACCATTGAAGACCAGACCCGGCTGACGCTCACGCACATCGGAAAAATTCTCAAAGCCGCCGGCTGCAGTTTTGACAATGCGGTCAAGTCCACCTGCCACCTGAGTGACATCCGTGATTTCGGCCGCTTTAATGCCGTTTACGCGGAGTTCTTTCCGGGGGTTCGCCCGGCGCGGACCACCGTGCAGTCGGGGCTTGGCAAAGGGATGCGAGTGGAGATTGACGTTGTTGCCCGCGTCCCAAAGTAGCCTTGCCGTGACGGCGAAGCAGGCGGCTGCTGCCCAATCAAAGTACGCAACGTGAAATCCGCCCAGGGGTGATATCGGCATGAAGAACGATGGAAACAGGAGAAACCGCGGCGCGTTTGAAATTCACGGGATAGTTCCGATTGTTCCAACTCCTTTCAAACCCGACCAGGAAGTTGACTGGGCGGCTTTGCAGGCGCTGGTTGATTTTGCCTGCTCGAGTGGGGCTTGTGCCTTGTGCCTGCCCGCCTACGCCAGCGAATTTTACAAGCTGTCTGAAGACGAAAGGCGGCGCGCCATAACTGCGGCTGTTGAGCACTCTGCAGGGCGAATCCCGGTGATCGGGCAGGTGAATGTCTGGTCGTCAAAGCTGGCGGCGGAAACCGCTCTCGACGCCCAGCATGCGGGGGTGGATGCTGTTTCGGTTTCGGTGCCGCGCCTCTTTGCCCTGGCGGAACATGATATTTTCCGGTACTTCGACCGCATCCTGAGCGCGATTGATGTCCCGTTCATCATTCAGGATTTCAATCCAGGCGGCCCCACGCTCAGCGTGGAGTTCATCGCGAACCTGCACAGGGTCCACCCGAACTTTTGTTACGTCAAGCTCGAAGAGCCGCTGATGTCCGCCAAGGTGGAAGCCATCATCCAAAAGACCGCTGGCGAAGTCGGCGTGCTGGAGGGCTGGGGCGGAATGTATATGCTTGAGCTGATTCCGGCGGGAATTTGCGGCGTGATGCCCAGCCTGGGAGCAGCGGACCTTCTGGTGCGGGTCTTTCAACTGGCGGAGACCGGGCAGAAGGACGAAGCCTATCGCATCTTCCAGGCTGTCCTGCCGCAGATCGTTTTCAGCCTGCAGAATCTGGAATTCCTGCATCACGTGGAAAAGTCGCTGCTTGTCGCGCGGGGCATTCTCAGCCAAGGCATTGTTCGCGAGGCGAATCTCGAATTGAACTTTCATGACCGGCAACACCTCGCTTTTCTGAACAACACGATCCTTGAAACCCTCGACCGGCTCAACCTTCCTCGAAATCCGGCCGCTACGAAAAAAATAGAACAGGGTTGATTCTCACAAGCGCTTTTGCGCGGCTTTGCTCCGGCGCCCGCTTGCCTGTTTATCCATTCCGGAGGCTGCATCTGGAATCTTGAATCTGGAATTTGAGATTCCTTGTGGGTGAGGGTGGTTTTTGTTTTCCCCTACTTCCTATTTCCTACTTCCTTTCTTTGGCGATTGGCGATTTGCGATTTGCGAATTGCGTTTGCGATTGAAACCCGGAGGGCGCATCTGGAATCTTGAATCTTGAATTTGAGATTCCATGCGGTCGAGCGAGTCGCGTGGACCCTCGGATTTGGGTCCTCGGCTTTTTGTGCCGGCGGGCTCGGCCGGCCAAACGCCGCCGTTGGGTTCGTGCAGCAACGATCTTCAGGAGGGCGTGGCTTCAGCCACGCCACAACGCCCCCGCCACCCATCGCGGCTTCAGCCGCTGGAGCTTGCTCCACGTCGCCATCCGGGCGCGAACGTGGCGAGATAAACTCGCCGCTACGGCATCGTCCCGCACATCTACGGCAACGCAGCATACGTCATTCTGAGGCCGGTTTTTGGCCGAAGAATCTGCTTTTCAGCCCGGCGCCGCCTTGCCTGTTTATCCATTCCGGAGGGTGCATCTGAAATCTTGAATCTGGAATTTGAGATTCCATGCGGACGGGTCTTTTCGTTTTCCCGACTTCCGATTCCCGACTGCCAACTCACGAGTGCCGACTGCCGACTTCCGACTTCCTACTTCCCATTTCATCCTTCATCCTTCACACTTCATCCTTCTTTTTTGTTCCCCTCTCACCTTCGCCGGCTGCAGACGCGAAAGATCCGGGCCGGCGCCAGACCCGTTCACTTTATGGTGGCGGCCACTGCAAGGATCTGCTTGTCGATGGCTTTGCGTATCCCGCGGGGCAGCAGGTCGGCCTGTTCAAGGCCTTTCCACTCTGCGACGGTGCGCTCTCCGGCCTCGACAGCGATCCCCCATAGCGGGCTTGCGGGGATTCTTGCCGAGTCGGCAAAACGCCGCATCTGGTCTTGCGTGATTTCGGAAAGGCTGCGACTACGGCCGAAGTTGAGGGCGAGGGTGTCGTCCGGAATGTAGGGGAGCGTGGCGACGAAATCATAGGCCGGAGAGAGGACGGGCGCCCTGCGGTCGGGGTAGAGAAGCGACCAGTTCTTGAGATGCATGTCGGCATTGCCGATCAGCAGGGAGAAAACCAGCCGGCGGATAAAGTCGTAGGTTCCTTCTTCGCCGGTTTCCGCCCAGAGGACCGAAGCGATGTTGGCGTAGCTGCGGGTCCCGTACTTGTTGTCGGGATAGAGCCCGAACACTTGTGCGAAATCCTCCATGTGAACGGGACCGCCGCCGGGCGCGCGGTCAAACCTCTCGACGGCAAGGGCGGTGCCGCCGAGCGCGCGTGCTTCCCCCGGCAATCCCTTGATGTTCGCCATGGCGACCAGGCGATTGGCGGGAACGGGAATACCCACGCGGCGCGCCAGTTCGAGCATGACGAATTCGTTTTCAGGGACAGCAGCGTAGCGGGCTGAAGGAAGCTTGACAATCCATGAGCCGCCCATGCCGCCGGCGGGAATGGTCAGGCCACCGGTGGCTTCCATCACGGCGGAAAACTTCAACTGCACGCCCGCGAGAGAAAACCGCAGCACCGCCCCGGCGGGAACGCTCTCCCCGCCTTCATGCTCCTCGCCGGCACGCTCTTTACCCTCAAGCGGGGAGACGACGAGCGCGCCGGGAAGGTCGGCGCCCAGCGCGGCCAGTAGGAAAAACTCCCGCTCCGGCTTGATGCCCGCTTGTTTTGCCAGATAGGCGCGCAGGTGTCCTTCGGGGAGCAGGTTCGAGAAGAAGGGCGGCACGCGGCGCGAGACGGGGCGCACGGCCGTGACCAGCCCGCCGGTCGCGCTCTTGAAGGACAGGCTCAAGGTGGGCCGCTGCGGATCATCGATGTAATCCTGCTCGAAGGCGAATATCTGCCGCTCGCCCGCTAAGCGGTTGATGATGCCGACCCGGCGGCCATGCAGGAGGACGGCAAGCGCGTTGAGATTCTTCGTATCAAAATTCATCTTCGCGCCGCTCCTCATCCGATTCCGGCTCTTCGTCTTCGACGGCATAGAGGGGGCGTTCCTCGCTCCCGCCCTTGCCCGCTTCCCGGAGATGATCGCGGACCAGCGATTGGACAGCCGGGACGAGCGCGCGCGGGACCATGAGGAGATCGCAGCCGAGGATGCGGACGAGTTCGAGCAGCGTGTCATAGCGCGGCACGATCCTGCCGGACTCGATACCGGAGATGTGCATCTGGGGGAGGCCGAGGCGGCGTCCCAGTTCCCGCTGGCTCCATCCACGCCCGGCGCGCACCCTTTTCAGCTCCCGGCGCATGTCCTCCGGTAGACCTTCCAGGCGGAGCGGTTTGATATGCTTGATCATATGATCTTCCATGGCAGATATAATATAGCATATCTAATGGAATTTCAATCGATCTGTTTAATTATATTGGTATTTAATGCTGATATATTTTCGCATATCGCGAATTGTGATTGGCGATTGAAAAACAATTATATTCTGAATTATGAATGACGTATGCCTGAGTTGTTAGCGTTGCGCGCATCTACGGCAACTCCGCACACGTCATTCTGAGGCCAGTTTTTGGCCGAAGAATCTGCTTTTCAGCCCGGCGCCGCCTTGCCTGTTTACCCATTCCGGAGGGTGCATCTGAAATCTTGAATCTTGAATTTGAAATCCCATGCGGGTAAGGAGATTTTTGGAAATTGGCGATTGAGCGATTTGTGATTGGTGATTGAAAAGCGCCGCGGGTGGCGCAGATGCTTGCCTTGTAGCGTCTGCGTTCTCGCGAAGCGAGAGGCATTTGCTTTTTCATTCCACCCGGTCCATTGTGATCAAAGAAGTGTCCTCCAGAAAGTAAAGCCTCCAGCCTGATCATGGCCAGTCGCTACAATCCCGGCGCGATTATGATACCGCGTCATTTTAACCCCGCTCATCTTCGCTGACCGCAGACTTTAAAAATCAAAATCCGATGTCATGAAGGGGGCGGCTCGATTCGAGTAGGATTTGGT